>CANFUO010000009.1 GCA_947450225.1 Burkholderiaceae bacterium | reverse complement strand
TTTGCCGCAGGTAAAACACCACCATGGCCAGGCTTAGCTCCTTGAGAAATTTTAATTTCAATCATCTTAATTTGCGGCTCAGAAGCAACTTTCGCAAATTTTTCAGGATCAAAAAGACCCTCTGCGGTTCGACAACCAAAATACCCAGAACCTACTTCCCAGATCAAATCACCGTCATACCGTCGGTGATAATCCGATACTGATCCTTCTCCTGTGTCATGAGCAAAACTACCCATTTTGGCGCCTTTATTTAAGGCCATAATCGCATTCGCTGATAAGGAACCAAAACTCATTGCTGATACATTAAAAATAGATATCGAATAGGGTTTTAAGCATGAGGCTCCGCCGACTGTTACCCGTAAATCCTCTGGCAGTATATGTCCTACCGGATTAATCGTGTGCGCTAACCACTCAGTGCCACTTTTGTAAATATCTTCAATGGTACCCAAGGGTCTTTTGTCAGATGCTCCTTTTGCACGTTGATAAACAAGTGCTCGTTGATTCCGGGAAAAAGGTAACTTCTCCGTATCGGATTCAAGCAGATACTGTCGAATCTCTGGTCGAAAGGTTTCAAATAAAAATCGTAAGTGTCCTGAAACGGGGTAGTTTCGCAGAATGGCATGTTTTTTTTGCGTTACATCCCCAAACCCAAGCACACTTAAAAAAGTGAACAATCCAAACCAAAGGTAGGCATCAATGCCATGATGCCCTACCTGTAACTGCAAGCCTGTAAGAATGGCAAAGAAAATGCACAAACCCCAAGGAATGTATCGCGAGAAACTGCGAACCGTTTTAAACATTAAACAACCGATGGATTAGTTGCCAACTGCATCCTTCATGCACTTCTTAATATGTGCCTCTTTTGCAGCACCACTTGTTCTTTTGCTGATGTCATCGTTTTCACAAATCTCACGCGCATCTTTTTCGCATTTTTTAACAAAACTATTTTTCGCGGCACCGTTTAATTTTTTCTCTGCTGCTTTTGTTTCACATGCACTTTGAGCAAAGGCAGTGTTCATGACAAATAAGGCGAGGACTGCAAATATAGCTGATTTCATCGTGATCTCCTGTAAATTAATAATTACCTTAACAAAGGTTTATGAATATTTGAAAATTCGTCAAATTTATTTTTTTGACTCAAATAATAATATTACAGCCCCGACTCCTAAGCAAGCAACTCCGAATAATGCCCCCCAACCAGAATAAGCCAAACTAGACCATAGCAACCATGCGACGGTAGCAATAAAAATAATCGGTAAAACGGGGTAAAAAGGCACCGGACAAGGAATTTCTTGAGCAGGGTTTTTCTTGCGCAATATAAATAAGGAAATTCCAATCAAAAGAATAAAGAACCAAAATACGGGGGCTGTAAATTCAACCACGGATTCAAAGCTTTCCCTTGCAAAAGAAGCTCCAAAAATGAGTACTAATGCGATGACGCATTGTAAAAAAATCGCTTTTCTGGGCGTGCCAGACTCATCCCATTGCCCGATCCAGGAGAACAGTTTCCAATCACGACCCAAGGCAAAGCTACTTCTTGAACCAAAAATAATGGTTGCGTTGATGGAATTTAAACAAGAAAACACCACAATCGAACTAAATAAAATGGCAGATTGGCGTCCGTAAGCAAGGTCAAAGAGGTCACTTGCTATGGCATTAGACTGCCCCATTTTTTGTGCGCCAAATGCATGTAACAAGGCTAAATTCACCAATATATATAAAAGCGTTACAACCCCAATACCTAATATCAAGGCCTTTAATATTCCGCGGCGTTGGTCAACGGCCTCTGCGGATACGTAAGCAGCTTCATTCCAGCCACCATACGTCAACAATACAAAAATGATCGCCAAGCTTGCCGCCCCAAAACTCGGCGTAGACACACTCGTCTGAACTTCTTGTGGTGGGGCTCCTTGAACCATAAACCCCGTCACCATAATCCCAATTACACCCAGTACTTCTAGAATAGTAAGGACATTCTGTGCTGTTTTTCCTTCTTTAATGCCAATCGCATTAAGGACGCTTAATACAATAATGACTAACATCGCCCAGATGGTCGATGAATAACTTCCCAAGTAAATAATCTTGGACATGTAGTCACCCAGTGTGATGCCCAAAATACCTAATGATCCAGTAACGATGACGATCGATCTGCACCATCCATAGAGAAAAGCTAATTTACGGCCATAGGCTTTTTGTAGGAAAAAATACTCGCCCCCCACACTCGGATAAGTAGTGGCTAATTCGGCATAACATAGTGCGCCAATAATCGATATCAAGCCACCAAGTAACCAAGCTCCAATAATGAAATATTCGTTGTTTAATTGTCCCGCTACCATCGAGGGAACCCTAAATATTCCCGCTCCTAATATCGTGCCAATGATTAAAGCAGCTATATCAAAGGTACTTAAAGATCGTTTTGGCGCTGTTGTGTGGTTGGAGTTATTTGAATTTGTCATTATTAAATAAAGGGTTATGCGTAATGGTGGAGCGCGTTCAATCTATCGTGCAAAATAGCATTATGATGCTTGATTATAAAAAACATATTTTTTTATCAATTTTCGGGTTTTTTCTGTTGTTAGGAATCAACTCGAATCACTCACATGCCCAATCATTTAACTTGACGCCAACGATCCAACAAAAAAGCTTTATGACCTCGGATCATGTCAAGCTGCAATATTTGATCGGCGGAAGTGGTCAACACACTTTATTTTTTATTCCTGGCTGGCTAATGCCCGCAGAGGTGTTTAATGCCCAATTAAATTATTTTTCACAATATTACCGAGTTATTTCTTTTAGCCCTCGCTCTCAAGGTAAGTCTGATATTTATCTTGGTGCTAATTTAGCTGAACTTCGAGCCCGGGATATTAAAGAACTACTTGCGGCTACGCAAACGTCTGAATTTACTTTAATCGGCTGGTCACTCGGTGTCATGGAAGCCCTTGATTATATTAACCGCTATGGTGATCAGGGTCTTCAAAGCCTGGTTTTAATCGATAACTCAATTGGCGAAGGTACTCCCCCTAAAGCGAGCTCTTCTAAGAGTAATGCCAAGATGACGACAGAGTCTTTTAAAAAATATGTCAAAGGATTTGTGGGCGCAATTTTTAAATCTACCCCTCCTGCAGACTTTATACGTACTGTTGAAAATTCCGCCCTCAGACTTGCGGCAACTCCTGAAAAAGCTTTTGCTATTCTCAGAAAACCTTATGCTAGGGAATATTATCGTGACACGGTTTACAAGACCCAAGTGCCGATTTGGTATGCGATTACGCCAAGATATACAGAGCAAGCACTGTTGCTTGGTGAGAACCACCCCAAGGGGGAGTTTAAAATCTATGAAAATAATGCTGGCCATGCATTATTTGTTGATCAAGCTGACGAGTTTAATCTTGATTTGGAGAGTTTTCTAAGGAAAATGAATTGACCTTTTGTTATCGTCACATCCTCTTTTTAATGATTGTTTGCTTTGTAACTAGCGCTTCTGTAGGAGCACCTGTTAATCAATCCACCCCAGTCAAAAAAAATGTCCCGCAAAAGCGAGCACCTGCAGTGCCTACCCCAAGACTCGGGGCTCAACCGACATATAAGCAGTCTTATCTCAATGCAAATCCTGCGGTAAGTGCCGCAAATGAATCTGGGGAGCCCCTACCCACCCCTAATATTATTGAAAATATTCTCAAAACACCAAGCCCGGAAGTAGTTAAATCCACATCAAGTCTGCAACGTTATAACTTTAAACATGGCTGTGGGCCCGTAACCAATTCAATGAGTGATTTTTTAAACACTCTTTATATTAGGGATGGTGAGTTTTTGGCGGCATTTAATCGGCAAGCCCCACAATTTTTTGTGGATATCAAAGCTAAATGCATCCCTTATGCATACTCCATTGATAACAATACGAATAAGATACTTGCTTTTTCGATACTCAATAATGAAGCAAGAGACAAATCAACGAACTTGGTGACACTGCATCGCTCTCCGAATACCGATGGCTTTATCGTAAATTCACAACAATTAGGCAACGGCTTTGAGAATTATTTAGAAGTAACTCTCGATTTAAACAATCTAGTCGTCTACAAAGCAAATCAAGCAAGTACCTCTATTCCTCCTGAACTCATTTGGGAACTCGCATCACTTGTCAAAGAACTTTATCCGAATATAAAACCGAATGATAAATATTTTGCGCGCGTTGTCTATGATGCTGGTAGCAAAAACAAATGGGCTCAAGTCATCAGCCTAGAAATCTTAGATCAGACTCAAAAAATTGTCGTGGCCGATGCTTTTTGGGTTGGACGGGATGATTTACCTGGTGGTTTTTTTACTTCCTCTGGTCAAGAACTTGAACAGCAGTTTTGGATTAATCCGTTGAACTACTCTCGAATCTCTCGTGGCGTTGGTAATTTTGCCTCCACGAGTCGGCGCCAAGCAGTTGTAAAAAAAGGCAATAAAAATGTTGTTGTACTGCAGTCTTATACGAGTTACTCAGGTCATCAGGGGATTGATTTTGCCGCCCCTCCGGGCACGCCAATTTACGCGGTTGCCAATGGCAAAATTGTGCACTATGGCCCTTTTTCAGGCTATGGTAATCTCGTCATCATTGAGCATCCTGGTAACTACAAAACCTATTATGCTCACTTAAGTGCTTACAATTCCGAGTTATCCATTGGCAGCGAAGTCAGGCGCGGCCTTGAAATTGGTTATGTGGGTTCTACTGGTCGCTCTACAGGACCGCATCTCCATTTTGAACTTAGAAAAAACAATGTCTATCTCAATCCATTATCTAATGGACTTGAACTTGATCTGTGGACGCTGAGCCCACTCGATCAACATGAATTGACAAACAATATGGTGCTGTTCTCTACGATTAACAACTAATACAGTTATTTACGTTGACCTATCATCAGCATGGATCCACCTGCTTTTTCATACCCGAGTAAAAAAGGGAGTTCTTGCTTGCTAGGGTGGTCTTGATAATATTTTGCTAAGCGTTGTGCCGATGGGCTCTTTGCCCATAAATTATTTGGTGCAATAAATCGACCAAACAACTGCAAATTGAAATTGTCAGAGTAAGGCACAATATCCAGTCCAGTCTCGTCTTGTGTAATCCACTTAGGATTTTCCACTAAAACCTTCTTCATGGTCGAGAAATACGTATTCTGTAATAGGTGTGAGGCAGACTTAATAAGAACAACTTGACTTGCCTTGCGCTGAAATGCCTTGACAAAGTGCGCTTGATTTTCTAGCCCACTATCAGAAATATTGGCGCTAATATAATCCACCGTAACCGCACGTCCATCGATGGTTTCAATTAAAAATCTCACGCCATTGGCTGGCGTATCCTTCCCTTGTGGAATAATTAAACCTTCTTGAGAGATAGTCAGCGTTGTAATACCATTCACCTTTGCTCCAGCAAAGGCCAAGTTATATATCAATAGTTTGATAAATCTGGGCTTAGGGCCGTTCTTGCCAATTAAATCATTCGTCAAATAGTACCCCCGATTTGAAAAATTACTGAGCATATGACACTCAAATGCTTGAGATGCATTACTTAACTTTTCAGGTGCATTGATAAATGTGTACTCTGGTACCTGATCGGCTACCAGTACGTAATAATTTGCCTTGGGATATAAAGACATCACTGTTACGACATCAGGGCCTGAGAATGGGTAAAAAGCTGTTTGATACTCTGCCTGCGAGAGGTTAGCGGCGCTCCAATTCCCCATTTTAGTAACAAACTTTTTCTGATAATTAGCTACCATCTCATTGAAATTGGGGCAAGAAACTGAAAGTAGCGTTTTTAGCTGCTCTGTTGCCTCTGGAGTGCTTGGTGTGGTTTGAGCGCTTACCTGGCCAAACAAAATCGTACTGAGGCCTAAAGAGATGATCATTAATCTCAAAATCTTTAAAAATTGAGCCGTGTGTGTTTTAATCGAATTTAATGTCGTTATCATCTATATTTATCAGCTTAAAATTATTTTTCCAGCAGTATTTATAACACTTTTTTCTTGCGCCACCGTTAATCAAGACGAATCACTGACCCTCTACCCAAACCTATGAAAATATCTCTATTTAAATTACCGCTGCAAATGATTCGACTTGCCCTCATTTCTTTAGCCATCAGCCATGTGGCTTTTGCACAAAATTTCCCCGTTAAACCTATTAAAATCATCGTGCCTTTTGGGCCAGGTGGGATTGCTGACTTAACAGCCCGTATCGTTGCCCAAAAAATGAGTTCCAACTTGGGCCAAGGTGTCATTGTGGAAAATAAGCCAAGTGCTGGTGGTATTGTGGCTGCTGATATGGTGGCAAAATCTGAACCTGATGGCTATACACTTTTATTAATGTCCAATGGCACTGCAATCAGTGCCAACCTGTTTCAAAAACTCCCCTATGACACTTTGAAAGATTTTGAAGCACTTTCAACTCTTGGTTTTTTTGATATTGCTATTGTGGTCAATGACTCTTCAAAACATCCCGATTTAAAAGAGCTCATTCTTCACGCGCAAACCAATCCGGGCAAACTCAATATTGCGAGTATTAATATTGGTAGTACGCAAAACTTAGCAGCTGAGCTGTTTAAGTTTAGTGCCAATATGAATGTTCAAGTAGTCCCATTTAATGGTACCCCCGCTGTTATCACTGCCCTTCGCGGTGGGCAAGTGGACGCTGCGGTTGAGATTTTAGGCCCACTTGTGCCACAAATTCGATCAAAAGCAATCAAGCTCTTGGCTGTTACGGGTAGTAAACGCTCAAGCTACTTCCCAGATGTGCCTACTGTGAGTGAGGTTGGCTTAAAGAACTTTACCGCTTCTTCTTGGAATGGCTTGGCTGCTCCTGCTAAAACGCCTGTTGCTGTGGTGAATATGTTGAATAAGAGCATTCAGGATGCTCTGAATGACCCAGAAGTAAAATCCAAATTGCATGATCTCTATGTGGAAGGTCAATCATCTTCCAGTAAAGAGATGAAGACGCTTTTAGAAAATGATATTAAACGCTGGGGAACGATTATTGATAGAGCCCATATTCCCAAACAGTAAAATAGCGCTTATAGATTATTGTTATACAAATAAGGAAAAAAATGATTATCGATTGTCATGGGCACTACACAACCGCCCCAAAAGCTCTTGAAGAATGGCGTAATCTGCAAATTGCCAATCTCAACACTCCAGAACTCGGCCCTAAAGTGAGTGACTTAAAAATCTCGGATGATGAATTACGTGAGTCCATCGAAAAAAATCAACTCGCCAAAATGATTGAGCGTGGTAGCGACCTTACTATTTTTTCACCAAGAGCAAGTTTTATGGCTCATCATATCGGTGATTTAAATACCTCTTCTACTTGGGCTGGAATTTGTAACGAACTCATTTACCGTGTGGCTCAGTTGTTCCCTAATCATTTTATTGGCGCAGCAATGCTTCCTCAATCACCAGGCGTTGATCCAAAAACGTCGGTGCGTGAACTTGAGAAATGTATTCGTGAATATGGCTTTGTGGGTCTTAATTTAAATCCTGATCCTTCCGGTGGTCATTGGCAAGAGCCGCCACTGTCGGATAAGCATTGGTATCCTATTTATGAAAAAATGGTCGAATATGATGTCCCCGCGATGATTCATGTGAGTACGAGTTGTAATGCTTGTTTTCACACAACGGGCGCCCACTATTTAAACGCTGATACAACTGCTTTTATGCAGTGCCTTACTTCTGATTTATTTAAAGACTTTCCAACGTTAAAGTTTCTCATCCCTCATGGGGGTGGAGCTGTTCCTTACCACTGGGGAAGATTTAGAGGCTTAGCCCAAGAATTAAAAAAACCATTACTTGAAGAGCATTTGCTGAATAATATTTATTTTGATACCTGTGTTTATCATCAACCAGGAATTAATTTGTTGACAGAAGTTATTCCTGTTAAAAACATCTTATTTGCTTCCGAAATGATTGGCGCTGTCAGAGGTATTGATCCTCAAACAGGCCATTATTTTGATGATACGAAACGTTATATTGAATCAAGTACACAACTCAGCGCGATTGATCGTCAACATATTTATGAAGGCAATGCCAGACGCGTGTTCTCACGTCTTGATCAATTTCTGCAACAACAAGGTAAATAGAGGGGTTTTATGAACGCATATGGCATTGTTAAACGCAATATTCATCGCGCGGATGCTTCTGCTGTTGAGGCACTCTCGCATTTTGGTGTGGCAACGATTCATGAAGCAATGGGCCGTATCGGTTTAATGAAGACCTATATGCGTCCCATTTATACAGGTGCGCATCTTTGTGGTCCTGCAGTAACCGTATTACTTCAACCGGGTGATAACTGGATGATGCATGTGGTCGCTGAGCAAATTGTGGCGGGTGATGTGGTCGTGGCGGCATGTACGACGGATAATACCGATGGTTTTTTTGGTGATTTGTTAGCAACTTCATTTCAAGCAAGGGGCGCTAAGGGTCTCATTATTGATGCTGGCGTGCGTGATGTCAAAGAATTAACCTTGATGCAGTTTCCGGTGTTTAGCAAAGCCATTAGTGCCAAAGGTACTGTGAAGGAAACTCTTGGGTCTGTTAATGTTCCTGTTGTTTGTGCTGGCATGCTTGTCAATCCGGGTGATGTTGTTATTGCGGATGATGATGGTGTTGTGGTAGTCCCCGCAAGTATGGCTCTTGAGGTGGCAAAAGCTGCCCAGGCAAGGGAAAATAATGAAACGGAAAAACGCGCCCTGTTGGCCTCCGGTGTCTTAGGTCTTGATATGTATAAGATGCGCGATAAATTAGCCCAAGCTGGGCTTCAATATCTTGACGATTGATACAATTGAACATGACTTTTGAAAAGACTCCCGGTTGGCTAGACTGGTTTGCCAATCCAAGCAAACCAAGATTCCACCTCCCAAGTGGTGCTGTAGATGCGCATTGCCATGTATTTGGTCCTGGTCATCAATTTCCATTTGCTTCAGAGAGAAAATATACGCCTTGTGATGCTAGTAAAGAGCAATTATTTGCGCTTCGAGATCATCTTGGCTTTGATAAGAATGTCATCGTTCAAGCCACATGCCATGGCGCCGATAATAGTGCCTTAGTGGATGCTCTCATGCATAGTCAAGGTAAAGCGCGTGGTGTTGCTACGGTTAAACGTGCTGTCAGTGATGCGGAGCTAGAACGACTGCACCTTGCAGGTGTGAGGGGCGTGCGTTTTAATTTCGTGAAACGCTTGGTTGATTTCACACCGAAAGAAGAGTTACTCGAAATCGCACACCGTATTAAAGCCCTTAATTGGCATATTGTGATTTACTTTGAAGCGGTTGACTTACCAGAATTGTGGGATTTTTTTACAGCTCTCCCCACCAAGGTCGTTGTTGATCATATGGGTCGCCCGGATGTCGGCTTACCGATTGATGGTCCTCAATTTCAGTTATTTGTAAAAATGATGCGTGAACATGAGAATATTTGGAGTAAGGTCACTTGCCCAGAGCGTCTATCTATCAATGGGCCAAAAGCACTGCAGGGTGAACAACATGCCTATACGGATGTGATTCCATTTGCTAAATATTTGGTGGATCACTTTTCAGACCGTGTTTTATGGGGTACTGATTGGCCTCACCCGAATCTAAAAGATCATATGCCTGATGATGGTCTGTTGGTTGATTGGATTCCACATATCGCGACCACAAGTGCCCTGCAGCATGCTTTACTGGTTGATAACCCAACTCGCCTCTATTGGAGTGATTAATGACTGACTATTATGATGATTTTAAAAAAATACCTGGGACGGTTATTTTTGACGCTACTCAATCGAGAATTGGTTATCACCTGAATATGTTTGCCATGTCGCTCATGAAAGATGCGAATCGTCTGTTGTTTAAAGATAATGAGGTTGATTATCTCAAACAGTTTCCAATGACTCCTGAACAACATCAAGCTGTAAGGGATCGTGACTATAACAAGATGATTAGCCTTGGTGGCAATATTTATTTTTTAGCAAAAATCGGCGCAACAGATGGCCACTCTTTTCAAAAACTCGCCTCGCTCATGACCGGCATGCCAGAAGAAAGCTACCGTCAAATGATGATTGCAGGTGGTAGAAATCCAAACATGCCTATTGGCCCTGTGGAGAAATAAGTATGGCTCATATCATTGCCGGCGTTGCAAGCTCTCATATCCCTGCTGTTGGTGCAGCTCTTGATCTTGGAAAAACAGCTGAACCTTATTGGCAACCTGTTTTTGCTGGTTATGAACGTGCCAAAGAATGGTTTAAGGAGGTCAAGCCTGATGCCATCATTTTAATTTATAACGATCACGCTTCTGCGTTTTCTTTAGAGATGATTCCTACTTTCGCGATTGGTTGCGCGCCGACTTTCGCTCCTGCCGATGAGGGTTGGGGACCGCGCCCCGTTCCTACTGTAGAAGGCTATCCAGAACTAGCTTGGCATATTGCCCAAAGCACTATCTTAGATGAATTCGATATGACCATCATCAACAAAATGGATGTTGACCATGGTCTTACTGTGCCTCTTTCGTTGATGTTTGGCCAACCAACTGCATGGCCTTGCCGTGTGATTCCGCTAGCAGTCAATGTGGTGCAGTATCCACCGCCGACTGGCAATCGCTGTTATCAATTAGGCAAAGCGATTCGTAAGGCAGTCGAGTCTTTTGGGAGTGATGAACGGATTGTGATTATGGGAACTGGTGGGATGTCCCACCAATTGCAAGGTCCTCGTGCAGGTTTTATTAATAAAGCCTTCGATAAAGCTTTTTTAGATAATTTAACAAAAGATCCAGATGCCCTAGCAAAAATATCTCATCTCACCTATGTCCAAGAAGCTGGCTCGGAAGGCATTGAACTTGTGATGTGGCTTATTATGCGCGGCGCTCTCAATCAAACAGTATCAGAAATTCATCGTCATTATCATGTCCCAGCATCAAACACAGCTGTAGGACACATTATTTTGGAGAATATATGAAAGTAGCTTTAGCGGGGGCGGGTGCCTTTGGTAATAAACATCTTGATTCAATGGCCCAAATCGGGAATATTGAAGTGGTCTCCTTAGTGGGTAGGGAACTTTCTAAAACACAAGAAATCGCAGACAAATATAAGATTCCGCATGTAACTACCCAGTTATCAGATAGTCTTGCCATCCAAGAAGTCGATGCTGTTATTTTATGTACCCCAACGCAAATGCATGCCGAACAAGCCATTGCCTGCCTTAAGGCTGGCAAACATGTCCAAGTAGAAATCCCCATGGCAGACTCACTTGCCGGGGCAAAGGAGATTGCTCGCTTACAAAAAGAAACAGGTAAAGTCGCCATGGTAGGTCATACCAGGCGATTTAACCCTAGCCATCAATATCTTCACAATAAAATTGTTGCTGGTCAAACTCATATTCAGCAAATGGATGTGCAAACCTATTTCTATCGCCGCACGAATATGAATGCTCTTGGCCAACCAAGAAGTTGGACGGATCATTTATTGTGGCACCATGCAGCACATACGATCGATTTGTTTGCCTATCAAACTCAAGGCTCCATTATTTCTGCCAATGCCATGCAAGGCCCTATCCACCCCACACTTGGTATTGCTATGGATATGTCCATTCAACTCAAGTCGAGCACTGGCGCACTTTGCACTTTAAGTCTGTCGTTTAATAACAATGGTCCTTTTGGCACTATCTTTAGATACATTTGTGATGAAAACACCTATATTGCTAGTTATGATGACTTATTTGATGGTAAAAATAATCAGATTGATGTCAGTAAGGTCGATGTTTCTATGAATGGTATTGAACTTCAAGATCGCGAGTTCTTCGCGGCAATTCGCGAGGGTAGAGAACCGAATTCAAGCGTTGCTAGAGTCATGCCTTGCTATGAAGTTATGCATCAATTAGAACAACAACTTAAAAATACTCCCTAGGATAATCAATTGTCATCACCTCTATCTCGTCGTCAATTAGGACCTTATTCAGTCAGCGCTATCGGCTTGGGTTGCATGAGTCTGAGTCCCGCTTATAGCAATCCACCTTCTGAGGCAGATGCAAATCGTATCTTGCTTGAGGCGTTTGATCTTGGAGTGACTCACTTTGATTCTGCTGCGCTATACGGTCTTGGCCATAACGAAACGCTATTAGGTAAAGATTTTCTTAAAAAACATCGTCAACATATCACCTTGATCAGTAAGGGTGGGGTTGGTCCTGCCGATGGTAAGCGCGTCATTGATAATCGTCCTGAGTCACTGCGACGTGACATTGAGAGCAGCTTAAAACGTCTTCAAACTGATGTGATTGATTTGTATTACTTACACCGCTGGGATAAGAAGGTTCCTATCGAAGATGCCATCGGTACTTTAAGTGATTTTATTAAAGAAGGTAAAGTACGTGCTCTTGGCATGTCTGAGGTATCTGCGCAAACCCTTCGTAAGGGACATGCTACCTACCCTATCTCAGCCCTGCAAACAGAGTATTCCTTATGGTCAAGAAATCCTGAAATAGCACTACTGCAAACATGTCGTGAACTAGGTATTTCTTTTGTCGCCTTTAGTCCTCTAGCAAGAGGGTTCTTGGGGCAATCGATACTTGATATTGATCAATTTGCGGAAAAAGATCTGCGACGTGCGATGCCTCGTTTTGAAGTGGGCAATTTTCAAAAAAATATTCCTTTTTACGAAGCTCTCAAACAAGTTGCGCGTGACAATGATTGCACCCTTGCGCAATTAGCCCTAGCATGGTTACTCCATCAAGGCTCTGATATTTTGGTTATCCCTGGCACTTCTCAGATTGCGCATTTACGCGAGAACGTGGGTGCCGATCATGTGCGTTTATCCGCTCAAACACTTGCAAAAATTGAAGATATTCTCAGCACGGTGCCTGTTTTTGGAAGTCGCTATAACCCCGTTAACCAATCCGAAGTCGATACAGAACAGTTTGCTGTTTAAGCAGTAAACTTCAATAATGCCTAAACTCTTAAAAACGCAGGTGGCCATTATCGGGGCCGGTCCTTCTGGCTTACTCCTTGGACAACTGTTAGCTAAGCATGGTATTGAAAATATTGTTGTTGAACGTCAATCTAAGGAATATGTCCTCTCACGCATCCGCGCTGGAGTTTTAGAACAAGGTACCGTTGGCCTACTCGATGAGGCTGGTGTTGGCGAGCGTCTGCATCGTGAAGGATTAATCCATCATGGCTTTGATATCGCCTTTCATGATCATCATTTGCATCTTCATCTTGAACAGTTAACGCAAGGTAAATATGTCACGGTGTATGGCCAAACCGAGGTGACCAAAGATCTATCGGATGCAAGGCAAGCATCTCATTTAGATACTTTTTATGAGGCTTCACATGTCCAAGTATCTGAGTTACTTACAAAAAAACCATTAGTACAATTCGAGCAGGATCACCAAGCGTATCAAATTGAAGCCGATTATATTGCTGGGTGCGATGGTTATCATGGCGTTTGTCGCGCTTCTATTCCTAGAGAATCTATTGAAGAATTCGAAAGAGTCTATCCCTTTGGTTGGCTAGGGATTCTTTCAGATACACCTCCCGTACAAGAAGAACTCCTGTATGGCAACCACCCGAATGGCTTCTATCTATGTAGCATGCGATCCCACACAAGGAGTCGCTATTACCTGCAATGTTCTGTTGATGAGGATATTGCGAATTGGCCCGACGAGCGGTTCTGGGATCAACTGCAATCGCGACTGCCATCCAGCATCTCAGCTAACTTGGTTCGTGGCCCTTCGATCGAAAAAAGTATTGCGCCTCTCAGAAGCTTTGTAGCTGAACCATTGCGCTATGGTCAAATGTTCTTGGCGGGGGATGCAGGCCATATCGTTCCTCCTACCGGGGCAAAAGGTCTTAATTTAGCTGCCTCGGATATTTATTATTTATCCAATGCACTGATCGATTTTTATCGCCAAAGTAATCCAAAAGGTCTTGAGTCGTATTCAAGAACTGCCTTGCAACGCATCTGGAAAGCAGAACGATTTTCTTGGTGGTTAACCAATATGTTGCATCAATTTCCTGAAAAGTCGGGTTTTGATCAGCGCATTGCACAAGCTGAATTTGACTATTTGTGTCAATCGGAGTTGGCGCAAAAAGCCCTCGCTGAAAATTATGTGGGTCTGCCCTACTAATTACTCACAATCTCTATTCCAGCTGGAATACCATCTTTTTCGGCGGTCTCTTTTTTAAACTCTGTCACTTTAATACGCGAATCAATATCTTTATTTATACGAATCAATTCATTTTTAATTGTTAAAGCCCTGGCATTAGCAAGTTTTTCAAGTTCTTCCTCCGTTACTTGCTCCTTTGCGACAATTTGATCATGCAACACCTTCCAATCAGCAAGGCCCTCTGGTCCAGGCTTTAACTTTAATTCCGAGGGTATGGGTCCAACTTTCGCCGCATAAATACGACGCATCGCTCGCTGCACTCGTTCGTCTTCTAATGGGAGTTGCGGGAGCGGCTCGCCATTGGATAACTGAAAACCGCCGTTTTTAAAAATCTCACGATCAACTTTTTCAGTATTTAAATTGGCCTTGTCCTCCTGTGGATCGTAAACTCCATTAATTTTTAATTGAGTTTTCGGACGCTTTTGCATCCCCGCGACAATATTTTCTAACTTTAAGGATTCTGATGGTCGCAATGTACTTTTGCCTGGCTCAAAATATACCCCTGTATATCCCTCGATACCAATTAAGCGACCAATCATCTTAAATGGGGAACTCACCACATTACCAACAATTGTCCACACAGCATCCCATATCAAATCCCCAATTTTAAAATCAGGTTTATCAACATTACCTTCCACCTTGAGATTAAGGTCAATGACGCCATTTTCATCTTCCAGGAGAGCAATGATGAGCTCCATAGGGATATTTTTACCTTGGTAATCGGGGACCTTATTGCCGAGTTGCATTTGATTAATAATGAAGCGATTATCCCCTTTTAAATTACCGTCTTTGGTCAGGTAGCTTGAGTCGTAAGATAAGTTCCCGCCCTTTACTTCGTATCCAGCAAAGGTCGTGTAGTAAGGATTAATCGAGGCTAGGGGAATCCGTCGAAACGATAATTTCACCTCATTATTTCTCCGTGAATCTTCAAATGCAATTTTTGCATTTAACTTCATATCTCCACTTGGAGCAATCAAACCTTCAAATGCTCCAGTTGCATAGCGCTTGGGGTATGTGCTTATTCCGATGAGTGTGCCATGAAAATTTTCTATATCTACTTTAAAGTTTGGCTTGATCGAGAAATCTGAAAACTCAATCAAGCCTCTGATGATTTCTATCGACTTCATATTAAAGTTAAATGGCTTTTTAGTAGCTCCCACTTTTGATTCTTGATAGTCATCATCATCTGCTTTGCTAGCTGAATTTGATTGCGAGGAGCTTGTCTTAGGGTTGCTCACCACCGGCAATATCAATGGTGATCGCACTTGCGACATAGATTCTGGTTGTGTTGTCCGCGATTGTTTAGACTCAGTAGGTTCAGTGATTTTTTTTATTTTTTCTGTATCTATGCGTTTAATTTCAGCGCTTGAGGGTTTAAACATCCTGCGGAAATTAGAGCTTTTATCCCCATAGATAACAAATCTTCCCTTAAGACCGTCGACTTTAACATCCTCAACGCGTAATTTTCTTGCGCGGGGATTTTCTTCAAAATAAAATTTTTGAATATTCGCTGATTTCCACCCCAATAATTCACTCGTTTTATCCGGCTCAAATATGGCAAGCTCTTGCAACTTGATATCCCCTTCGACATTGGTGTTTTGAGGGTCATAATGAATTTTAAATTTTCCGCCTGCCCCACCTGATTTGGTATAGATGGTATTCAATGTGGGCACTAAACTAATCAAAGGCGCTAGATTTACATTTTCAATATTGAGATCGCCATCAATCGTCATATTTTTATCTTGGCTAACAAATTTAAAGTCTCCGGAGGCCTTGCCAGATTTATCAGCACGACTCACTTTCGGGGTCGCAAAATCAATGAATGGCACGAGGCTTAATTGCTCAAGATGTATATCACTTTCTATTTTGTTTTGCGTTTTATAGATATGCGTTTTTGAATCAATGATGCCCTCGTCTATTTTGGCCTTCATCGCAATGATCATATCTTTGTTGGCATCTAAATCAAAATCACCACCTAAAAGTACGCGCCCCAACTGTAGTGGCTTTTCTGATTTTGGAATCGGTAAACTAACTTGCCCCAAATCGACGTCATACTGGGTCTCTAAGCCGCCTAGTTTGCCGGTCTTATCGATATTGCTTACATTCTTTAACTCAAAATTCAAAGGCACTATATCAATTTTCATCTTAGAGTCATTGACCTTCAAACTTCCACCCTTAAATCGAAGGTCTTTAATCAAAAACGCCATCGGCTTGGATGGTTTATCTTGCTCATTTGATGGGAATTTTTTTTGAATCACCTCAATAAACTTCAACCAATTCCAATGATCTGTAGATTTTTCGAGGACTAAATGCGCTTGATCAATCTGAATATCACTGATCTCTATTTTTTTCTGTAGTAAGGGTAGCCAAGCAGCCTTTACCTGTAGATTCTTGATATCTAATAAATGATGCTGATTGGCTAATTCCACTACTTTGAGCTCTGAAAGGGAGACTTTAGGCCCTTGAATACTGATATTTAATTCATTAAAATCAATGAGATAGCCAATTGACTGGCCAAATTCTTGTGCATATGCCTTTGCCCAACCCGACACATGGGACTGCGCGTACCAAATACCCCCAGTCATTAATACGCCCAAACTCGCTAAAGTAATAGCCAGATATTTAAAAATTCTGAAGAACATGTGAGTCTGTAAGACCTTAATTTTAATTAATTCAATATATTCAACAACTTAAGATAATTAATTATTTAAAGATGTTTTTAATTAATTAATTATTTTGTCAACTTAAGTGAATTCTCTGCGTTGAATACACAAGGTTAAACAATTTATGTGAAATTTTCACAAATTGTAAGCCCAGATGATAAAGATTGGAGATTTTAATGAATACGAATGATGTTACTAGATACTCTTCTAATGCTACTTTAAGTGGTTCAGATGTACAAGAATTGGATACTTTTAATCGTCGTAGAGCTGCAAGAGGCTTGCTACCCGTTACTCAAGAGGAATTTAATGAGTTATTGGTGAAGATTACAGGCTTTGTCTCTTTTGCTATGCCTACACCCACTTTTCATTAAGATTTTTCATCAAATCCATGAAGGAGCCTTTTTAGGCTCCTTTTGTATTGTATAAATACATTTCCACATTATTTTTATTGATCATGGCAAAGTCTAACTTTAATTACTTTCATCAACTTCGCGTGCGTTGGGCAGAGGTCGATATGCAGGCGGTAGTCTTTAATGGTCACTACCTGACTTATTTTGATGTGGCACTCACCGAATATTGGCGCACACTCCATCTCCCTTCACCAATCCTTCAAGCAGAACAAGGTATGGAACTTTTTGTGAAAAAAGCATCTCTTGAGTATCATGCCTCCGCACAGTTTGATGATGTTCTGGATATAGGCGTGCGTTGTAGCCAAATAGGTAATTCGTCTCTGGTGATTCTTTTAGAAATTTATCGCAATGAGCTTTTATTGGTCAGCGGCGAAATGATCTATGTTTATGTCAATACATCAACTCAAAAAAGCACCTCTATTCCAAGTTCTTGGGTAGAGATGCTCTGCGAGTTCGAAACGGCGACGGCGATACTGCGAAAAAATTAATTCGCTTTTGTAATGGTTGTTTTTTTGATTAAGGCATCAACCGCTTCTTGTTTTTTTCTGGTGACTAAGCCCTGGTAAATATTGCCTTTTGCTTCTTCGTAACTTGGCATTTTGAATTTACGAATATCATCAACGCGGATCACATGCCAACCAATATTGGTTTTTACTGGCTTGGGATCTATCTTGCCCTTCGTCATATTGACAAGAGCATCGCCTAAGGGAGCGACGACCATATCCGGTAATACCCAGTTAGGAATAACACCACCTTGAGATCCTGTTGCTTTTTCTAATGACTTTTCTTGAGCAATTTTTTCAAAAGCACTACTATCACTAGTGAGTTGCCCAATGATATCTTTCCCCTCAGATTCGGTCGCAACAACAATTTGCGATATTTTGTATTCGTTTGAATTACGACCCTCTTTCGTTAAATTTGCTTGTCGATCATAATCCGCTTTAACGTCAGCTTCGCTAATGGGGTGCGCTTTTAAATAGTCTTCAAACCAAAGTTCTTGCAATACTTGTAGTTGCGCAAGTTTTATTTTTTCTGGGTTATCCCCTTTTTTTTCAAGACCAGATTTCTTCACATCTTGCATGATGGCTTCTCGCAAGATGAGGTCATTAACAATCGCTTGACGTAATTCTGGAGAATCTTTTGCCCCTCTTGCAACTGCATTTTTAACAATGCCATCAACTTCTTTTTGCATAATCTTATTGCCATTGACTGAAACAATTGCGCCAGTTTGAGCAAAAGAACTAGACATGCTAAAAATAATTACGCCGAGTAGTATCAGTCTGTTGATTTTCATTGATTTCCCTAAATATTCTTGATAAAAGTATTGTACGAGGTAATTAAGTCATCGACTGTTTTGCTTCATCCGCCAGTCAGGCTTAACGCAACTGCCTGAGCAACTTTGATGCCATCAACGCCCGCTGACAAGATGCCACCAGCATAACCAGCTCCCTCTCCGGCAGGATATAAACCTTGTATATTGACACTCTGAAAATCACGTCCACGGGTGATGCGAAGTGGGGAGGATGTTCTCGTTTCAACGCCAGTTAAAATCGCATCATGCATGGCAAAGCCTTTGATTTTTTTATCAAACTCAGGTATTGCTTCTTGCATGGCATGTATGACATATTCAGGTAGGCTATTGCGTAAATCCGTTAAGTGCACGCCAGGTTTATACGAAGGAATTACTGATCCTAACTGGGTTGAGGGACGACCTTGAATAAAGTCTCCAACCAATTGACCGGGCGCTTCATAATTAGACCCCCCGAGGACATAGGCTTGTGCTTCTATTGCTCTTTGAAACTCGATGCCTGCGAGTGGGCCACCTGGGTAATCTTGTGGGGTAATGCCCACAACGATTCCAGCGTTTGCGTTGCGTTCATTACGAGAGTATTGACTCATGCCGTTGGTAACCACGTGATTGGGCTCTGATGTAGCCGCCACTACAGTTCCTCCTGGGCACATACAAAAGCTATATACCGCACGTCCATTTTTTGCGTGATGAACTAATTTATAGTCGGCCGCACCAATAATCGGGTTACCTGCGTGGGGCCCTAATCTTGCATGATCAATAATGGACTGAGGATGCTCAATACGAAACCCGACAGAAAAAGGCTTGGGCTCCATAAAAACGCCTGCATGATGGAGTGCATAAAACGTGTCACGTGAACTATGTCCTAATGCTAAAACAATATGGTCAGAGAAAAATTGCTGGCCATCAGCAAGATTAACGCCACGTATGGCACCCTTTTCAATCAGAAACTCTGTTACATGTCTAGAAAAATGAATCTCACCACCAAGTTGAATGATTTCTTCTCGCATCCGCTCAACCACTCCAACTAAGCGAAAAGTCCCAATATGTGGCTTTGCGACAAATTCAATTTCAGGGGGCGCTCCTGCTTTAATAAATTCGGCAATTACTTTTCTGCCATAAAACTGGGGATCCTTGATCTGACTATATAACTTACCATCGGAAAATAATCCCGCTCCACCTTCACCAAACTGAACATTGGATTCAGGTTGGAGTATGTTTTTTCGCCATAACCCCCACGTGTCTTGCGTTCTTTGTCTAACTGCCTTGCCTCTTTCAAGGACGATGGGCCGAAATCCCATTTGCGCTAATAAAAGAGCAGCAAAGATTCCACATGGCCCAAAACCAATGACAATCGGTCTTTTGGTAAACCCTGGCGGTGCCTTCGCAAGATAGTGATATTGTGTATCTGGAGCTACTTGAATATGTGGGTCGTGGGCAAACTTCTTTAAAAGCTCTTCTTCATGATTCACCTGAACATGGAGGTTGTAGATCAAGGACAAGGTGCTATTTTTACGTGCATCATGACTACGTTTGAAGATGTTAAATCGCACCAGATCGCTAGAGTCGATCTGTAATTTATCAATCACACTCTTGTGGAGTTCTTCTGGTGTGTGATCAATGGGTAAACGAAGTTCAGTGATTTGAATCATTTATAAAATACGGTTCAAGATTGATTTATGAACATAATTTTGCTTTGATTTGGGTATATTCATCAACCAATCGATCAACAATGACCTGCACAGTTTCCACCGACTCTATACCAGATACACTTTGACCTGCACCCCATATATCTCGCCAAACTTTGGCTGATGGACTTGAAAAATTCATCGCCCGTTCTTCGGGCTGTGGAAGATGCTCAGGATCGAGGCCTGCAGCAATAATGCTCGATCGCAAATAATTGCCGTGCACACCTGAAAATAAGTTCGTATAAACAATATCAGTCGCTTGACTATCGACCAGGCTTTGTTTGTAAGCATCGGGTGCTATCGCTTCCTTGGAGGCAATAAACCTTGTCCCCATATAAGCCATATCTGCACCCATCGCTTGGGCCGCGAAGATATGTTCACCTTTAGACATAGCCCCAGATAAGATTAATGGGCCATCCCAAAATTTTCTCACCTCAGTAATGAGCGCAAATGGACTCATCAGTCCAGCATGCCCTCCAGCACCAGCACAGACCAAAATCAAGCCATCAACGCCCATTTCGATAGCCTTTTTGGCATGTCGCACACTAATGACGTCGTGAAACACTAAACCCTTATAGGAGTGCACTGCTTCCACAACTTCTCCAGGAGGTCGCAAACTCGTAATAACAATCGGAACTTCATGTTTTACGCACAATTGCAAATCACCTTGCAATCGTTCATTGGATGCATGCACAATTTGATTAACGGCAAACGGGGCAATGACTTTTTCTGGATGATCTTTTTTTATCTTAGCCAAACTCGCTTTAATATGGGTTAACCATTCATCAAGCATTTCTGCTGGCCTTGCATTCAGGGCGGGGAATGCTCCAACGATGCCCGCACTACATTGCGCAATGACTAATTCCGGCTGCGCAATGATGAATAGTGGTGCACCAATCAAAGGAATTCGAAGATTTGCCAAGGCGGCTGGTAAGGGCATATGTTTATCTCAATACTTTAATCTCAACAGTTTAATCCCTTATGAGTATTCTTTTGCTTACAATAGAGCTTGAGACATTAAAAAAATACATTATATGAAACACTTCAATACATCATTTAGCAGGCTTTTAGCATGAATCACCGTCAAATCATCGGCACAGACACCACCCAGCAAGTTCTCGATAAAACCCTTTCTGCACGCCATTGGTTAGATGTCAAAGATGCAGAAATACCGGCTAATACGCCAGAATTTGTTTTACGGGTGAGTGCGCATATCCCGGGTCAATCCCCTGCAGTGCAAGATGTTTTTGAGCCCGCTTTTCGCAGGCTACTCGTGATGACAAAAGGTGCTATTGGCGTTCAAGCATTTTGGGGTGGTTCGCTACATCCGGAAAGAGAAGGTATCGAAGCTCTTCAATCTGGTCTGACTGATTTATGTCCTGTTTACTCCGCCTGGGATGCCGAACTTTTCCCCGCAGCACAAATTCTCAGTCTGCCTTTTATTTTTGATAGCGCCGAATTAGCTACGGCAGTTTCTGAAAAACTGTATCGACCTTACTTTAGTCAAGATGTGGAAAAACACGGTATTTATATGGGGCGGATGGTTGCCACAAGTGAATACAACTTATTTAGTCGCACCCCTATTCGCACACTCAAGGATTTAGAAAACCAAAGAATTGCTTGTAGTAATGGTGTTGAATCGGATATTTTCAAAGCGCTCGGCGCCATCCCTGTTGGTTGCAGCACGCCTGAAGCGAAAAAACAATTTGAATCGGAACAAGTCTTTGCTGTGTCAATTTCTGATAGTGCCGCTCAAACGGTAGGGCTTTACAAGTTTGCCAAATACCGAACAAGTGCGAATTTGGTCAGGGTCAATTTAGAGTATGGTTTATCGCACCTTTTTTGGGAAAAACTTCCCTCTCATTTACAAATCATTTTCAATCAATGGCTCAGGTCATTAGCGCAAGCGGGGGCACAAATCTTTTATGGTTTAGCCGGCGCTAAAGCATGTTCTATTTTTCAAGATGCTGGTATGGAATTCATTCAGTTAAGCCAAACCGAACAACAACTTTGGCGCGAAAGAGTCAAACCCGTTCAAGAACAGTTATTACTTAATTTGCAAAGTAAGGGCTATCCAGCAAATCAAATGATGGCCGATGTCCTTGCAAGTGCGAAAGAGCTTCAGACATGGAGTGCTAACGATCTCATGCAAGCAAGTATTACGCAACCTTTAACAAACATTATTCCCTTGACCCATCAAGTATGAGTTTATTTCCGAGCAATTTAACAAAACCTATTGGTGTCGTCGGTTTGGGACTCATGGGGCAAAGTTTAATCAAACGTCTTGATGCAGGCGCACTACGCATGCTTGGTTATGATATTAATCCGCAGCAAATGGATCATATTGGTGAACATCGATCGGCAAGTCTTGCCACAATTGCCACATCATGTGAAGTAATTCTTCTGGCGGTATTTAATACTAATCAGGTTCGCAATACCTTGTTTGCCCCAGATGGCTTATTTGCGCATGCAAAAGGGGCTTTAACTGCGATTTGTACCAGTACGTGTGATCCTCATGAAATCCGTCAAATAGCGCTTGATGTAGAAAAAGCTGGTCACCACTTCCTCGAGTTGCCTATTTCTGGCACGAGTATGCAACTTGCCAGAGGCGATTGTTTAGGTCTGATGGGTGGTTCTCTAGACCTTGCTAACAAACTCAGCGATCTATTAGATATCATTACACCCAATCGCCAATTTATTGGCCCCGCAGGTGATGCAAGTAAAGCTAAGTTAGCCATTAATTTGGTACTTGGATTACACCGCGCAGCTCTAGCCGAAGGACTTAATTTTGGTGTAAAACTTGGCTTAAACCCTGAAAATCTTTTGCAAACCTTACAAAACTCAGCTGCTGCTTCAGGTGTCATGAAAATTAAAGGTCCCCTCATGGTAGCTAGGCAATACGACCAACCACAAAGTAAAGTGGGACAGAGTTTAAAAGACTTTGGCCTAATTGCTGATTTGGCACAAGACGCAGGATTGATGCTGCCATTAGCTGAGGTCTATATCAAGCTCTTACAATCTCAATTACAAGATGGTCACGCTGATCTTGATAATGCCATCATCTATGAAGCCATTTTTCAAAACCGCTTAAAAAATCAAAATCCTTAAAGGAAAATATATGACAACATCCATCAAACTAGCCGAACCCCTTTTAATCAAGCGTGTTGAAGCTTTTGGTCTGCAATTGCCACTCAATAAAATTGTTCTGATGGCTGGCGTTGAACTTAGTACGGTTGAAAATCTTTTAATTCGGATTGAAGCCCAAAATGGGCTGGTTGGTTGGGGAGAAGCTTCTTCAGCTCCTAGTCACGGCGGTGCCTCACTAACAGATATGCTGGCAAGCTTTCATCAAGAAATTCATCCATTTTTGATTGGTAAAAATGTACTTGAATTATCGGGCATTACCAATCAATTAAATCAGATTGCTAAAAATGCCAAAAGTACAGTTGCAGCAGTTGATGTTGCTCTCTATGACTTATTAGGTAAACATCTCGGTGTACCTGTGCATGTTTTATTGGGTGGTCAAAAACGTGACAAGGTCCCTCCTTTATGGCTTATTGGTAATAGCAGTATTGAGAAGGATCTTGCTGAGTCACAACTGAAGTGGGAACAAGGCTATCGCTTTTTCAAACTGAAGTTAGGTGTTAAATCTCTAGATGATGATATTGCTCTTACTATTGCCATGAGAGAAAAATTTGGCGATACGCTACAAATTTGTGCCGATGCCAATATGGGGATGAATTTAGAACAAGCAACGCAATATGTGCAAGCAGTTAAAAATACTGGGCTTGCCTATCTTGAGCAACCTCTTCACAAAAAGGATCTACAAGGGATTCGCACTCTGGCTCAATCAAGCCCTATCCCCATCGGTTTAGATGAATCTGTAACTTCTACGGATGAAATTTTGAACGCGGCAAAAGATGGTGTTCAAGGCGTTTCTTTGAAAACTCTTAAGCTTGGTGGCCTATCAGGCGTAATTGGTGCCGGGCATCTCTGCGAGGCTTTTAATCTACAAATTAATTTAGCTAGCAAAATGGCTGAAACAGGTATTGGTGCTGCCGCTTTACTACACTTAAGTGCGGTTTTACCTAATGTTAATTGGGGTGTAAGTCCAACTCACCTCTACCTTGCCGCTGATGTGGTGAGTCACCAAGATCAACCCAATCAAGGCTTCTTCCAAATCTCTTCACTACCTGGCTTAGGTATTGAAGTCAATGAAACTATCATTCAAAAATATATCGCTCAATAAGGAACACTAATGATTAATGCAGCACTGATTGGCATGGGCTGGTGGGGTAAAAATATTGCCCAGTCCGTTCAACATAAAAGTAAACAGATTCATTTCTCTTTAGGTGTTACAAAAGAAATTAACGAGACGCAAGAGTTTGCCAACAAAATGTCCATGCAACTAGCGGATAGTTTTGAGTTCGCTCTTGCCCAACCCGAGATTAAAGCTGTCGTACTTGCCACTCCACACTCATTACATGCGGAACAAATTATTGCTGCCGCGAATGCGGGCAAGCATGTTTTTTGCGAAAAACCATTAACACTGAATTATGCTCAAGCGCAGGAAGCGATTGGAGCATGCGCTAGCAATGGCGTGGTTCTAGCTGTTGGTCAAAATAAACATTTTTGGCCCTCTATGGAGAAAACCCGCGAACTAGTGAACAGTAATATCCTTGGACAAATCCTTCATATCGAAGGTCATTACAGCAACGAACATTCGTCAAAGTTCTTCTCGGATTGGCGTGAGTCCCCTGCAGAGTCTCCAGCTGGCGGCTTAACTGGCACTGGGATACACCTCATCGAGGCTTTTGTAAATCTCATGGGGCCGGCCTCTCAAGTTCGCGCTTCTGTTAGCTCACTCAGAGCAGGTGCTGATCCTCGCGATACTACTTCGGTGAGTATCCAATTTGTGAATGGTTTGAGTGGTTACTTCGCCATGGTAAGAGCAACGCCCATTTTTTGGCGGGTACATATTTTTGGTGATCAAGCATCGATCGAAGCGGTTGGCGAAAACGAAGTAATCGTTCGTTATAAGGGCGGTCGAACTGACCGTCACACCTTAGCGCCAGTTGACTCAGTAAAAGCTGAGCTCGAGGCCTTTGCAAATGCCATTCCAAAGGATTTTCATGAGGGGGATATCAGCCAACTCAAAACGACGCCCTACCCCATTTCACCGCTCCAAATGGGACAAACAATTGCAATGTTTGAGTCTATTGTCCAATCCGTCGAAACAGGAAATACAATCGGGGTACCCGCCTAAATCTGTTACACCTGATTTGACTTCGTGGTCAAAATGCCACGGTCAATTTCAAATACATTTTGGACGAGATGGCGAGAGTATTGCAAATCGGATTCTGAGAATATAACAGCCATACCTTCACTCTTGAGTTGACCAATCACATCAGCCAAACGCTGTGCAAGTGCGGGAGCAACTCCTTCAAAGGGCTCATCCAACAGTAATAGTTTGGTACCAATCATCAGTGCGCGTCCAAGGGCAACCAACTTTTGCTGACCACCCGAGAGTTGCAGTCCTCGTCTTGGCGCAAACTCAATCAACTCAGGAATTAAATGGTAGACATAATCTAAGCGCTGATGTGTATCCTTAGATTTATTTGCCCATAACGGAATCAAAATATTTTCTTCTACAGTTAAATCCGGAATCAAACGCCGATCTTCAGGCATATAACCAATACCTGACATATTCCGCAAGTTCGTAGGCATTTTCAGTAAATCTTCGCCATTAAATTCAATACTTCCTGATTTCGCTGGCAAAATACCCATGATACTTTTCATGAGCGTGGTCTTACCGGCACCATTTCTACCAACTAGTCCAGCCATTGATGCACTTGGCATTTCGATAGAAACATTACGAAGAATATCTACCGATTGAATGGATACATTTAGCTCTGAAATTTTAAGCATCTGATTTCTCCGCTAAAACATGTTGCGCCTGACTATGGCCAACAATATATTTAAGAACCCGATCATCTTTCAATGCAATATCCGGATGATCATCTGCAATAATTTTACCTTCATAAAAGGCAAGGACGCGTTGTGAGTAGCGCATGACTACTTCCATATCATGCTCAACAAATAAAACAGTAGTTCCAGCATCACGAATCACCTGCATGATCATATCCATCATGTCAAACTTTTCTTCTGCAGAAACGCCACTGGTTGGTTCGTCCAAAAATAGAATTTTTGGACGCGTGGACATCGCCATTGCAATATCTAAAACTTTTCGTACCCCACCTGGCAATATTTTTGTAACTTGATCTTTATATTGCAATAAACCGTATTTCTCAATACTCTCTAGAGCAAGTTCGCGGATCGTCTTACCATAGGAAGGAATAATGGCGTTGGAGCTCGTGGTTAAAGCCCCTTTGCTTTCTTGAAGAGCAATAATGCCATAACTTACTTCAAGGTTTTCAAGCGCCGTCATGGTGTTGTACAACTGAGGAATTTGAAATGAACGACAGATACCAAGTTGTGTGATTTTTCTTGGGGGTAAAGCTGTAATATCAACTCCATTGAATGTAATTACACCTGTATCTGGCTTGAGGTAACCGGTGATCATGTTCACAAATGTTGTTTTACCAGCACCATTGGTGCCAATTAAACCAATGCAAGAACCTTCTGCAACATCAACATTGATTTCAGAAGCTGCAGTCACAGCCCCGAAGCTTTTATTTAAATTATGAGCGGTAAGAATAATTTTAGACACGAGAATTTTTCCTCATCTTAGCCATTAATGACCATAAGCCATCAGGCAATACCAAGATGACTGCAATTAAACAAATACCAATGGTCATTTGCCATGTATTTGGTGAGTAACCATAAGCAATCGTTTGAATAACCCCAAAGATCAACGCTCCGATGAACGGTGCACTAACACTTCCAATACCACCTAAGATGGCAATAAAGACAAATTCTCCGGAGGTTGTCCAGAAAGTCATATTCGGGTCAATATGGCCTGAAACCATCGCCGCAATTGCTCCGCCAAATCCTGATAGAACACCGGCAATCACATATATTAAGTGAATCGTACTTTTGGCAGATGCGCCCATGTACTCAGCACGAATCTCATTATCTCGAATCGCCGTTAGTAAAAGACCTCGAGGACTTTTGAGTAACATGTTGACGAATAACAAGGAGGTCATTACAACAATAATGGTTATGCCAAATAAAACAATCTTCATTTGTGTTGGATCAGGAACCCAGCCTAATATGGTTAAACCATTGACACTAAATCCATCGGTTGAGCCCAAGGTTTCACTCTTCACTAAAACACCGTACAAGATCATCGAAAACGCCAAAGACAATAAACCAAAAAAGATTGCCCGATACTTAGCAAGGAGGAATCCAAGCAAGTATGCAAGTAGGCCCGCAATCAATCCACTCGCCACCATTAAGAGAATGATGTCTGATACCTTGAGTAACAAAAATAACATTCCTGTTGTGTATGCTCCGGCACAAAAGAATAAGGCTTGACCAAAGGAAACCAATCCTAAGCGCATAAAGAGCATGAGACCTAAGACGACAAGACCGTTAGCCCCAGCCAAGGTGATAATAAACAATATCCATTGTGGCAACCAAGGTGATACAGCAAAAATTGCCACAAGAACGCCCAACATGACTACTAAAGATTTATCAAGCTTCATATCTTTCTTGCCTCTGCCAAACTGAACAATCCTCTAGGACGAAATACTAAAACTAAAGCCATCACCGAGAAAATAACAAATAATTCTAATTGGGGAACATAGTGAACGCAGAACGATCTCACAACACCCATGATGATTGCGGCTAATGCCGTCCCTGGCAAACTTCCAAGTCCTCCAGTAACCACCACAGCAAATGACAGAACAATCACATCAACGCCCAATCCAGGCACTACTGAAATAGTTGGTGTTGTGATTCCTCCAGCGATAGCGGCAAGCGCACATCCAAAGGAGAAGGTCAAACTAAAAAATCTTCCTACATTAATACCCATAGCAGAACTAATTTCACGATCATGAATCACGCTCACAAGGAGCTTGCCAGAGCGCGTCATCTTTAACATGTACGTCAAGCCTAAACCTAATATGAGCGCTGCACCAACCATTAACAAGTAATAGTTTGGATAGATCATTTCACCAACACTGAAATTACCCAATAGTTCATATGGATCCGATGCGTAATAAGGATCTACGCCCCAAATGAGTTTTAAGACATCGTCCAAAATTAAAAAGACCGCATACGTAATTAATAAAATAACCACTTCATCTTTTGCATATTGATACCGGAGTAAAAATCTCTCTAAGATCCAGCCGATGATAAATCCAGCGACGAATGATGCACCGAATAATGCAAAAAAGGATAAGTAAGGTGGGTAGTTATGACTGAACCAAAAACCGGCCAGTGTGACAGCAACATAACAACCAAATGCATAAAAACTGGCATGCGCCACATTCAGAACACGCATGACGCCATAAATGAGCGTTAATCCAACAGCTGAAATAAACAACCAAGCCGCATAATTAATCCCATCGATGAGAACAATCAACAAATTTGACATGAGAAACCCTTAAAAAACGAGGCACATGGCCTCGTCAATTTTTACTAAGATATGAGAATTTTATTGCTTTTTAGACGCCATCCAATCAGCAGCCTTAACGCCATCTGGTGGCATTACTTGGTCTGGTGTAAAGCGTTTTTGGTCTACTAACTGAATCTGACCGTTTACATGCTTCACACGTCCATAGACCATTTCTGCTGTTGCTTGATGACCATTACTTAAGTTGAATTTATGAATGCCGCCTGGGCCTTCATAAGTCATACCACGCATCGCATCTGCAATTTGGTCAGAGTTAGGTTTATTTCCGCCATTAGCTGCAAGCGCTTTTTCAAAGGCCAATTTGGTAGCCATGAAAGTATGAGCCATTTGATAAGCAGCTAGATTTGGAGGTGCATTGTAACGATCAATGATCGTAGAACGATACCAATCATTCAAGGCAGACTTCGGTGCATAAACACCATAAGGTCCACGAGCTCCGATAATAGTTCCCTCAGGAATCTTTGTGCCTAAACGGAACATAGAAACTTCACCACCAGTCAAAATCACAGATGATTGCTTGAATAAACCTCTTGGACCCGCCTGAAGAATAAATGCTTCCATATCACCACCCCAAATACTCGAGTGAATCACATCAGATTTACTTTCTAATAAAGATGAGATTTCAGCACTGTATTGACCAGCAAATAATTTAGGCATTTGTGATGTTTTTTCTTGTAACTGAGGCAACACCATTTTTACAGCACCTTGGAAATCTGACCATGAGTCTTGACCAAAAGCATAATTTTGATTTAACCCAGAGTATGTCTTTGCAGTTGGCTTAATCGCTTTAATATAGAGAGCTGCGCCTACGCTATCCGCTGTTGCATGATTAACTGCTCTAAATACATATTTTTTAGGGCTCTCTTCAAATAATCGCGGTGAACCACAGTCATACATCAAAGTTAGTGTTTTTAACTCTTCAGCAATTGGAGCTACTGCCAAGCAATTGCCGCTAGAAACATAACCAATGACAATATCAACCTTGTCACGTTGCACTAAGTTGCGATATTCAGTTACGACGTTCGTTGGCGAACCAGCTTCATCAATCACAACGAGTTTGACAGGTATTCCACCAAAACCTTTGACGTTGTAAGGAGCTGGTGCCTTAGCATTATTAAATGCGTCAGCAAGCATCTCAGCTGTATTACGAGCAGGCACTCCAAACGGAGCGGCTCCAGGACCTGAGAGAAATGAAACTATACCAATACGCAGCTCTGCTGGGGCTGCAGGCGCTGCGGGCGCTTGTGCTTGTGCCGTACCAAAAGAAGCTCCCAAAACTAGGGTCGCTAATAGTTTTTTACTGAACATTTTATGTCTCCATTACCTTAAGGTTTATTTAATTGATCAAATCTTCATTTAATTAAATGATTTGTTAATACTATTTTTTTCTATTTTATATTTTACGTCAACAAACATCTACTAAGTAGTTACCCTAGCGACCCAAAACTTGTTTAGCTTTAAAGAAGCTTTTAACAATCTCCTGTATTATATTTAAAAAATCATAAGAGACAATTTTACGAATCACTTGGTTTTGTTTTACGGATCACTTGATCATTAATTTGACTATGGTTTTAATTTCTAATGATTTAAATATACGCTTTAAAAATAAAATAACTTCTGAAAGGGTTTGATATGGATTTGCAGTTAAAAGGTAAGAAAGTACTCGTTACTGGTGGCTCAAAAGGGATTGGTCTTGCTGTTGCTATGGCCTATGCGGCTGAAGGAGCCCATCCAATCATCACTTCTCGTGATGCAAAGAATCTCGCTAACGCAAAAGCTGCGATTGAATCCAAATATGGCGTAACTTGTCAAACTGTTGAGTGCGATCTTGGCGCACCTCAGTCTGCTGAGGCTCTATTTGCAAAAGTTGGGGATGTCGATATTTTAATTAACAATGCTGGCGCTATTCCTGGTGGAACAATTGCTGATATCAACGAAGAACGTTGGAGACAGGCTTGGGAATTAAAGCTTTTTGGTTACATTAACTTGACCAGAGTGTATTTGGCAAGTATGGAGAAAAAAGGCACAGGCATTATCGGTAATATTATTGGTATGGCTGGTGCAGCTCCACGTGCTGAATATATTTGTGGTGTTACAGCAAATGCCGCTTTAATGGCATTTACGCAAGGTGTTGGCGCTACTAGCCACAAGCATGGCGTTCGTGTATTCGGTATTAACCCTTCGCCTACTCGTAGTGATCGTATGGAAAATATGATGAAGACGAATGCTAAAAACAAATTGGGTGACGAAGCTCGCTGGACAGAACTTACTCAAAAGCTTCCTTTTGGACGTATGACTGAGCCTGATGAAATCGCTAACTTAACTGTGTTTTGCTCTTCACCACTTTGTGGTTATTTGAGCGGAGCAGTCATTAATGTTGATGGCGGTCAAATGTTTGCTCCAGTTTAATTTCAAAAATAAGACTGAAAAAAAACCGCCTCGGCGGTTTTTTTTTGCAGAAATTTTACTGGCTACGCAATTACTTTTTTGGACATGAGTTCGGCAATCGCTTGTTGATCCAGATACTCAGACAAAACCTCTTGCGTGTGCTCTCCCAAACGCGGTGGTGGGTAACGCAGGGATGTCGGCGTTTCATGCATCTTTAGAGGTGTACCTAAGCCCTTTAACTCACCAATGCTTGGGTGCTGAGCTTTGACAATCATTTGTCGCGCTAGAGTGTGCTCAGTCGCTAATGCTTCAGCAACCGTGTTAACTGGTCCAACTGGTATGCCATTCTTTCGCAACAAGGGGATCAAGTCTGTGGATTGGATTTTCTTTAACTCAACAGCAACCATGCCGTCTACTTCAATACGATTTGCAATCCTTGCAGTATTAGTTCTAAATTTTTCGTTTTTTGGCCATTCAGGATGTCCAAGAATTTCGGCTAATTTAGCAAACTGACCGTCATTACCAATCGCCAGGGCAATCATTTTGTCCGCTGCATCAAACGTGGTGTAGGGAACAATCGTAGGATGCCCATTACCAAAACGTCGTGCTTCTTTGCCAGTCGCTAAATGACTGGAGCCTACGTTGGCTAACAAGGCAATGGATGTGTCGTATAAAGCCACCTCAACATGCTGTCCAAGTCCAGTTCGGTATCTTGCCAAAAGCGCACCTTGAATCACATTGGCTGCCATCATGCCAGTAGCTAAATCAACAATCGCCACGCCATATTTACTCGGCACACCATCTTCTTCACCACAAATACTCATCAGACCAGACTCTGCTTGTAATATAAAGTCATAACCCGGCAGGTGTGAAAGCGGTCCTTGTGTGCCATATCCTGTGATAGAGCATCTAACAACCTTTGGGGCATGTTCTTTAAACCAAGCTTGATCAAATCCCCATTTTTCCAGAGTGCCATTTTTAAAATTCTCTAAAACAACATCGAAATGCGGTATCAATTTGGCAAGAAGAGCCTTACCTTCTGCTTGAGAAAAATCAATTGTGATTCCTCTTTTATTTCGATTACAGCCAAGGTAATAAGAGGACTCCCCTTCCAAGAAAGGAGGCCCCCAGGCGCGGGTGTCATCCCCAGATGTTGGGGACTCCACTTTGACCACTTCTGCACCCATATCACCAAGTAGCATTCCACACCATGGACCGGCGAGAATGCGACTTAGATCAAGGACCTTAAAACCAGCTAATGCCCCTTCGGGGATATGATGTGCTTCAGACATTTTAAAGATCACGCATATGAGGCGGCGCGTTTAAGTTTTTATGAAAGCCATCCATGTAGTCTGCAAGAGCTTCTTTGTTTCTTAAACGGAATTTTTGGAAGTCTGGCTTACGACCTTCTAAGAATGCGTTCATACCTTCTAAGCTTTCTTCAGATCCCCAAACATAGGCCAACAATTCCATACCGTGCTGCCATGATGCGTATAACTGATCAGATTCAAAGTTCAAACTCTTCTTCGTCATACGAATCGTCTGTGAACTATTGCTCTTAATGTTTTCACACCAAGCAAGTGTTTCTTCCATTAACTTTTCTTCAGGTACACATTTGTTGATCAAGCCAATTTTTTCAGCTTCTTTAGCATCAAAACGCTTAGCCAAGAAAATCATTTCACGTGCAATACGCTCGCCAACAATTCTTGGTAAATATTGTGTTGCACCAACGGTTGGACATGCGCCAACTTTTGCACCTGTTTGACCTAACATCGACTTCTCGGAGGCAATGACTAAGTCACACCACAAAGCAAGTTCATGTCCGCCACCCATACACCAACCATTGACCATTGCAATTGCTGGAATAGGTACGCCACGAATCGCCATTGCTAGACCTAACATACGATCATTCCACATAGACGCATTCGTAAACGTCAAACGCTTCATGGCATAAAAGTCACCACCCGCTGAGAAAGCTTTATCTCCAGCGCCTTTAAAGACGATACAAGCAATTGATGGATCTTCACGTGTTGCTTTAACCGCATCAATCATTTCATCTAAAGTTTGCTCTCTAAATGCATTCATGACACGCGGACGATTGATCGTGATCCAAGCTACTTGATCTTTTACTTCAAAAATGATGTCTTTATATTTTTTCTGATTCTCCATAACTACTCCAATTTAATTATTAATAAAAACTACACTGACGGCTCGAATATATTAACCGACAATCCCACAATTGTAATAACAATTAGGAAATTAATCGGGTTCAATCTGTAAAACATCAAAAGCACCCTTCAATCTTGCGCTGTATTTACGACGCATTTCCTTCATTTCTTCGTCACTCCAGGTTCTAAAACCCTCTTTCGATTTCATGCCATATTTACCATTCGCGATCAGGTTTGCCATGACTGGCTGCAATTCCTTCACATTGTATAAAGATGGCCAAATTTCAACAGAGGCTCCAGCCATACCCTCCCAGCCACTGATTTCTTTTTGCGTCATCGGGCCAACTGCTGCATATCGAAAGCCAAAACTGTAACGAACCGCAGTATCTACATCATCAGGCGTTGCAATGCCCGCATCGACCAAGGATAGGGCTTCACGCATTAATGCATGCTGGATACGATTGGCTAAAAACCCGGGAATATCTTTTCTTACGAGTACTGGCTTTTTGCCTGCATCGCGGTAAATTTGACAGACTTGTTCACCCATCACTGGGTCAGAGAACTCCCCTAGTACCACTTCTACTAAGGGCACGATATGCGCTGGCATGAAGTAATGGGCATTAAACATCCGTTTGGCAGTCGCTAAGTTTGCGGCGATCTTAGAAATAGGAAAGCCTGAGCTATTGCTACCAATAGGTATGTGCTTGGGTACACGATGATCTAACTGGGCAAATAATGCTTGTTTTAAACCCATATCCTCTTTAATGGTTTCCAAGACCCAAATCACGTCAGACCAATCAGACCAATCCTCAATAGCCCCGAAAACAAGGGGAACTGCTTCAGGATTCCAAGCAGCATTCATCTCTTTAGTTAATTGGTGGATTTCATCCTTCTGGCTTTCTGCACGCTCTTTACTTCGCCCAAGTAATATCACTGCATGCGAACTCGCTAAAAAACCTGCTGCAATGCCAACGGCCATAATTCCCGTACCAAGAACCACAACTTTTTTCATGTAATTTCTCCACTAATTTCGAACTTGTACGAACAAGTATCTTCTGTATACTTTATTTCTTTTATATTGAATCCATTGTATACAATTCATACAAGATAATTTTCGATTTATTATATGGATAAATTATTTTTTCATAACCTGTTCGTACAAGTAAGGAGTTATACCCGTGTTTAATCCATTTCAACAAGTTGAATTAATTAAAGCTGAATTATTCATGACTATGCCTGCTAAGTTCCGCAATCCAAAGCGAACTTCATGGGCTGATCCAAATCGTCAAGGCGCGGAAATTGAATGTTTTCTCGAAGGTCCTTCGTTTGATCGTGAGGGTAACTTATGGTTCGTTGATATTCCTTATGGACGTATTTTCAGAATTTCTACTAAAGGTGAATGGGAACTGATCACCCAATATGATGGTTGGCCAAACGGGCTGAAGTTTCATAAAGATGGCAGAGCATTTATTTGCGATTACAAAATGGGTCTGCTTAGCCTCGATACAAAAACCGGAAAAATCGAAACGATTTTGGGCTCGATGTATAGCGAATCCTTTAAAGGCTTGAATGATTTACATTTTGCTGCCAATGGTGATTTATATTTCACAGATCAAGGTCAAACGGGTATTGCAGATCCTACAGGTCGGGTATTTCGCTTACGTGCCAATGGTCAGTTAGATCGCTTAGCTTTAAATGTTCCAAGTCCTAATGGCATTACTTTATCTACTACGGATAAGCATTGTTATGTTGCTGTAACACGTTCACAGCAAATTTGGCGCTTACCGATTATGGCAGATGGCTCTGTTTCCAAAACCGGGGTGGCTATTCAGTTATCAGGTGGCGCGGCTGGTCCAGACGGAATCGAAATGGATTCAGAAAATGGCTTACTCGTGTGTCATTTAGGCGTAGGTGTTTGGCGTTTTGATAGCAATATGCTTCCTACCCATTTAATTTACTCTGAGAACAAACATCATCATCACTTAGCAAATATCTGCACTGGTGGCGATGGTCGTGATCTTTACATTACTGAGTCAATGTCTGGAGATATTCTGAAAGCTCGCTTACCTGTTGCTGGTAAGAAAATGTTTGGTCTGAGTTGAGATGCTCGAGTCAGTTGTGAAAAGAAGCGTTTTATATCGACAAGTTGCTGAGCAACTTGTCGATGATATCCAATCAGGTACTTGGACAGTCGGCGATAACTTACCTTCTGAAACGCAATTGGCGATTAATTTTCAGGTGAGTCGGCAAACTATTCGACAAGCATTGCAGTGTATGCAAGAAAATGGCTTTATCCATCGCCAACAAGGTGCCGCCACGAAAGTTATCTCCACGTCTCAACCAAGAAAATTTAGCCAAAGCTTTAACTCGCTTGGGGAAATTTTGAATTACCCAAGAAATACCTATCGCGAGAATCATATTGAAGAATATGTAGAGTGCGACTCTCATCTACAAAAAATATTAACTGCTCCGTTAGGCTCTGCCTGGTATCACATCGGTGCTGTTAGACTAGAGCAAGAAACTAATATCAAATTAGCCTGGACAGATATTTATATTTTGCAAAAATTTGCTAAATTAACCCAAATGAAAGAGCATTCTCGAGAAATGGTTTACGCTCAGATAGAAAAACATTTTGGTGTAAGTATTGCCCATGCTGATGTTGAAATTTCTGCTTCTCAATTGTCGAAAAAACATGCTGAGCTTTTAGGCGTTCCCCAAGGTACTCCTTCTTTGATTGTTTTAAGAAGGTACTTTGATCAAGCTGGAAATCCTTTTGAAATCTCCATGACGCATCACCCAGAAAATCGCTATACCTTCAAAATGAATCTTCGTAGTTCCCTCCATTAATTAACTTAAGAGAAATTTCTATGTCCATCATCAAATCTGTGCACGTAACAAATGTCAGCATCCCTTTAGATCAAGTAACCTCTTTTTCTACAAGAACTGTTTCTGAACGCCACTACTGCTTGGTCAAAGTGACCAATACCGATGGCGTAGAGGGTATCGGATTTTGTTATGTAGGAAGTAAAGCTGGTGAAATTGCAAAAGTTGCTGTTGAGCAACTCCTTGCTCCAATCATTATTGGTCAGGAAAGCCATCGTAGTGAAGGTCTCTGGCAAGAGATGTACTCTGAGTCCATCCTACAAGGACGCTCCGGCTCTGTGATGCGGGGAATTTCTATTTTGGATACAGCTATTTGGGATCTAAATGCACGTTCCGTTGGTTTGCCTCTTCATAAATATTTGGGCGCTGTCGTTTTAGACCGCGTGCCAGCCTATGCTAGTGGTGGCTATTATGTCGATGGCAAAACTCCTGCTCTGCTTGCAAAAGAAATGGAATCATATGTTGCGATGGGCTTTAAAGCAGTGAAAATGAAAACTGGCCGCCTCTCGCCACGTGAGGAAGAAGAACGTTTAGCTGCGGTCCGCGACGCAGTAGGCGATGACATTATCGTGACGATGGATGCCAACAATGCTTGGCGTGATTTGCCTACAGCAATGGAATACATTCAACGCTTTGAGCAATACAACCCTTACTGGATTGAAGAGCCGTTTTCTCCTGATGCCATAGATTTACATGTTCGCCTAGCCAATCGCACCAGTATTACTGTGGCAACTGGCGAAATCGAAGTTGGCCGCTGGCGTCATCGCGAGTTAGTCGAAGCTGGTGGCTGTGAAATATTACAGTCAGATGCTGCTGTTTGTGGTGGCATTAGTGAATGGCGTCGTATCGCTGCCTTTGCTGACTCTAAAGGGGTTACGATCAGCCCGCACTGGTTCCATGATTTGCATGCACCTCTCGTTGCAGCAACTCCCAATGCGCGTTTTGTGGAGTTCTTCACTGATGATCAGGTCCTTAATTTCCGTCGTTTATTGGATAAACAATTAGGCTTTAACAATGGTGACTTGATTCTGCATCAAGAGCCTGGTCTTGGCTTTAATTTTGATGAATCCGCTGTTAAAAAATATGCCACAGGAAGCCAAGTATGGACACAAATTATTTAAGCGCACAGCAAGTTCGTACCTTTATCACTCAAGTATTTTGTGGTTTAGGAATGCCTTCTGCGCAAGCAACACTGTGTGCAGAGTTAATGGTTCGAACAGATTTGTCTGGCGGCGATGGTCACGGCGTTTTTCGTCTTCTTCAATATGCTCGCAGAATCAAAGCAGGCGGCATCAATTTACATCCGAACATGAAACTCATTCAGGATGCACCGTCGATTGGTTTATTACACGGCGATAACGCAATGGGTCATCTTGTGATGCACCGCTGTGCTGAACTGGCGATAGAGAAAGCTAAAACAACGGGCATTGGCTGGATGGGATGTTGCTATGGCAATCATGCAGGTGCTGGTTCCACTTATGCCAACCTCGTTTCTGAGGCTGGTATGGTTGGTATCTATTTGGCTGTTGGTAGCGCAAATCATATGGCGCCCTGGGGTGGTGTTGATCCACTGTTATCAACCAACCCTATTGCCATATCTGTACCAACCGGCGCCAACCTGTCCCCTGTGGTTTTAGATATGGCGACAACGGTTGCTGCCTATGGCAAAGTAAAAATGAAAGCCCAAGCTGGCGAATTAATGCCCCAGGGTTGGATGATTGATAAACAAGGCAATCCACTGATTGACCCTAAACGATCTTCAGAAGGTACCCTTTTACCGATTGGCGACTATAAGGGTTATGGCTTGTCATTAATGATCGCTCTTTTGGCTGGTTGCATGAATGGTGCAGCAGTTGGCACACAATTAGTCGACTTTAATGATGATGAAACAGCCGTTACTAATACTGGTCAAACCATCATTGCGGTGAATCCAGCATTTTTAGCAGGCTTTGAACATTTGTTAAGTTCTACCGGTCAACTGATTAACGAGATAAAATCATCTACCCCACTCCCTAATGTTACTGAAATTCGTGTTCCGGGTGATGGCGCCGCAAAGTCGCAAAAGAAAAGAAATCAAGAAGGCATTCCGATTACGGCGAGTTTATTAAAAAATCTTCAAATTTGCGCTGAAATGGCAGGAGTGGAACCTTTACAATTTTAATAAGGCTTAAACGATGATGCTCAACATAATACAAGTAAGGCTTCTCAGAGTACTTTTTTTTACACTTATTAGTTTTTGTATTAACTCATCATCGTTTTCACAATCTACAACTGAATATCCAAGTAAACCAATTCGCCTCATTATTGGGTTTTCGGCCGGTGGAGGTTCTGATACTTCTGCCAGATTAATTGCTCCAAAGCTAAGTGAATATCTTGGCCAATCTGTCATTATTGAAAACAAGCCCGGGGCTGGCGGCAATCTTGCTAGTGAATATATTGTTAAATCTCCAGCAGATGGCTACACAATTTTGTTAACAACGATTGGGTCTTTAGCCATTAATCCCAATATGCCAGAAGGAACTACTTTTGATCCCTTAAAAGACTTTAGTATGATTACTCAGGGAGTCACTTTTTCAAATATCTTAGTTGTTAAGGCCGACTCGCCAATTAAAAATCTCAAAGATTTTGTGCAAGCAGGTAAGGATAAAAAATCTTTCATTACCTTTGGTTCATCAGGCAATGGCAGTACGGGACATCTTGCTGGTGAGCTTCTAAAAATTCGTGCTGGTATGGATGCGCAACATATCAATTACAAAGGCGGCGGACCAGCTATGAATGATCTCTTGGGTGGCAACATCACAGCGATTTTTGCCAGTACACCAACAGCAATACCATTTGTCGAAGCTGGTAAATTACGTGCTATTGGTGTAACAGGCGCGAAGCGTGCCGCTGCTCTACCTAACGTGCCAACCATTGCTGAACAAGGATACCCGGGCTATCAAGCTGAGAATTGGTATGCTTTTGTTGGTCCTCCTAAAATGCCTCCTGAGGTGGTTGCTAAATTAAATACTGCCTTAACCAAAGCCATGCGTGACCCAGAAACTTTGGAGCGCCT
>CANFUO010000008.1 GCA_947450225.1 Burkholderiaceae bacterium | reverse complement strand
TTGGATGAGCCAACGCAAGGTATGGGACATGAGGATGTCGATCGAGTAACGCGTTTAATCGCTGAGGTTGCTAAAGGTAGAACCGTATTAATGGTTGAGCATAATATGAAGGTTGTATCTACTATTGCAAATACAATATCTGTTTTACAACGAGGGGCGGTTTTAGCAGAGGGATCCTATGAGGAAGTGTCTAAAAATCCACTCGTAATGGAAGCGTATATGGGTCAAGCGAGTACAGCATCATGACAGTAGCACTAGAGATTAAAAACCTTCAGGCATGGTATGGTGAGTCGCATATCTTACATGGTGTGGATTTGGAAGTTCATCAAGGTGAGGTAGTTACATTATTGGGTAGAAACGGCGCCGGGCGAACAACGACGCTGCGGGCTATTTTGGGACTTACAGATAAAAGAACGGGCTCTATTAAGATTAATGGAGTTGAGACAAGGGATTTGTTAACTCATCAAATTGCACCGATGGGTATTGGTTATTGTCCAGAAGAGCGCGGTATCTTCTCAACCCTTACCGCGGAAGAAAATTTATTTTTACCACCTATTATCAGCAAAGACGGATTTAGCGTTGATGAAATTTATGAAATGTTTCCTAATCTTTATGAGAGACGCTCGAGTCCCGGAACAAGATTAAGTGGTGGTGAGCAGCAGATGCTGGCGATGGCTAGAATTTTACGTACAGGAGCGAAAATTCTTTTGCTAGATGAGATCACAGAAGGCTTGGCTCCTGTAATTGTTCAAAAGCTGGGACAGGTTGTAAGAAGTTTGCGCGAAAAAGGCTACACCATTATTTTGGTTGAGCAGAATTTTCATTTTGCAGCGCCCTTGGCAGATCGTCATTATGTGGTGGAACATGGGCAGGTTGTAGAAACTGTTTTAAGCAGTGAGTTAACCCAGAAAACAAGTATTCTAAATAGTTATTTGGGTGTTTAGTTAATTTAATCGATGGGGAAAATAATGAAACTGAAAAAAATCGTAACCGCATTAGCACTTTTATCTATCACCGCAACATCCGTCGCCGCTGATAATAAGCCTATAAAAATAGGCTTTATTACTGACGGAGCGAGCTTATATTCTGATATTGATGGTATCGGTGGAAAAGAAGCCATGGAAATGGCAATTGCTGATTTTGGTGGTTCTGTCCTTGGTAGAAAAGTCGAGGTTTTATATGCCGACCATCAAAACAAGGCTGATATTGCAGCCGGTAAAGCGCGTGAGTGGATTGATCAAGAGGGTGTCAATGTAATTTTTGGTGGCACAAACTCAGGAACAGCCTTGGCTACTGCAAAGGTTACTTCAGAGAAAAAGCGTTTGTATATTAATAATGGCGCGGGAACTTCTGCCCTAACCAATGAGCAGTGCTCACCTTATACGATTCATTACACGTATGACACGATTGCTTTAGCGAATGTAACCGGTAAAGCAATGGTAGAAAAAGGTAATAAAAACTGGTTCTTTATCACCGCTGATTATGCTTTTGGTGAGCAATTACAAAAAGATGCCACGAAGGTGGTGGTTGATAATGGTGGTAAGGTTCTTGGCTCTGTTAAGCATCCTTTAAACGCAAGTGATTTCTCATCATTTTTACTGCAAGCACAAAACTCTAAAGCTCAAGTTTTGGGTATGGCCAATGCTGGTGGAGATACGATCAACTCAGTAAAAGCTGCTAATGAGTTTGGTATTAATAAATCAATGAAGTTAGCTGGATTACTCGTTTTCATTACGGATGTTCATAGTATTGGCATTAAGAATGCTGCCGGGCTTTTGGCAACAGAAGCTTGGTACTGGGATTTAAATGATGAAACCCGTGCTTTTGCAGGTAGATTTATTCAAAAAATGAAGCGTATGCCAACATCTGTTCATGCTGGTGATTACTCTTCAATGTTGACGTACTTAAAAGCTGTTAAAGCCGCAGGTACCGATAATCCTGATCAAGTATTGGCTGAAATGAAAAAAATGAAGATCAATGACTTATTTACGAAGGGTGGATATATTCGTAAAGATGGCACGATGATTCATGATATGTATCTATTTGAAGTTAAGAAGGCTGAAGAGGTTACCAAGCCTTGGGATTATTATCGTGTTGTTAAAAAATTACCTGGCGAGCAGGCATTCAATACCTTGGCTGAGTCCAAGTGTCCCTTGGTTAAATAATCTGGCTCATTAATGGAAATTTTTGGTTTACCTTTATCTGCTGTCCTTAGCCAACTCCTTTTGGGGTTGGTTAATGGCAGTTTTTATGCTGTCCTTAGTCTGGGATTGGCCGTCATTTTCGGTTTATTAAATGTCGTGAACTTTGCACATGGCGCGATGTTTATGATGGGTGCTGTCTTTACATGGATGGGACTTACGTTTTTTGGTATTGGTTATTGGCCAATGTTAATCGTGGCTCCGATCCTGGTGGCGATTGTTGGTATTTTGATTGAGCGCTTCTTATTAAAACACTTGTATCAGTTAGATCACCTATATGGTTTGTTGTTAACCTTTGGTTTAACACTTATTCTTGAGGGTATATTTAGATCATTCTTTGGTGTTTCTGGCATGTCTTATAGTGTTCCAGATGCTCTTGCAGGGGCGGTTGATGTTGGTTTTATGTTTTTGCCAATTTATCGTGCATGGGTTGTTTTTATTTCTTTGGTCGTTTGTTTTGGTACGTGGTACGTGATTGAGAAAACTAAGTTAGGCGCATACTTACGCGCGGGTACAGAAAACCCTAAACTGATTCAAGCCTTTGGGATTAATTTTCCGCTGATGGTAACGTTAACCTATGGATTTGGTGTTGCCCTCGCTGCATTTTCAGGGGTGTTAGCCTCCCCCATTATTCAAGTCTCTCCTTTAATGGGCTCAAACCTTATCATCACTATTTTTGCTATCGTCGTGATTGGTGGCATGGGATCTATTATGGGGTCCATCTTAACTGGTTTGGGGCTTGGCCTTATTGAGGCGCTTACAAAAGTTTTATATCCTGAAGCATCAAGCACTGTCGTTTTTCTAGTGATGGCCTTGGTATTGTTGGTGCGCCCGGCAGGACTTTTTGGTAGAGAGAAGTAATGAAGAAAAATCAAACGCAAATTTTTTACATTGCCCTCATTCTTTTTGGCATCGTCGCACCTTGGTTTTTTTATCCCATCTTTCTGATGAAGATTTTGTGTTTTGCTTTGTTTGCCGCCGCATTTAATTTATTACTCGGCTACACCGGTTTATTGTCTTTTGGCCATGCGGCTTTCTTGGGCGGCGCAGGATATGTTTGTGGCTATATCATTCGTGATATGGGTGCATCCCCTGAGATTGGACTGCTGGGGGGCACCTTGTTTGCTGCCCTATTAGGCTATTTAATGGGCAGTCTTGCAATTCGTCGTCAGGGAATTTACTTTGCCATGATTACGTTGGCTTTGGCACAAATGCTTTATTTTGTGTTTTTACAAGCTAAATTTACTGGCGGTGAAGATGGCATGCAAGGTATTCCTAGGGGCGTTTTTCTTGGGGTGCTGGACCTTCAAAATGATATAAATATGTATTTTGTTGTTTATGCTTTCTTCTTGATTTCAATTATTTTGATTGCGCGTGTCACTAGCTCCCCGTTTGGCAAAATACTTTTTGCTATAAAAGAAAATGAGCCCCGCGCTATTTCCTTGGGATATGATGTCGACCGATTTAAGTTGTTGGCGTTTATCTTATCAGGGGCTCTTGCGGGTTTGGCGGGTAGCTTACAAGCATTAATGATGGGCTTTGAAACTCTCTCAGATGCGCACTGGTCAATGTCTGGCCTAGTTATTTTAATGGCGCTTGTCGGTGGTGTGGGCACTTTGATCGGCCCTATCATTGGAGCTTTTGTCATCACGGTTTTAGAGCACAAGGTAGGCGATATAGGCAATTGGGTTTTCTCAGTAACCAGTATTGAATGGTTTAGAACGCTCGGAGAATCTGTCACGATTGTCACAGGATTGATTTTTGTGATTTGTGTGATGGCTTTTCGTAAAGGCATCGTTGGTGAGTTTTTAGACAAGCTCAAAAATAGACATAACTAATTGATTTTACTTGATATTTTAGAAAATGGGGTTGCCTTGTTGGCCCTTGCCGCTTTTTTGGCTGGTTTTGTTGATGCGATAGTAGGTGGCGGCGGCCTACTTCAAATTCCAGCATTGTTTTCTGTATATCCTAAAGAGGTACCGGCAACATTGTTCGGCATTAACAAGCTTTCTGCTATTGGTGGAACTTTTGTTGCGGCCACCCAATATATAAGAAAAGTAAGTCTTCCTAAAAAGCTGATGGTGTTTGCATCCGTATTTGCTTTGCTTGGATCTTTCGTTGGGGCTTGGACGCTTACTCAGGTGTCTCCAGAATATATTCGAAAGCTCTTGCCATTTGTTTTGCTTTTTCTCCTGTTGTTTACCTTAAAAAATAAGAACTTTGGGTTGAGTCATCAAAAGCAGACCGAAAGCTTAATAAGTTTGATTAAAGTTTCCGTAGGTGCAGTTTTGATTGGTTTTTATGATGGCTTTTTTGGCCCCGGCACCGGTGCATTTTTTATGTTCTTATTTGTGCGGTTTTTAGGCTTTGATTTTTTACATGGCGCGGCTGCCACCAAAATTGTTAATTGTTTGAGTAACTTTGCCGCTTTAGCACTATTTATTCCAACCGGCCATATTCATTGGGGTATTGCTGTTTGGATGATGTCCTTTAATATTGTTGGAGGGGTCATTGGTAGTGCTTTTGCATTAAAGCACGGCAGTAAGATGGTCCGACAATTTTTTATTTGGATCGTGACGGCTTTGATTTTGAAAACTGCAAATGACTCTTATCATATTATCGATTTCATAAGATAATATGGTTTGGTGTTTCACGTGAAACATGTATTGCCAAAATATTTTTCATAAATGATAGATTTTAAAAAACAATTTGATGTAATTGTGATCGGTGGAGGCCACGCTGGTTGCGAAGCCGCTTTAGCTAGCTCGCGGATGGGTTGCGAAACTCTTTTGCTTACTCACAACATAGAGACCCTGGGGACAATGAGCTGTAATCCTTCTATTGGGGGCATTGGCAAAGGACACCTGGTTAAGGAAATTGATGCGATGGGTGGAGCAATGGCTCAAATTACCGATCTTGCAGGAATACAGTTTCGTATCTTAAATTCGAGTAAAGGGCCTGCTGTTCGTGCCACACGCGCACAGGCTGACCGAGCTCTATTTAAGGCTGCTATGCGTTCTTTGTTAGAGAACCAGCCACGCTTAACACTGTTTCAATCTGCCGTTGATGACTTAGTTTTAAGTGGTGGGCGCGTGATTGGAGCGATAACCCAGCTTGGACTTCATTTTTATGCTCCAACGGTAGTTTTAACTGCTGGCACGTTTTTAAATGGGAAAATCCATGTTGGACTGGAAAATCATTCTGGTGGGAGGGCGGGGGATCCTGCTGCCGTTCGACTCTCTGAGCGCTTGAAAGAGTTAAGTCTTCCTCAAGGCCGCTTAAAAACAGGTACCCCACCAAGAATTGATGGAAGAACAATTGATTTTTCTCAAATGAAAGAGCAGCCTGGGGATTTGGATCCTATGCCTGTTTTTTCATTCATGGGGCGACCTGAACAACATCCAAGACAACTTCCTTGTTGGATTACGTATACCAATGAAAAAACCCATGACATTATTCGTGGCGGATTGGATCGATCCCCAATGTATACGGGGGTAATTGAAGGTGTTGGGCCGAGATATTGCCCGTCGATTGAAGATAAAATTCATCGTTTTGCAACCAAGCTTAGCCATCAAATATTCTTGGAGCCAGAGGGGTTGTCTACAAATGAGTTTTACCCCAATGGTATTTCGACGAGTTTGCCTTTTGATGTGCAACTTAATTTGGTTCATAGTATCCCCGGGCTTGAGCACGCTCATATATTAAGGCCTGGTTATGCGATTGAGTACGATTATTTTGATCCGCGTTCATTGACACAAGGCTTGGAGTCTAAGCAAATTGAGGGTTTATTTTTTGCCGGTCAAATTAACGGCACCACGGGCTATGAAGAGGCCGCGGCGCAAGGAATGCTGGCTGGAATTAATGCTGGGCTTAAGGTGAAGGAGAAAGCGCCTTGGCACCCATTAAGAAGTGAGGCATATTTAGGCGTTCTTGTCGATGACTTAACGACTAAGGGTGTACAAGAGCCTTATCGCATGTTTACTAGCCGAGCAGAATATCGTTTAAGTTTGCGCGAGGATAATGCAGATACCCGTTTGACAGAGATTGGCCGCTCCTTGGGTTTGGTAGATAACGTACGCTGGGACTTTTTTTGCAAGAAACAGGAGGCTGTTTCACGTGAAACATCGCGGTTGATGAGCTCATGGGTTTCTCCAAAAATCCTCAGTGATGCAGAGAGCATAGAGGTGTTTGGGCAAGCCTTAACCCATGAGTACAGTTTGGCTGAGCTATTAAAGAGGCCTCAAGTATCGTATCGTGGGCTGATGGATGCTTTTGACGGACGCTGGGCTTCTGGGCAAGAGGATTTTGATTTGGCGCTTCAGGGCCAGATAAATGAACAGGTGGAAATAGGCATTAAATATCAAGGATATATTGACCGCCAAGCGATTGAAATTGAGCGCCACTCCTACTATGAGCATCTTGAGTTACCGAAATTTTTAGATTATGAGCAAGTGGGGGGCTTATCCAATGAGGTTAGGCAAAAACTGATTCTTCATAGGCCTCAAACTCTGGGTCAGGCAGCGCGAATTTCTGGCATAACGCCAGCCGCGATATCAATTTTGCTCATTCACATGAAAAAGAGCTCTGGAAGAAAAAGCGCTTCAGCATGAGTGTTTTTGATTCGTCTTTCTTTGAAACCAAAGTGCAGATGGGGCTTGGTGAGTTAGGCCTACCATTTACGGCTTTACAACTGAGCCAACTTAGCCTTTTCAGCGCTGAATTTTTTAAGTGGAACTCTATTCATAACTTAAGCGCCATCCATAGTAATGAAGACTACTTGGGCGCTCATATTATGGATTCCTTGGCCGTTATACCCTCGATACTAAAAACGGTTGAATTAGGCCTTCTTCCTAAGAGAGCTCAAATAGCTGATTTGGGTGTTGGGGGAGGATTTCCGGGTATGGTTTTAGCTATATTTCTGCCCGAGTTTAACTATTTTCTTGTCGACGCGGTTCGAAAAAAAACCGCCTTTTTACAGCATGTAAAAGGACGGCTACAGCTAAACAATGTAACGGTTGTAGAAGGTAGAATTGAGCATTTTGCAAAAGAAAGCCCAGGCTCATTGGATGCAACGATTTCCCGAGCGTTTACAGAGTTGAAAAATTTCATCGAATACTCACAGCCCTTGTTAAAAGAAAAGGGGGTCATGTTTGCAATGAAATCGCATAAAATAACGAGCGAGCTTGAGGAGTTGCCCGATGGTTACAGAGTCATATTAAATGATGAGCTAATAATTCCATATTTAGATGCATATCGATGTATTTTAACCATTCAATCCATGAGAAAATCAAACATATAGAATAGGGATGGGTGATGGCTAAGATATTTTGTATTGCAAATCAAAAAGGTGGCGTTGGAAAAACGACAACAGCCATAAATTTGGCCGCCGGTTTGGCGGCGTTAGAGCAACGTGTTTTATTGGTAGATCTTGACCCACAGGGTAACGCTACAATGGGCTCCGGCGTAGATAAGCATCAGTTAAGCCACTCAATTTATCAGGTATTAATTGGTCACAGCACGATTAATCAGTCAAAATGTCCTTCAGAATCAGGTGGTTACGATGTTGTTCCAGCGAACCGTAATTTGGCCGGGGCAGAAATTGAGCTGGTAGATTTTGATCATCGAGAGTCGATACTAAAAAACGCCTTAGACAAGGTGGCGGCAGATTATGATTTTATTTTGATAGATTGTCCGCCAGCATTGTCATTGCTTACCTTAAATGGGCTCTGTGCCGCACATGGGGTTATTGTGCCTATGCAGTGTGAGTATTTTGCGCTAGAGGGCTTGTCAGACCTTGTTAACAGCATCAAACAAGTCCACGCTAATTTAAATACAGATTTAAAAATCATTGGGCTATTAAGGGTAATGTTTGATCCTAGAACTGCCCTACAACAACAAGTTTCTGCACAACTGATGCAACACTTCGGGGATAAGGTTTTTAAAACAATTATTCCAAGGAATGTTCGCTTGGCAGAGGCACCATCGTATGGAATTCCGGGGGTCGTTTACGATAAGTCTTCGCGAGGTGCAAAGGCATACATCGAGTTTGGCGCTGAAATGATAGAAAGAATAAAGACAATTTAAATATGATGAAAAAAAAGGGCCTTGGCAGAGGGCTTGAAGTTCTGCTAGGTGAGTCGATTGATCTAAGTGGCCAAGATGCAAAAGCGGGCTCCTCTAAGGAGTTAAAGCTATCTCAACTTCAGAGAGGAAAATATCAGCCTCGTATGCAAATGCATGAAAGCGAGTTAGAAGAGTTAGCGCAAAGTATTCGAACGCAAGGTGTAATGCAGCCCCTATTGGTAAGGCAGATTAGTGACCATAAATATGAAATCATCGCTGGGGAGCGACGCTTTCGTGCGGCCGGTATGGCAGGACTTGAGTCTGTACCAGTTCTGATAAAGAACGTGGATGATCAGACTGCGGCCGCAATGGCGCTGATTGAAAACATGCAACGCGAGGATTTAAATCCGCTTGAGGAGGCGGATGGTTTGGCAAGACTGATCGCAGAGTTTGGCTTTACGCATGAGCAGGCAGCCCAAGTGGTCGGCAAGTCACGAAGTGCCGTCACGAATCTATTACGCCTGACGCAGTTGAGTAAATCTGTTCAAGCATTATTGTTATCAGGCGAAATTGATATGGGCCATGCGAGAGCATTGCTGCCAATAGCAACGGCCATGCAAATAGGCCTGGCGCAAAGAGTTGCAGCGCAGGGCTTATCTGTAAGAGAAACCGAAAAGCTTGCAAATGCAATCTTAAACTCCACCAAAAAAACTGGCGGCGGAAAAACTGAAAATATAAAAACCAAATTGAAGTCTGATCCTGACTTAAAGCGCTTGGAAACACACATGTCAGATTCGATTGGCTTGTCTGTAGAAATAAAGCCGCGCAGAAAAGGCGGAGAAATCAAAATTAAGTATTCACAAACTGATGAATTACATAATTTATTGCAAAAACTGGGCTTAGGTAATTTTTAAAAGATTCATGAATGAACAAAGACACTTCAGTTGATGACGAGCATTCAGAGCCAGAATATAAAAGACTAAGCCGGGTAGAGGCCCTCGAAATTTTTAGTGAAAAAGAACTTACGCCACGGGTTAATAGTCCATGGGAAATTGTGAAACTTCAATGTGTTTTAACATTTGCGATTACAATAATCGCGATACTTTGGAGTTTCTATTTTTATACAAAAGGGCTCGTTCTTTCTGTAGTACTTGGAGGAGCTTTAGGGGTAATCCCTAGCAGTGTGTTTATAATAAGAGTCTCCGGTGTAAAAAAAAGTAATTTGGTGAGTGCCAAAAGGTTTATAAGTTCATGGGTGTATGCAGAAGTCATAAAAATTACACTAACATTAACTATAATAATTTTTGTTATTCGGTTGTTTCCTAATTTACATTGGTTATCCTTTTTAGGAATGTACTTAATTACTTTGCAGTCTTATTGGTTGATTGGTTTTATAAAGATTAAGAATAAATAGTTACTAAGGTTATTGGAAAATATAGATGTCATCAGAAGCCGCATCCTCAGCAGGATTACAACCAACTGAATATATACTTGAGCACTTAACTAATCTCAATTCAACGGGACATGCTCAAAAAGAAATTCTAGACTTTAGTGTCCTCAATTACGACACAATTTTTTGGTCATTGTTAATGGGTTTGCTAGCCGTTGGCATTCTTGTGTTTGCGGCAAGACGAGTAACGTCTGGCGTTCCTGGAAGATTTCAGGCGCTTGTAGAGCTGGTAGTAGAGCTGGTAGAAACCCAATCAAAAAATATCGTGCATGGCGACCGGACGTATATTGCTCCTTTAGCTTTGTTTGTATTCTGTTGGATTATTTTTATGAATACCTTAGATTTAATTCCAATCGACTGGGTCAATGGCCTAAATGGAATTTTAGGGGCGTTTCATATCCATATCCCACACCATAAGATAGTTCCAACAACCGATTTAAACGGCACAATGGGCATGTCTTTGTCTGTATTGCTTATCATTCTTTACTACAGCATAAAAATTAAGGGTGTTGGCGGTTTTGCACATGAGTTGATTTCCGCACCATTTGGCGCGAAATGGTACTTAGCGCCATTTAACTTGTTTTTAAACTTAATTGAATACGTAGCAAAGACGGTTTCACTAGGCATGCGACTTTTTGGAAATATGTATGCCGGAGAATTAATATTCATGTTGATTGCACTGCTAGGAAGTATTTGGACTTTTAGTTTAGACCCAAGTATTTTTGGTTTTGTAGGACATGTAATCGCAGGTGCGGCCTGGGCAATCTTCCACATTTTGGTTATTCTGTTACAGGCTTTTATCTTTATGATGCTTACCTTGGTTTATATAGGTCAAGCACATAGTCACCACTAATTTTTTTATTTTTTATTTTAACTAGGAGTCAGCAATGCTAAATCAGTTCATCGGAAATATTCAAGGTTTGACAGCGATCGGTATCGGTATCATTATCGGTCTTGGCGCTATCGGAGCTTGTTTGGGTATCGGATTAATGGGTGGTAAATATATCGAGGCATGTGCACGTCAGCCTGAATTGATGGAGCCATTACAAACTAAAATGTTCTTATTGGCTGGATTGATTGATGCGGCATTCTTGATCGGTGTTGGTATTGCTATGCTTTTCGCATTTGCAAACCCATTGTTATCAAAATTAACAGCTTAATAGGCTGTACTGTGCTAACTACTGATTACAGTAGTTTTGTAAAATTGAACCGAAAGGAAAAGCCGTGAATCTGAACGCGACCCTATTCGCGCAAATGGTTGTTTTTTTCATCCTTTGGTGGGTGGTGGCAAAGTTTGTATGGCCTCCACTTGTAAAAGCATTGGATGAAAGGGCAGCTAAAATTGCAGATGGATTAGCCGCTGCTGAAAAAGGTAAAACTGATTTAGAGTTTGCCACAAAGCGCGCTGATCAAGCCTTGGCTGAGGCGAGAAACGAAGGCACTCAACGCATTGCAGAAGCTGAAAAGCGGGCGCAATTAAGTGCGGATGAAATTAAGCAAAACGCCCAAGCTGAAGCAAGTCGCATTATTGCGCAGGCCAAAGCTGATGCTGATCAGCAAATTATTCGTGCCCGAGATGAGTTGCGAGCTCAAGTAGCATCGTTGGCAGTTAAAGGTGCAGAACAAATTCTGAGAAAAGAAATTAACCCTGCTGCGCATGCTGCATTGCTCGACCAATTGAAAGCTGAGTTATAAGATGGCTGATTTAGCTACCATAGCACGGCCTTATGCTGAAGCTTTAGCTGGAACTGCAACTCCTGCTGAGATGGGAAAGTGGTCAGAGCAATTGGGCGCCTTAGCTCATATGGCAAACAATCCTGAGGTTGCAACACTTGCGTCCAATCCGAATGTGTCTCAAGAGCAGTTGGCGGGTTTATTGTTGGCCGGACTTCCATCAGAAGCGCCGCTCGCGATTCAAAAATTTATTAGCCTGTTAACCTTGAATCATCGTATTGCAGCTTTGCCAGAAATATCTAGACAGTTCGATGTTATAAAAAACTCTCGAGAAGGTTCGGCGGAAATACAAATCACTAGCGCATTTCCGATGAACGAATCCGAGGTCACTGCACTTTTAAGTGCAATAGCTAAAAGATTTGGAAATAAAAATTTGAAACCTACCGTAACGATTGATCCGGAATTAATCGGCGGAGTTCGGGTTCAAGTAGGTGATGAGGTATTAGATACATCAGTAAAGTCAAGACTTGAGGCGATGCAAGCGGCTTTACTTTCATGAGTAAAAGATAAGTAGTACAACGAAATTAAAAGACCCTAGGAGTTATAAATGCAACTTAACCCATCTGAGATCAGCGAGCTGATCAAAAGTCGAATTAGCAGTGTTGGTGTAGACGCTGAAATTCGTAATCAAGGTACTGTTATTTCAGTAACAGACGGTATTTGCCGCGTTCACGGATTATCTGGTGTGATGCAAGGTGAAATGTTAGAGTTTCCAAATAATACATTTGGATTAGCTCTCAACTTAGAGCGTGACTCAGTTGGTGCCGTTATTTTAGGGGCATATGAGCACATCTCTGAGGGAGACCCGGTCAAATGTACTGGACGAATTCTTGAAGTACCAGTCGGCCCTGAATTATTAGGCCGTGTGGTAAATACATTGGGACAGCCAATTGATGGCAAAGGCCCTATCAATGCTAAAAATTCAGACATTATTGAAAAAGTGGCGCCAGGTGTTATTGCCCGTCAATCAGTTAGTCAGCCATTACAAACTGGTCTGAAGTCAATTGATGCGATGGTTCCAATTGGACGAGGTCAGCGTGAGTTAATTATTGGCGATAGACAAACAGGTAAGACTGCCGTTGCGATTGATGCAATTATTAATCAAAAAGGTAAGGGCGTTTATTGTGTATATGTAGCTATTGGTCAAAAAGCATCAACGATTAATAACGTGGTTCGTAAACTTGAAGAACATGGCGCGCTTTCATACACAATCGTTGTGGCGGCAACCGCTTCAGACTCTGCGGCGATGCAATACTTATCAGCTTATGCTGGTTGCACAATGGGTGAGTATTTTAGAGACCGTGGTGAAGATGCATTAATTGTTTATGATGACTTAACGAAACAAGCGATTGCCTATCGTCAAGTATCTCTTTTACTTCGTAGACCTCCAGGTCGTGAGGCTTACCCTGGCGATGTTTTCTATTTGCACTCACGACTTTTAGAAAGAGCTGCCCGTGTAAATGCTGAGTATGTTGAAAAATTTACGAATGGCGAAGTTAAAGGTAAAACTGGCTCATTGACAGCGCTCCCTGTAATTGAAACTCAAGCGGGCGACGTCTCTGCATTCGTGCCAACAAACGTGATTTCTATTACTGACGGTCAAATCTTCTTGGAAACAGACTTGTTTAACGCGGGTGTACGCCCTGCGATTAACGCTGGTATTTCAGTTTCACGAGTTGGTGGTGCTGCGCAAACTAAAGTAATTAAAAAACTATCGGGTGGTATTCGTACCGATCTTGCACAGTATCGTGAATTAGCAGCATTCTCACAATTTGCATCTGACTTAGATGATGCAACGCGCAAGCAGTTGGATCGTGGAAAAAGAGTTACTGAATTATTGAAGCAGTCACAATACAATCCGCAACAAGTATGGCAGTTATCCGCATCCTTATATGCTGCGAATAATGGCTTCTTGGACAATATTGAAGTTAAAGATATTCTCCCATTTGAGAAGGGCATGATGGACCATCTTAAGTCTAAATATGCTGACCTTATCGGGCGTATTGAAGATACTAAAGAATTATCTAAAGACGATGAAGCTGCTTTAAAAGCGGCAATCGAAGACTTCAAACGTTCAGCTTCTTTCTAACACAAAGAAGCGAGGAGAGCCACGTGGCTGGTACAAAAGAAATACGAAATAAGATCAAGAGCGTACAAAATACGCGAAAGATTACGAAAGCGATGGAAATGGTCGCAGCATCGAAGATGCGCCGTGCGCAAGAAAGAATGCGTGCTGCAAGACCATTTGCGGCGAAGATACGAAATGTTGCAGCCAATGTTTCACGCGCAAACCCAGAGTATCGCCCTAGCTTTTTAGTTGAACGTGAAGTTAAAAATGTTGGCGTTATATTAATCACCACAGATAAAGGTTTGTGTGGAGGTTTAAACACCAATATTTTACGTATGCTAACGAATAGTATGAAGACTTGGCATGGCGACAAAAAAGATATTCTGTGCACAGCAATTGGCGCAAAGGGATTCCAGTTTTTAAATCGTATTAAAGCAAAATTAATCTCGCACGCAACTCATATGGGAGATAAGCCATTATTAGATGATTTGATTGGCACAATTAAAGTTCAATTAGATGCTTTTGATAAAGGTGAAGTAGATGAAGTTTATCTATGCTACAACCGCTTCATCAATACGATGAAACAAGAGCCTATTATTGAAAAAATATTGCCTCTACCTCTGGCAAATCTAGAGCAGACGGCACAAGAAGCTTCTGCATACGGCTGGGATTATATTTATGAGCCAGATGCACAAACTGTATTAAATGATTTGTTGAAAAAATATATTGAAGCATTAATTTATCAAGCGGTTGCTGAAAATATGGCCTCTGAGCAATCTGCTCGAATGGTTGCCATGAAATCAGCATCTGATAATGCGAAGAATTTAATTGCCGAACTTCAGCTTGACTATAACAAGACGCGACAAGCGGCAATTACTAAAGAGTTATCAGAAATTGTAAGTGGCGCAGCAGCGGTTTAATTTAAAGAATTGTAAATATTGATTTGATTGGAGAAATGCGATGAGTAACGGAAATATCGTTCAATGTATTGGAGCTGTTGTGGATATTCAGTTCCCGCGCGATGGTATGCCTAGGGTTTATGATGCCTTGGTTTTAGAAGAAAGCAATGAAGCATCTTTCGCTGAAAAAGGCTTAACATTTGAAGTTCAACAACAGCTAGGCGATGGCGTAGTTAGAACTATTGCTTTAGGATCTAGCGATGGACTGCGACGTGGTATGAGCGTCCGTGGAACAGGAGCACCAATTTCAGTGCCGGTAGGACCAGCAACCCTTGGCCGAATTATGGATGTATTGGGTCGCCCAATTGATGAAGCAGGCCCAATCGCAACGGATGTCCGAAGGGCGATTCACCAGCCGGCGCCAAAGTTTGATGAGTTATCCCCATCTGTAGACTTATTAGAAACGGGTATTAAGGTTATTGACTTGGTTTGCCCATTTGCTAAAGGTGGTAAGGTTGGATTGTTCGGTGGTGCTGGTGTAGGTAAAACTGTGAACATGATGGAACTGATCAACAACATTGCAAAACAACACGCAGGCTTATCAGTTTTTGCTGGTGTAGGTGAAAGAACTCGTGAAGGTAATGACTTCTATCACGAGATGAAAGACTCTAATGTTTTAGATAAAGTTGCGATGGTTTTTGGTCAAATGAATGAGCCTCCAGGAAATCGTTTGCGTGTTGCTTTGACTGGTTTATCTATGGCTGAAAGTTTCCGTGACGAAGGAAGAGATATTTTGTTCTTCGTTGATAATATTTATCGTTATACCTTGGCAGGAACAGAAGTATCAGCCTTATTAGGCCGTATGCCTTCAGCGGTAGGTTACCAACCAACCCTTGCTGATGAAATGGGGCGTTTACAAGAGCGTATTACTTCAACAAAAACAGGTTCTATTACGTCAATCCAAGCGGTATACGTTCCAGCGGATGACTTGACAGACCCTTCACCCGCTACGACATTCCAACATTTAGATTCAACAGTTGTTCTTTCTCGTGACATTGCTGCGTTAGGTATCTATCCTGCTGTTGATCCGTTAGATTCAACTAGCCGTCAATTAGATCCACTCGTTGTTGGAACAGAGCATTATGAAGTTGCTCGTGGCGTTCAAACAACTCTTCAGCGATATAAAGAGTTACGTGACATTATTGCAATTTTAGGTATGGACGAACTGTCTCCTGAAGATAAACAGTCCGTTGCGCGTGCACGTAAAATTCAACGTTTCTTGTCACAGCCTTTCCACGTTGCGGAAGTCTTTACGGGATCTCCAGGAAAATACGTTACTTTAAAAGAAACCATTCGTGGCTTTAAGATGATTGTTGATGGTGAATTAGATCATTTGCCAGAGCAGGCCTTTTATATGGTCGGCACAATTGATGAAGCAATCGAAAAAGCGAAGAAGCTTTAATTTAAAAAAGGTTTTTATACATTATGGCTACCATACATGTTGACGTTGTAAGTGCGGAAAATTCGATTTATTCAGGAGAGGCAAAGTTTATTGCCTTGCCTGGAGAGTCAGGTGAATTGGGAATCTTACCCGGCCACACGCCTTTAATTACAAGAATTCGTCCGGGCTCAGTGAGAATTGAAAAACCAGATGGTGAGGAAGAGTTTGTTTTCGTTGCTGGAGGTATTTTAGAAATTCAGCCACATGCTGTGACCGTATTGGCGGATACGGCTATTCGAGGTGCGGACTTGGATGAAGCCAAAGCAAATGATGCCAAACGAAGAGCAGAAGATGTTATGGCAACAAGGTCATCTGATATAGAGTTTGCGCACGCTCAATCAGAGTTTGCGATGGCGGCTGCACAGCTAGCAGCAATCGCGCGATTCAGAAGAAAAAAATAACCTACACCTTTAATGTCAGGAAATCATTTCCCTGAGTTAATGAATGACCGGTTTTTAAAAGCCTGCCGTTTTGAAAAACTTGATTCAACCCCTATATGGTTGATGAGACAAGCAGGAAGATATCTCCCTGAGTACAATCAGACGAGAGCAAAAGCCGGTAGTTTTTTACAGTTAGCCAAAAACCCCCATTTAGCATCAGAAGTCACTTTGCAGCCTATCGACCGATATGGATTAGATGCGGCAATTTTATTTTCAGACATCTTAACTATTCCAGATGCAATGGGCCTGGGTCTTAGCTTTGAACAGGGGGAGGGGCCCAAATTTGAGCATCCGCTGCGATCAGAAAAAAGTATTCAAGACTTAAGAGTTGCAGACATGGAGCAACTAAGCTACGTTTTTGAAGCGGTGAGTCAAATCAGAAAAGATTTAATGCAAGATGGCAAGCAAAGAGTGCCATTAATTGGGTTTTCAGGTAGCCCATGGACTCTAGCGTGCTACATGATTGAAGGGAGTGGATCAAAAGATTTTCAAGAAACCAAAACCTTGCTATATAAACGCCCCGACTTAATGAAAAGAGTATTGGATATTAATATTCAGTCTGTAACTGAGTATTTAAGATTACAGATCGAGGCTGGGGCACAAGCGGTGATGTTATTTGATACGTGGGGAGGCCTTTTATCTCACGGGGATTACTTAGAGTATTCCTTGTCACCAATGAAAGAGGTCATACACCGACTTCAGCAAGACCGCATGATAAAAGAACATGTTCCCATCTTGTTATTTACAAAAGGCGGTGGAGTTTGGATAAAAGATATGGCTAAATCTGGAGCAAGTGTTTTAGGCCTAGACTGGACAATATCTCTATCTCAGGCACGTGAGATGCTAGGAAACCAGGCAATTACCCTACAGGGTAATTTAGACCCGCTAATACTTCTAGGTGATCAAAAGATCATTAGAAGAAAGATTGCTGAATTATTTAATGAGTTAGCGCTAACTAAGACTATTGGAAGTGAGTTATCTGCTTTGGACGGATATATTTTTAATTTGGGTCACGGAATTTCTCAATTTACGCCGCCAGAAAACGTTGCCTGTTTAATTGAGGCTGTTAGAGCAGAGTCTGCAAGACATCGATAGAAAAATACAGGCACTAAAATAGGGCCAACCAAAAAAGTTATTAACAGGCTAGGTTAGCGCCAAAAGAGAACAGTGGTTTGCAGAGTACTAGACACTTAAATTCTAAGTGTCAACAATAAGACATTGTTTTAATAGGGTATTTAATGAAATGCATGAAAAACAGGCAGGGAAGCTAAGGAAAAGATATTCAAAATCGAAGTAAAAACTTACAAACAATCCACAGAGTTATCCACAGGGTGAAAACCCTTGCAAACATGGATTGAAATACAAATTTGATAGATACTGAGCCTAAACACAGAATAAATGCTAAATCAATATATCGTCAAAATTGCAGTAGATTTACCCCTCTTTCAACTCTTTGATTACTGCTGGGATCAAAATGACTTACCTAGAAATCCAGAGGTAGGTCAAGTTGTAAAAATTGAGTTTGGGAAAAAAATAATAGTAGGCATAGTCTTACAAATAAAAGTTAAAAATACGTGTGCAGATGATCAAAAGTGGGAGTTAAAACCGGTACTAGATGTAGCCTCTGAACTGCATATGACGCAAGACACAATAAACTTGTGCCAATTTGCCTCAAAATACTATCTCAAACCTCTTGGCGAGGTGATGTTTTCAAGCTTACCAGCCGATTGGAAAAACCCGAATAAATGGCAATTGTTAGAAAAGCAAAAAAACAAGTATAAGAAAAAAACAAAAGATCGTACAGGTAGAGCCGTACATGAAAACATTTGGGTATTAAATGAAGAGCAAAACTATAGTTTGGAGCATCTGAAAAGAGCCTCGAAAAAAAATACATTTGAATTAATTTTATTAAAAGGGGTGACTGGAAGCGGGAAAACCGCGGTATATCTTAATTGGTTAATAGAGGTACTCAAAGATGAAAGCGCGCAGTGTTTGATCTTAGTCCCTGAAATTAATCTAACTCCCCAATTAGAAAAAGTAATAAAACAAGTATTCACAGATGAAGAAGTAACGATACTCCACAGCAATATAACATCAGCACAAAGAAACATTGCCTGGTGGAAAGTACAACAAGGGATATCAAGGGTTGTGGTCGGAACCCGCCTCAGTATTTTTGCGCCACTCAAAAACTTAAAAGCAATCGTCGTCGATGAAGAGCATGACGGCTCATATAAACAACAAGACGGATTGCGCTACAACGCCAGAGATTTGGCTATATGGCGAGGAGCAGAAAAACAAATACCTGTTGTATTAACTTCGGCTACACCATCAAGTGAAACATGGCAAAAGGTAATGCTCAATAAAATTAGCTTACTCGTTCTAAATAAAAAAGCTAAGGAGGGGGCGAGTTTTGCCAAATTACATCTTGTGGATACAGCGCTTGCAAAAAAAAATAAAAAGATAGATGAACAAGGAATCGCCTTCGAATTAAAAGAACTTATTCAAAAAACATGGCAACAAAACAAACAGACTCTGGTATATATTAATCGCAGGGGCTATGCACCAATCTTATATTGCAAATCCTGTGCATGGAAATCTAGTTGTAAGAAATGTAGTGCATGGATGGTAGTGCACAAAAAAACCACAAGTACACATCAAAAAATATTGCAATGTCACCATTGCGGATTGATGGCATATCCTCCCAAAAGTTGTCCAGAATGCGGCAATCAAGACTTAGATACTCTAGGACTTGGAACTCAAAAAATTGAAGAACATTTTAGGGAAATATTTCCGGAAATAGAGCTTATACGCGTAGATAGCGATTCAACAAAATCAAAGGGCAAAGCCGAAGAAGTTTTTAGACAAATTCACCAAGGTAGTAACGAATTGATTATTGGCACGCAAATGATTATCAAAGGACATGATTTTCAAAACATACAATCAATTATTGTTTTAGATGTAGATAAAAGTCTATATTCACAAGATTTCCGCGCAGTAGAAAAAATATTTTCGCAGTTAGTCCAGGTTGCTGGACGTGCGGGTAGAAGTGCCATTACAGAAAATGCCAATATATATATACAAACAGAGTTTGTAGATCATCCGCTGTTCAAAGCACTAGCAAGTGAAAACTATGATGATTTTATAACTGAGATCGTAAGGGAGCGGGAAGTTTGTCAATTACCCCCATATACACATCAAGCATTAATTATTGTGGAGTCTAAAAATGAAAAAAACAATAATGAAATCCTTCAAGACCTCAAGTCCTATTTAGAACAACAAGTAAATAAAAATATATTAATCAGTGACCCAACACCACGTGTATTGCAAAGATTATCAGGAATAGATCGGAATCAAATATTAATCGAATCATCTGATCGTTTAGAGTTACAAAAAACGCTTGAATATGCTTTAGATTATGTTGAGAGCCTTAAGAAAAAATCACGATCAATCAAAATAAGTATTGATCGTGATCCGATTGCATTTTAAGCTGACTCGTACTCACTCATTGGAACGCAGGCACAAAATAGATTGCGATCGCCGTGAACATTATCAATACGCCCAACTGGGGGCCAGTACTTATTCATCTTTAAACGAGGAACTGGATAGGCGGCAATTTCACGAGAATAGGCATGAGTCCACTCATTAGATAAAAGAGTTTGAGCAGTATGAGGCGCATTTTTAAGAGGGTTATCCGATGGATCAAAAGTACCAGAAATCACTTTTTCAATTTCTTCACGAATACAGACCATTGCCTCAATAAAACGATCAATTTCAGCTTTAGACTCACTCTCGGTTGGTTCAATCATAAGAGTACCTGGAACAGGAAAACTCATGGTTGGAGCATGAAACCCAAAGTCCATCAGCCGTTTAGCTATATCTTCATTACTAATCCCTGATATCTTTTGTAGCGGGCGAATATCAATGATGCATTCATGTGCAACTAAATCATTTTGACCCTTATAAAGAATCGGATAATGAGGGCTTAATTTTTTGGCAATGTAATTCGCAGAAAGAATAGCGACCTCAGTTGCTTGCCGGAGTCCAGAGGAGCCCATCATTGCAACATACATCCAAGAAATCGGAAGAATCGATGCTGAGCCAAACAACGCCGCACTAATTCTTGGTAGAGAAGTACTCGGTGTCGAAATTGCTTGCGCAGTATATGAAAATGGTAAAAAAGGCGCTAAGTGAGATTTAGCAGCTATTGGGCCAACGCCCGGTCCGCCACCACCATGAGGAATACAAAAGGTTTTATGTAAATTCAGATGGCTGACATCTCCCCCAAAATGACCAGGAGAAGCGGTCCCAACTAAAGCATTCATATTTGCGCCATCAATGTAGACCTGACCGCCATGAGCATGGATTAAATCACAAACATCTTTTACGCGTGTTTCAAAAACACCATGCGTAGACGGGTAGGTAATCATAATTGCAGCAAGGTGGTTAGAGTGAGCCTTAACCTTGCTATCAAGATCAGCATAATCAATATTGCCGTCATTATCACAAGCTACTACTACAACATCCAAACCGGCCATTTGTGCGGAAGCAGGGTTCGTACCATGAGCCGATGAGGGAATGAGACATATATTCCTTTGCAAATCACCCCTTGACTCATGGTAAGCCTTAATGATTAATAGACCAGCATACTCACCTTGAGAACCAGCATTGGGTTGTAAAGATACACAGTCATAGCCAGTTGCAGCGCACATCATTTGTTCAACTTGATGAATTAACTCAGCATATCCAAGCCATTGTGTTGATGGGGCAAAAGGATGAATTTGGTTAAAGGCTGGCCAAGTAATAGGAAGCATCTCGCTCGTAGAATTTAATTTCATCGTGCAAGAACCAAGAGGAATCATGGTGCGATCTAGTGCAAGATCTTTATCAGAAAGACGACGAAGGTATCTAAGCATTTCGTGTTCAGAATGATAACGATTAAAAGTGGGGTGCGTTAAATAAGAATCAGTTCTCTGTAAATCAGATGGGAAATGTTGACCGAGAGTTAATGCAATAGTGCTAATCTCATCATTTGTAACTTGAATATCAAAGGCAAGTAAAAGTTGAACAATATCTTCATCTGTGCAAGTTTCATCAAGAGAAACAGCCAGATGTTCTGAGTCTATATTTCGTAAATTAATACCTAATGCATTTGCTTTATTAAAAAAGAATTGAGCATTAGTCGATTGAATATGAAGCGTATCAAACCAATGGGAATTACAAATAGTAATAGCATTCTTTTGCAATATAAATGCTAACAAAGAAGTATAAAAATGTGTTCTTTGAGCAATTTTCTTTAAGCCTTCTGGGCCATGATAAACGGCATACATACTGGCAATAACCGCCAATAGAACTTGTGCAGTACAAATATTGGAGGTGGCTTTTTCTCGTCTGATATGTTGTTCGCGTGTTTGCAACGCAAGACGATAAGCGGCGTTGCCACTCGAATCAATACTAACCCCGACAAGCCTACCAGGCATATTGCGCTTATACACGTCTTTTGTAGCTAAGAAAGCAGCATGAGGACCACCAAAACCGAGGGGAACTCCAAAGCGCTGCGAGTTACCAACAACAATATCAGCTTTAAATGTATTCGGTGATTGAATCAGTGTGAGCGCTAATAAGTCCGCAGCAACAATGAGTAGACCTTTGTTTGCATGAACATATTCGGACACATCAATGTAGTCGGCATGAGAAAGAAGATTACCAGAACCACCCGGATATTGAATGAGTGCGCCAAAGACATCATGGAGCTTAAGATTACTTATATCATCCACGATGACATTAATTTGTAAAGGCTTGGCCCGCGTTTGAATTACATCGAGGGTTTGCGGGAAAACATCGGAGGAAACAAAAAAAGACATGGAACTAGAAGCGCAAGAGCGTAAAGCTAATGTCATAGCCTCAGCAGCTGCAGTGCCTTCATCTAACATAGAGGCATTAGCAATATCCATGCCGGTTAAATCAATGATCATTTGTTGAAAATTGATAATAGCCTCAAGTCGTCCTTGAGAAATTTCAGGTTGATAAGGTGTATAGGCGGTATACCATGCAGGATTTTCTAATATATTGCGCTGAATAACACTAGGCGTGAGGGTGTTGTAGTAGCCCTGACCAATCCAGCTTTTACTAACCGTATTTTTGTCTGCCATTGACCTTAAAAGACCGAGTGCTTGAGCTTCTGATTTTGCTTGGGTAAATTGTCCTAGGGGCAGTTCCATATCCTCACGAATAGAGTTAGGAACAACAGCTTTAATTAAAGCACCTCTAGAATCAAGCCCGAGAAAGCGCAACATAAAATCTTGGTCAACTTCACTGAGGCCAAGATGGCGTGGAATAAATTCCAGATGGGTTTGTAAGGAGGAGGGTAAAAATTGCGATGACATATAGATTATTCCCCGATAGACGCACTATAGGCAGTTGAATCAAGAAGGTCAGCCAATTCTGCTGGTTGAGAAGCTTTAATTTTGAAAAACCAAGACTCATAGGGTTGAGAGTTAATTAACTCAGGAGATTGAGTTAGTGCCTCATTAATGGCAATAATTTCACCACTGATTGGCGCGTAGATATCACTAGCAGCTTTAACCGACTCTACAACAGCACAAGTTGATTTTGCTTTGACTTGTTGGCCTAGTTTCGGCAACTCAATAAAAACAATATCACCAAGTGCGTCTTGCGCATGATGTGTAATACCAATTGAGAATGAACCATCATCATTAGAAGAGCACCATTCGTGAGAAACAGCATATTTTAAGTGTTGAGGTATTGACATAAGATCTCCTAAAGTTTAAATAAGAATTTGACCGCGACGCACAAATTGTGGCTTGACGATTTGAGCGTCATACATTTGATCGCGAATATTGACTTGCACAGTAGAGCCTATAGATTGCCCTTTCGGTAAGCGCGCTAAACCGATAGACTTTTCAGTGGACGGACTATAGGTTCCAGAGCATATTTCACCCGCGCCCAAAGGCGTAACTACTTTTTGATGGCCTCTAAGAACACCCTTACTTAAAAGAACTAAGCCAAGAAAATCATGTTGTTGACCCTGTGCAAGCAATGCAGATTTACCAATAAAGTCGCGGTTACTTTTAAGGTCTACGGTCCAGGCAAGACCACTATCCAGTGGTGAAGTATTGATATTCATATCTTGGCCATATAAGTTATAACCAGCCTCGATACGAAGAGTATCTCTTGCCCCAAGACCAGCGGGGCTTAACCCAGAAGGAAGGCTTAACAGATAGTCCCAAACTGCTTGACCCTGTTGATAAGGAATACTGATTTCAAAACCATCTTCCCCGGTATACCCCGTCCTTGCAAACATGAGCTCGCCAAATTGCGTTGGTAAAAACTGAACATGAAAATAAGTAATTTGTGCAAGATGCTTTGCAATATCTGGAAAAGCCATCTCAAGAACATGAGCAGATTGCGGTCCTTGAATAGCCAATAAAACCTCTGGATCTAAAGCATCTTTTAAGCCCAACCGACGGGGAATCAGTTCAAGGTTTTTGAATGCACCAACATGTTGATTCATCCAGGCAATATCACCCTCAGCAGTAGAAGCATTAATGACTAATCGATAATGATCTTCGAGCCGATAAACAATCAGGTCATCGATAATACCGCCTTGGTCATTAAGCATACAAGAGTAAAGACCACGTCCAGCGGTAGTTAACTTATCAATATTGTTAGCAAGAAGAAGGCGTAAAAAAGCTGCGCCATCAGACCCGAAACAGTCCAAAACGGCCATATGTGAAACATCAAATAAACTAGAGCTAGATCTAGTATGTAAATGCTCACTTATTTGGGAGCCATAATGAATAGGCATATCCCAACCACCAAAGTCAATCATTTTGGCGCCAAGCGCACGGTGCGAAGTATTAAAGATAGTAAGGGCTGGCATAGGAGCCATAGGAATCCTAATAGAGGCCCCCCTGTCCTTGATACCTGAGAGATTGCACTTACAAGTAAGTGTTAGCCCCTTCGGTGGGCAATTAAATGCCGCTCTCCAGAGTGTTTATGTTGACAGTCCTTTTGCCTGAGCGTTTATGGGCATTGCGCCTTCGGCGGTGTAAATACACTCTCTCCTATCAACCAAATAAGTTTAACCTGAAAAACAACCCAAAACCGTGAAAATGAAAAATAAATCATACGCAATTGATTGATATCATGACGGCATGACCTTAAAAATTGCAATCGTACCAGTTACACCATTTGAGCAAAACTGCTCGATACTTATCTGCGATCAAACTCAAGAAGCAGCTGTAGTAGATCCAGGGGGTGATTTAGAAAAAATTTATGCAGCAATTGAGCAATTAGGGGTCAAAGTAGAACAAGTATTAATTACACATGGACACGTTGATCACTGCTCTGCAGCTAAAGAGTTAGCGCTAACTTTGGGCGTACCAATAGTTGGACCTCATCACGAAGATCTATTTTGGATAGATCTACTTGCTGAACAAGCCAAAAGGTTTGGATTTGAACATGTGGGTCAAAGCTTTATCCCTGAACGATGGTTAAATGATGGCGATCAGGTATGGATTGGTCAGCAGTGCCTAGATGTAGTGCATTGCCCTGGGCACACGCCAGGTCATGTTGTGTTTATAGATAAGGTTGCAAAAATAGCGGCAGTTGGGGATGTGTTATTTTCAGGGTCGATTGGCAGGACAGATTTTCCGAGAGGTAATCACCAAGACTTGATCGACTCCATTAAACAAAAGCTACTACCAATAGGTGATGATATAAGTTTTATACCTGGGCATGGCCCAATTTCAACATTTGGCCATGAAAAACGCTCAAACCCATATTTAGTAGACTAAGTAGCGGATTAAGACTTGATTGCGCCAGTTCGGTGGGTGCGATTATAAAGACAGCTTGCGCAAATCCAACGTTGCTTTCGATTGCTGGTTGGAATCCATGTCCCACCATCAAGTCTCTTTTCCCGGCTACAGGAGGAGCAAAATTTTAGAGACTGACTAGTTGATTCGGTTGTGGCAGATGTAGTCGTCGTCGTTGTAGTAGTCGTTGTAGTCATTGTTTTTTACAGCCCAAGCAACAAAACTCCATTTTAACCTAGTTTTAAAATGACACCATTATTGTGGGCTAAGCACAACCTGAATAGAAGCAGCTGTCTTATTTCCTTGGAAATCAGTCCACAATTTATTTTTGTAGTCATAAAGCTTGCAAAGCTTCGCTGTTTCAAAATACCAAGACCATGAAAAGGCTTGTTTGATGATTCTCTCAGGCAAAAGCTCTTCTAACTTGTTTTGGGCAGAAGCCAACTTGTATAGAGGAACACCCATATCCACATGGTGAGCAGTATGTTCCATGATATGGTGCATTAAAACACCAAAATGATATTTAAATGTTAAATGGACTGTTGTAGATACAAACGGTTGAGCACGAAGCCACTCAGATTTATTGTCGTACCAAGACACACTAGGATGGGTGTGATGGACATAAACCACCCAACCAATCATGCCATTCCAAAAAACAAATGGAATCACAAAGCCACAAATCCATAGCACAAGAACGGATTGACTGGTTGCAAAAGCGGCATACAGGAGAACACCAATCCATAAAATCCAAAAAGCAGACACCAAAAGATTGTCTTTTAAAAAAACTTTACGAGTCGAAGGCATATTTTTACTATTAGGGAAGTACATCTTATTCCACCAAATTTCAAGCATATAGTAAACAACTGGGCCCCAGCCGCTTCGATAGATGCGCTCTAAGTTTTGACGCCAGACCGGCATTGCTTGAAACTCCGCCAAGCTAGCAGGCGCCCAAACAAAATCAAAGCCTTTCAAGTTTGTTTGACCATGATGGACAACATTATGACCAACTTCCCAAAGACTATATGGAGTTAAAGAAGGTAAAAAGGCAATACGGCCTAAAATCTTATTAAGCTCACGATGCGGCGTATAGCTTTGATGACAGGCATCATGACCCAAAATGAAAAGACGACCAATCCAAAATCCTGCAACATTACCTAAAATAATTTTTACAAGTAAATTTTCAATAAAAACAGTACCAGCAATCAGCGTTAACCAAATCAAGATATCAATGGCGAGTAATAGAATAGCTTTTGCCGTTTCTTTTTCAGCAAAAGGCTCTATCCAGCCACGAATAATTTTTCGGTTAGGAATTGGTAAGCCTACTGGAATAGGTTGGATATCTAGAGAAGGAGCAGTGCTTTGATGATTTGTCATAGATTTAAAAAATTTGTACCAATCGCTATTTTATCGATGTTTTGAAAAAGACGTATGTATCTTGAATTAATCGCAGACTTTATTAAGATAAAAAAGTAATATTGTTCCGAAAAAGAACAATTCTCTGAAAATGAAATTCAATAGAGCGTTGTATGTATACAACAATGCGAAACCGTAAAATTTGCATTGTATGATTGCCTTAACAGTATTTATTACAAGGCGTCAAACCGTAATAATTTATATGTAAATTAAAAGCATTCGGTGAAATTACTTAAAAATCTAGGAGGATTTACATGAACAATTTTGGCAAATTTGGCACGGCTGTAGCGCTTGCCTCATTCGTAGTGGCTGCTCAAGCTGCCCCCATTGCGTACGAAGTGAATAAACAACCAGCGAACGATAACTGGAGTGGTGCTGCAAACGGTTATGTTTGGAAAAACGGTACAGATGAGCTCTGTTGGAGAGATAATTTTTGGACTCCCGCTACTGCTAATGCACTCTGCGATGGTGCTCCAGCTAAAATTGTTGCTGCTCCGGCGGCTCCTGTTGCAGCCCCAGTTCAACAACAAGTTGTTCAAACGAGACAGCCGGTTTCAGGCGCTTTTACTTTAGGTGCTGATGGTGCATATGCATTAGGTTCTGCAGTCATTTCTCCAAAGGGCAAGCAAATTCTTGACGCAGCTTATGCAAAGTTGGCCAATTACGATTTAGATAGTCTTGTTATTAGTGGCTTTACAGACTCACAAGGTAACGACAAAATAAATGGGCCTCTATCTAAAAATCGCGCAAAAAGTGTTAATGATTATTTAGCCTCTAAGGGTGTTCCTCCTTCTAAGATAAGTTATGACGGTTATGGAGCAACTAACTTTGTTGTTAATCCTGCAACATGTAACGGCATGAAAGTAAATGGACGTGCTGTATCACGAACTGTGTGTGAAGCACCAAATCGTCGTGTTGAGGTGAAGTTCAATGGTTTTGCAAAACAAACCGCTAAGTAATAATTGAGCACGAGAAAAAAAGCACCGTTTTTGAACGGTGCTTTTTTATTTAATAAATTCGTCGTTGTGTTCGCCTAAATGTGGATAGGGCATTTTACTTGTTGGATCAGATAGATTTTTTGCCAAAGGAAGCGGTAGGGCGGTTAATAAATCTTCGCCATCACTAATAAACTGGTCAAAAATATGACGTTGTTTAAAATGAGGATCTGCCATCGCCTCATCTAGACGAAGCACTAAGTTGCAACAGACGTCTTTACCTTCAAACAATTGTAGCCAAAAGGCGCTTGTCTGAGATTTGAAAATGTTTGCAATCGCGTGAGTTACCTCATTGCTTGAGGCATCAGGCAGCCGATACTGCTCAGGCAATTGAATTAACTCACAAAACAAACCCCAAAATTTATCTTCGAGAGGAGCTGCAGCGATGAATCGATGATCCTGAGTTTCATAAATATGATATCTCGCAGAGCCGCCTGTTACAAGATCATCTGAATAGCCGGGCGACTTACCCAATAAGTCGCGATTAACAATGCCCCAATACTGGAAGGCGAATAAGTTTTCACTCATTGCCACATCAATGTGAATAGCTTCATTCGTCAGGTCACGCTGCCGCAGAGCTAATAAAATATTCATAAAAGCAGGATAGGCGCCACCAGCAATATCAGCAATCAATGCTGGGGGAAGGCTTGGGATATTATTCTGCTCGCCAGTACCCACTAAAGAAAGTAATCCGGCATGTGCCATATAGTTGAGGTCATGAGCCGCAACTGTTGCAAGTGGTCCAGTTTGCCCATAACCTGTGATGGAGCAATAAATTAAACGCGGGTTGATTTCCTTTAAGGTATGAAAGCCGAGTAAAAGGCGATCCATGACACCGGGCCTAAATTGTTCGAGAACGATATCGCAAGTCTTAACTAAATCGTAAATCAGCGTAAGTGATTCAGGTTTTTTTAAGTCAAGGGCAAGACTTTTTTTCCCGCGATTAAGAATGATAAAGTTGCCACTGTCGTCGTGAGACTTTGGATGATAAGAGCGCATCTCATCGCCACCAACTGGACGCTCAATTTTTATTACCTCTGCGCCAGATTTAGCCAATAAAAGAGAGCAAACAGGACCAGGCAGAAGCGTACTAAAGTCGAGAACTTTGATGCCTTGAAGTGGAAGGGGAGCGCGCATTTTATTTCTGATTTTTACCAAGAGCAACTTGGGCACGACGCGCTGGCGAAAACTCAGACTTACCTAGAGCCTCAAACAACGATTGAGAAACTTTGGCATGGTGCTCTAACCCAGTTCGAGATAAAAGAGATAAAGGACCTTCGGGATAACCTAAGCCGAGCTTGAGGGTAAGATCCATATCATTGGCACTGGCCAAACCATCATCAAGTCGTCGTAATACAGCATTGAAATAAGGCCGTATTAATCGATTAACGATTCTTCCTGGGGTATCTGCACAAACAGCAACAACAAATTGTTGCTCCTCAAAAAAAGATTTGGCTTGGGCAATTGCTGTGGGGGAACTATTGGGTTGTTTGACTAATTCTATCAATTGCGAAGGAGGATCATCACCAAGTTTAAATCTCGCGAAGCCTAAAACAGAGGAACCTTCTGTGCCCATGCTCTCGCCCGTATGCACCCCTAGGCACTCCAAATCTAATTCGAGAAGGATAAGGTCATATTGTTCGGGGTTTGAAATAGTTTGATATGCTTTTGCAACACCATCTCCAATAATGATGAGAGATTGAGTTTTATCGCCACTTGCTGAAGATAAAGTCAGGCCTTTCGGAAAGGATTTACTATTTCCAGTATCGATGATTTGTGAGGCAATCATTTAAGCTCCAAACATTTTTGAATCGTTATATGTAAAAAAACCTCTACCAGATTTTTTTCCGAGGTGGCCTGCCGCAATCATTCGCCTAACAAGAGGTGGACATGAAGCGTCAGGCTCATTCGTTAAACCGTACATGGCGTGGCATAAAAGTTTTTGGGTATCCATTCCGACAAGATCAAGTAATTGCATTGGCCCCATTGCATAACCCAAAGCAGTTTTAATTGCTTTATCAATATCTTCCGGAGAAGCAATTCCAGATTCAACCATACGGATTGCATTATTGTTAAAAGGAATTAAAAAATAATTCAGAATAAAGCCGGGAGTATCTTGAGTTTTAACGGGGGTTTGTCCTAGAGCCTGACAAAATTCCCACGCCGCTTGAAACGATTGCTCAGAGGTGTTTAAGCCAGGAGACATCTCCACTAATTTCATTAATTGCGCAGGTAAGCAAAAATGCATGCCAACAAAACGATCATCACGACCACAACCGCCGGCAATTTCAGTGATCGAGATCGTAGAAGTATTTGAAGCAAAAAGTGTATGGCTTGGACAAATCGTATGGAGCTCATTAAATAACTCATGTTTGACAGTTAAATCTTCAAAAATGGCCTCAATAACAATGTCACATTGGGATAAAGAGCTTAAGTTTTGACTAGTATGAAGGCGATTGATGGTCGGCTCTAGTTGATCAGCAGGCATTTTGCCTCTAGCGATTGATTTTTTGAAAAAATCAGTACTTTGGGTAATGAGATTATTTAAATTTTTATCATTAGCATCCACAACATAGGTTTCAAAGCCAGCTCGCGCACAAACAATAGCAATCCCTGACCCCATGGTCCCACAGCCAACAACGCCCACTTTTTGAATTAAAGACATAAAAGCCCTTTATTTTTTTAAGAAATGTCGTCCAACAAGTTGGCGATGAATTTGATTAGTGCCTTCCCAAATTTGAGTAATTTTGGCATCTCTCATTAAGCGTTCCACACGATAATCTTGGCAATATCCATAACCACCAAAAAGACCAACAACTTCAGTTGTGATTTTCATGGCGGCATCCGTGGCACGGTATTTAAGAATGGATGCCTCTGTACCAAAATTAGTCGCACCAGCATCTACTGATTGAGCAATAGACCATAACAGACTTTCACATAGAAACAACTCACTTGCCAAATCTGCTAATTGAAATTGTATCCCTTGAAACTCAATAATTTTTTTCCCAGATTGTTGACGCTCATTAATATAGTTAACACCATCATCAAAAGCTGCACGTGCAATACCTAGAGCGTGAGCTGCCACACTGGGCCGAGATTTATTTAAAGACGACAGAAGAATTTTTAAGCCATCACCTGGGTTACATAGCAAATTTTTTCTCGGTACGCGACAATTATTAAAAGAAATCGACGCAGTACTTGCGGCACGATGGCCCATTTTTTTCTCAGTACCTAAAACGCTAAAACCGGGCGTACCTTTTTCGAAAACCAATGCTGAAATAGACTCCTTAGATCCAGGAATTTCAGACCATTTACCAAACAGAAGGTATAAGTCTGCAACGTCCCCGTTAGAAATAAAAATCTTATTCCCATTAATAATAATGTCGTCACCATCTGGCGTAAATGATAGGCGCATACCCGTAGCATCTGAGCCTGCGTGAGGTTCTGTAATTGCCAAAGAACCAATTCCACCTTGTGCAATGGTCGGTAAGAAGCGAAGCTTTTGTTCTTCGGTACCAAAATCAATAATTGGTTTCATGCCATGAAAATTTGTCGCCCAAATGATCCCTGTCGAAGCACAGGCTTTACTAATTTCGCGAACACAGTATAAATAGGAAGTATAGGAAAGAGGAGCTCCGCTATACTCTTCCGGAATAAACATCGCGTTTAACCCAAGTTCATTGATTGCGTGAATATTTTCCCAAGGAAACTCACCTGATTCATCAAAACGTTTCGCATTTGGGGCAATCAAATCTTGACAGACCGATTGCACGCTTTGAATTAGTTGGGACTCCTCAGACGAAAGAGTAATGTGTTGATCTAATTTTTCAAAAATAGTTTGCATAAAATTTTCTAATGAGCGATGGCGTGAGCGCCATCAATATAAATGGTATCACCAGTTAAAAATGACATGTTAGGCTGCATCAAAGTTGCAACAAGAGACGCTACCTCTTTTGGTGTGCCGGGTGTTTTACGGGGGATGCGCTTGGCCAAAAATTCACCTAAAGGCCCTTTCATGGCATCTTGATTGAGAGCTGTTTCGATATATCCGGGCGCCACATCTAAAACGCGAACGCCTTTACTTGCCCACTCCACAGCGAGACATCTTGTTATTGCGCCAACGGCAGCCTTCGATGAGCAATAGGCAAGATTTGATTTAACTCCCATTTTGTCAAAAAACGAGCCAATATTAATAATGACTGAAGCAGGTTGTTGGATTAAGTAAGGATAGGCTTCTTTGCAACTAATGAAAACCGCTTTTGCATTGGTATCCATAACTTCGTCCCAAGTTGCTTCGCTCATTAGATGTGATTTTTCTTCTCGATGAATACCTGCATTATTGACTAATGCATCGATTCTGCCTAAACGTTCATGCACTTGCGATAGCGCGCTTTTTAAAGAGTTGGCTTGGGTAATATCACAAGACATTGCAATTAATCTGGGCGATAAATGACTATCAAGCGCAAACTCTTCAATGCCTAAACCCTTACGCGTTAAGTTAACGACAGTCCACTCCTGTTGCAGTAGCTCAACCACAATTGCCGCCCCAATTCCCCGACTACCACCAGTCACTATGGCAACTCGTTGACCATTTTGCATATTAACAATCCTTAAATTGAGGTTTTCTTTTATCTAAAAACGCCTGCATGCCCTCATTGGCGTCTTCGAGTGAATACGCCAATGTTGATAAATTGCTTTCAACCTTAAGGCCTTCATGAAGCCCGACATCAAAAGATCGTAAGATAGCCGATTTGGCAAAGCTTAGTACCGGCAGGCTATAAGAAGAAAACTCTGCGCAAAATGCTACTGCTTGGTCTAATGTGTTCCCACTTTCAAGAATTTTATTTAAAATTCCCATTGCCATTGCTTGCTGAGCATCAATCGTTTTCCCTGTAAGAATAAGTTCGTTAGCTTTAGTAATGCCGATCGTGCGCGATAGTCTTTGTGTGCCACCGTAGCCTGGAATTAAGCCTAATTTAATTTCGGGTAACCCCATTTTGGCATTTGGGGTTGCAAGTCTGAAAGTACATGCCAAAGCAAGCTCCAAACCACCACCAAAAGCGTAGCCGTTAATCAGCGCCACACTCGGAATAGAAAGATTTTCAATTGCTTGAAAAACAGACTGACCAAACTCAGAGGCCGCTTGTTGCTCTTGACGAGTGCGCCCTAACAATTCTTTGATATCAGCACCGGCACAAAACGCCTTATCTCCAGAGCCAGTAATAATTAATGCACGCGCAGAACTCTTTTTAACCTCTTCGAGTAATTTGACCAAGTGATCAAGTATAGAGAAAGACAGCGCATTGAGGGCCTCTGGTCGATTAAAGGTCAGAATAAGACAGTCTTGATGCGCTTGCAAGGAGGGTAACATTTTATTGACCTATGATTGAGGTGAAACAAATCGAACGGACTCTAGAGATAAGGCGCCATTTTTAAACATGTCTTGCAACTCTCGCTTTAATATTTTGCCACTGGCCGTAACCGGAAATGATGTCACAAGTCCAAAATATTCAGGCATATCATATTTAGATAAGCCTTGAAGATGAAGGTGCATTAAAAAATCTTTTGCGTTAATCGTTTGACCATCATTGACCAATAAAATCATCGCCACTTTTTCCCCGAGCCGAGTATCAGGAACACCAAAGGCCGCACATTTAACAATCGCTGGATGTCGATGGGCTAAATCTTCTAAATAAGATGGATAAATATTATGTCCACCACGGATAATTAAATCTTTTTTTCGACCGATAATTTGTAAGCATGAGTTTTCATCTAATCGTCCTAAGTCACCAGATAAAAACCAGCCATCTTTATTGAAAGAGTCCTCCGAGGATCGTTGATTATCATAGTAACCTAACATTAGTAGGCCGCCCCGCGTCGCTATTTCACCAACCTCGCCACTCGCAACATACTGGTTGGGATTATTTTGGTCAACAATGATCGTTTCATAACCAAATGCAGCACGGCCACAAGTTTCAACGATGGTTTGAGTATCATCATCTGGCCCCGTAAATTGATGGGAGCCATTTTCCGTCATACCGTAAATATTTTGGGGAGTAATGCCCATGGATAAAAATGATTTGGCAACCTCAATAGGAATAATCGAACCTGCCATATAGAAAATCTTGACATCACCCAATCGATTTTTATGCTGCTTAGCCAGAGTATCAAGAATATCGATTGCATGGGTGGGCACACCAAGAATATAGTTTGCGCGACTCGCCTCAATCCATTCAATAATTGACATATTTTCTGGAGGACTATTAAGAACCAGCTCAAAACCACCAACAATCCATTGTTCCATGGCAACAGTGCCGATGTGATGACTCATTGGGCTAATACTTAATATGATAGTGTCAGGCTTGTACTTCCACATATTCACCATGGCTCTACCATTAGCTAATAGGGTGTTGTTGGAATGCATAACACCTTTAGGCGCTCCGGTTGTCCCAGAAGTAAACGCCAAATAAACAATCGAATCAGGGTCTGTGTGAACAGCGTTTAAATCAGCCGATTCAGTAGTTTTTATATTTGCTGTTAAGGTTTCAAAAGAAGACCAAGTATCGTTGATGGCGATAGTTTGCTTTAAATCCGGAAGCTCAGTTGCCAAATGGATTAAATCTGCTGGCGACTTGTTAGAGCCATACTCGGGCATCATCACAAGAATAGCGGCACGACTGCGTTTAATAAACTCGCCAATCTCTTGAATCGTGTAATTTTGATGTAAAGAAGAGCAGGCGACATACCCATTTCTCGAGCAGGCCAAAAAGCAGGCAACACCCTCTACACTAGAAGGTAGCCAAATAGCGACACGATCACCTTTTCGAAGCCCCTCTTTGGCAAACTGTGCACTAATATTATCAACCCACGTTTGCAACTCAGACCAGGACAGTCTTTTTTTCCCGTCACGTAATGCAAACCCATTGGGGTTTGTTTGTGCGTGATGCTGTAGAAGTTGATAACACGTATCTTGTTGCCATACGCCCTGGTCGTAATAGGATTTAGCTTGAGCGTAAGATAAAAGGGTGAGTAGCATGTTTAATGACCAAATGTATCTGGGTTAGGATCTTGGCGTTTAGCAAATGACTCTCGTAACTCTGTAGATTCATCGGTATTGAGATAAGGCCTAAGTAATAAGTCGTGGGTAATCCGAGATAGCCCGCTAACACCGCCGTGACGAGCTTGAAAAGCACCTTTTATAGAAGCAAGAGCAAACGGGCCACGGCTGGCAATCGTCAGCGCCATTTTCATGGTTTCTTCTTTTAATAAGTGATCTGGAACCACACGATTAATTAAACCAAAATCTAAGGCTTGTTGCGCGCTTAAGCGATCATTTAAAAACCACATTTCTTTCGCTCTTTTTTTACCAATAGCATCTTCTAGATACCAAGTGCCATAACCTGCATCAAAGCTACCCATCATTGGACCTACCTGTCTAAAAACAGCACTTTCTTTTGCGATCGTTAAATCACAAACGACTTGAAGAACATTGCCGCCCCCGACTGCAAAGCCATTCACACTAGCAATCACAGGCTTTTGTAAACGCTCAATGGACTCGTACATTTCTAATGTTGGCAGAACACCAGCATATAAATTGGTTTCAGGAAGACCATCTTTACGACCGCCAATACAAAAAAACTTTTCCCCAGCACCAGTAAGAATAATTGCCCTTGTCCGTGTTTCACGACGAATTTCATTAATACAATCACGTAGTTCATGACACATCTGGGTCGTGAACATATTTCCATCATCGGGACGGTTCAAAGTAATAGTTCCTACAGGACCATTCTCTTCATAAATAATCGTTTCGTATGCCATTTTTAGCCTTAATTGTTAGGGGTTTTGGTATAAATGATGTTTGTATTAATTAACTCATTGATACTTTCATTAGATAAGGACAGCCAGCTTTGTAAAACAGCGCGAGTATCCTCACCAAGGGTTGGGGGCGGCTTATTACAAAAGGACTGTTCTCCATCAATTTGTATCCCAAGGCCAACCTGAGGGATAACAGAGCTGCCTTTATTAACCGCATAGAACATTCCACGCTTGTGCATTTCAGGATCAGCACTTATTTGATCTAAGCGATTAATCGGACCGGCAGGAATATGGTTTTTTTGGAACAAAGTAAGCCAATGATTTTTGGGTTGTTTGATTAAGCGTTCTTGAATTTGCGCTACGAGCTCATGGCGAAGTAATCTTCGATGCGCATTGGATTGATATTGATCGTCAGAAATAAAGTGAGGCTCATCCATTGCTTGCCAAAAACGTTTCCAAATAGCGTCATTACCAAGACCTAGAGTAATAGGTTCATCTGCTGTTTGAAAAACCTGATAAATAGCAATTACGCTATCCTTCGCGCCATCACGGCGCGGCAGAATGCCTGAACCCAAGTAAGAAACAAGTCGAGGCGTCATAAAGCGTGTCATGCTGTCCACCATCGAAATATCGATAGCGTGACCGACCTTATCTTTTTCACGCTGCAGAAGAGCTGCCATGGTTGCTAGCGCCAAGTCCATGCCGGCAAGCAAATCTGCGGCAGGAGTACCTATTTTTTGCGGGTCTTGATTGATTTCGCCAGTCATGTCCATCACGCCACTATAGCCTTCAGCGATGAGATCATAGCAAGCAAAAGAGCTTCTTTCCCCCTCTAAACCAAAGCCAGTTAAAGACACATGTATTAACCGAGGATTAACTACTTTTAGGTGTTCAAAGTCAACAAGAAGCTTTTTTTGAACTTTGGGCAATAGGTTCGTTACTAAAACATCTGCTTGGCTTACTAATTGCTTCAAAAGTTGTTGTCCCGCCTCTTGAGTCATATCAATAACAACGCTGGATTTATTACGATTCACGCTCAAAAACCACAATGACTCATCATCAAGAAACGGAGGCCCCCAGCCTCTTGAGTCATCTCCCGTGAGGGGTTTTTCAATTTTAACGACATCCGCACCAAAATCAGCCAACAACTGACAACCATAGGGCCCAGCAACAGAGGTACTCAAATCAAGAACTTTAAGGTCTTTAAGCGCACTAAAACTTTTTTGATGTAGTGGTGAGGGGAGGGGAATTTGGCTCATTAAAATTAAATATAAAAAGAATGCTTAACAGACTAAATCATGTGTAACGATGGAAATAAAGTAAAAAGCCGTGGGCTTTTGTAGGGGTGGTCTCATTGGTTTTTATGAATTAAGTCAATTGCTTACATGTTATAAATCTTAGCATATTAAGAATATTTTAATTTTTAGAAAATTAAAAAGTCCGAAAAAATGGTGCGCCCGGCGCGAATCGAACGCGCGACCCTTGGCTTCGGAGGCCAATACTCTATCCACTGAGCTACGGGCGCATGAAGAATATGATTTACTTTGAAAAAAGATAAAATAAACAAAGATAAAGCAATAATCATGCTCAATACGCATGATTCTACTCAGGTTAAGGCTTGTGTAAATAAAATGTTATGTTGCATGGCTATAATTTGTATATAAGATACTAAATATGAAAAGAAGGAAAAGAAATGAGCGAACAGCATGGCAGCATGATTAAAAACCCCAAGCAGTTAATACTGATGGTATTTGCGGCATTTTTTGTGCCCTTAATAGTGATACTTTTACTTTTAATTTATGCTGATAGTGGCACAAAGCAGTCTTCAATCCTTGATTCAGAGTCAACATTGAAGATTATTAAACCAGTAGCAAACCTTAATTTTGTAGATGCCTCAGCACCGAAGGTTTTAAAAACGGGTGAGGCGGTTTATCAAAGCGTATGTGCTTCTTGCCATTCCTCAGGCGCTGCGGGCGCACCCAAATTTGAAGATAAAGCAGCTTGGGCTGGAAGAGTTTCTAAAGGCTATGCAGGCTTATTGACATCGGTGATTAAAGGTAAAAATGCGATGCCTGCCAGAGGTGGAGCTTCGCCTGATGATGTCAGCGATTTTGAAATCGGACGTGCGGTTGTTTATATGGCCAATGCCGCTGGTGGTAAGCTCAGTGATCCGAAAGAGCCAGAGCAAGCAAAAGCAGGAAAATAATCTATGCCCCACCATCCGGTGGGGTTTTTACTTGAAGAGCAAGTTCGTAAGCTGCTTTTTTGGACATCAGCGCAGACTGAGAGAAAATCTCGGCAATTTGTTTACTGCCCAAGTAGGGCGTCATTAGGCTAGCAAGCTTTGTTAGACTGATTTGTACCTCGGTATCTATTTGCACACTGTCAAGCGCAGCTTTGTGGGCGCCGCCCAAAATGATACAAAACTCACCGCGCTCCTCTACCCCAGATTGTGTCCATGAAGGAATATCTTGAATTTTTAAATAAGAAATTGTTTCAAACTTTTTGGTGAGTTCGCGACCAATCACCAATGATCGCAGTGGATCTTTAATCTCACGATGCAGGTCAAGTAAGGTATTGACAACACGCCCGGGGGCTTCATAGAAGACTGAAGATATAGGGCTTTTATCCATCTGGCGCAGACTCTCTATGCGCTCTTTGCCCTTTAAAGGCAAAAAGCCTAAAAATTGAAAACCATGATGTTCATTCGGGTTGATTTGACCAGCAACGGAGACAAGCGCTGTTAATGCGCTTGGCCCTGGTACAGGAATGATCTGCAGACCTGCGTGTTGAACTTCATGAGTTAACCTTGCCCCTGGGTCTGAAACGCCAGGGGTGCCCGCATCACAAAGGTATGCCCAGCGCTCATTTTTCTTTAAACGATCAATCAAAGTGTGTGCTGCCTCGATTTCATTATGCTCATGAATGGCAAGCAATGGCTTATGAATACCCAAGGCATTTAATAAGTGACTCGTATGGCGAGTGTCTTCACATGCAATACCATCAACATTCTTTAAAATATAGACAGCACGATATGTAATATCGGCTAAATTGCCAATTGGAGTGCCAACAACATAAAGTGCCCCAGTGGGCATATTTTGTTGCTCTAGAAAAAAAGTTTGATCCATAATGTAATGAAGGTATAAAGATTGCACCAATCGGCAAATAACAGTTTAAGCGTATATGCAAAAGAAATTGAAAGAACTTATGAATAAAAATTTATTAGACCGAATACAACAGCAATTTAGAGATAGTATCGCCACTAAACAGGCAGCTAGTGACGCGCTTGGTCCACAGATAGTAAAGGCCGTTGAACGCATGTATGCTTCGATTGAACAAGGGGGTAAGATTTTAGCCTGCGGCAATGGTGGCTCAGCCGCTGATGCTCAGCATTTTGCCGCAGAGTTAGTCGGAAGATTTGAGCGGGAAAGAAAAGAGCTAGGGGCAATTGCATTAACCACAGACTCTTCGATTCTTACGGCGATTGGCAATGACTATGGCTATGATGAGGTCTTTAGTAAACAAGTACGCGCCTTAGGTAAGCCAGAAGATATTTTGTTGGCTATATCAACATCAGGAAACTCAAAGAACGTAATTTTAGCAATTGAGGCTGCCCAAAAAATAGGCATGGGAGTCATTGCATTTACTGGCAGAGGTGGAGGGCAGATCAATCAGATCGTCAGTCAACCCAATATTCACTTATGTGTTCCATCAGAGAGAACGGCGCGGATTCAGGAAGCTCATTTATTGTTATTGCATTGCTTATGTGATGGCATCGATCACCTACTATTGGATTAATTATGACTATAAATAAAATACTCAAAAACACATTATGGATATTTATCATGTGTGTATCGTTAAGCTGCTTAACTGGATGCTTGGCATTAGTTGCGGTGGGCGGCATCACTGAAACCGCTTTAATACTAGGAGATCGACGCCCACTTGGTGTTGTTACTCTAGATCGCGGCATTCAATTGGAAGCTGATTCAATCATTTCACAAAAATTTCAAGACAATGTGCACGTCTCTGTAAATGTCTTTAATCAAAAAGTTCTTTTAACTGGAGAAGCGAAAACTCAAGAGCTTAAAGAGCAAATTCAGAATTCAATTGCAAGCATTAAAAATATACGATCAACCGCGAATGAAATACAAATTGGCTTACCAAGTTCAACGAGTTCAAGACTTTCCGATAGCTCACTTTTTACACTCGTAAAAGCAAAATTAATTGCAACTACTGATGTGCCCACAAACTCTATCAAAATAACCGTCGAGGCTGGAAGCGTTTATTTAATGGGAATAACTACCGACATAGAGGCTAAAGCTGCTGCGACGGTAGTTAGTAAAAGTAGCGGTAGCATTAAACAAGTTGTAAAGTTATTCGATATTATTTCTGAAGAAGAAAAGAAAAAATTAACCAATGCAACATCATCAACAAATAAAACAAAAGAATAAATTACTTAAGGTTGTTTGTTGTGCGGTAAGCGTATTCCTAAGTTCATTGGCTTTTGCTAATTCAGCAGATAGTCAAAACAATGTTGCGCTAGTGTTGGCGAAAAAAAATGCATGTCTAAGTTGTCATGCAGTAGATAAAAAAATTATTGGACCACCGTTTGCTGAGGTTGCTAAAAAATATCGGAACAATCCAACTGCACCGACCTATTTAATGTCGCGTGTAAGGGTTGGGGGATCAGGTGTTTGGGGAGTTGTGGCAATGCCGGCGAATCGCAATGTAGATCAAGGCGAATTAGAAAAAATAATTCAATGGATATTAAGCCAACCTTAGGCAGTCGACACACCCTTCAATAAAAATTTGCGGTTGAACATTGTGCGATTAAACCCTTGTTTAATGGAGTAATCAATCATCGCGGATTGATCTTGCATCGCCTCCAACATAACACTCTGTGGATTCCCCGGCGGCAGTCGTAAAAAGGCATCTGCTTCTCCATACGAATATTCGACGTCCATACCCGCCTTACGCGCGATATGCATCATGGCAGCATTGCTAGATAGGCAGTGCACATAAAGAATATGGGTGTTTGTATTGCGAGCATGGATTGCTGATCTTTTAAATAAAGAAGTTCCAACTCCAAAACCGCGACCATTTTCAGAAACAGAAACACCGAATTCGGCCGTATGCTGTTGGGTTGATGTGGTATCTCCATATGCCAAGTGTGCCAGGGCAATAATTTTTAGTGAACTATCGATGACGCCAAAAAAGCAATCTCTTTTGAAATTAAAAGCGTTCACATAGTTGTTAATAAAACTATCTGTAGCATGCATACCAAAGCGCAGGCGACGATCTGTATCGCCAAGTGCGAGCAGGTGCGCCCTCATCATTTCTTGGTGAGAATGATTGAGCTCCAGAACCAAAATCTTCTTTGGCTTGACTAAACTCACTCTTCTTGAGGTCATATGAACACTTTCCTTAGGATGCCTAAGCCTCATTTTAAACGAAAACACCCAAATAATTAGGGTTAACCCTTAATTTAAGGTAAGTCCTTTAAAAATATAGGGAATTGGTATGCCAATTTGGTAAATATCAAAAAAAAACAGAAATTTTAGGATTTTTTTATCGAAGGTGTTGACAAGGGAAATTTAATCTGTCATAGTCTCACTTCTTCGCTGAATGTTTTTAATTAACAAACAGCCACTCTTTAAAAATTAGTCAACCGATAATTGTGGGTACTACCTGAAAGCATTTAGTCCTTTTGGACAATGAAATAAAGTAGTACTCACTTAAACAGTAAATTGATTCAAATAGAAATAAATGAGTCATTTCTTTGA
>CANFUO010000007.1 GCA_947450225.1 Burkholderiaceae bacterium | reverse complement strand
TACCCGTATCATCATCGTTCTATCTTTACTGAGATCTGCGCTAGGTACGCAAGGCTCTCCTCCTAATCAGGTATTAATTGGATTGGCTTTGTTTTTGACATTCTTTATCATGAGTCCAGTGATCGATGAAATTTATACAAAATCGTATCAACCCTTGTCCGCGAATCAAATTTCCACATCTGAAGCAATGGAGAAAGCGGCGGTTCCTCTTAAAGATTTCATGTTAAAACAAACTCGTCAAACAGATTTAGCTTTGTATATCAAAATGGCCAATATGTCATCAATACAAGATGCTAATGATGTGCCTTTTAAAATTTTAGTCCCTGCTTTTGTTACAAGTGAACTGAAGACCGCTTTTCAAATTGGTTTTACGATTTTTATTCCATTTTTAATTATTGATATGGTCGTGGCCAGTGTTTTAATGGCTATGGGTATGATGATGGTGCCGCCGTCTATTGTTTCCTTACCGTTCAAGTTAATGCTATTTGTCTTGGTGGATGGCTGGCAACTTTTACTCGGGTCTCTCGCCCAAAGTTTTTTATAAAGTATTACGATGACGCCAGAACAAACCCTCGCCTTAGCAAGTCATGCCCTTGAAATTGGGATTTATATGGCAGGCCCACTGCTGATTGTGGCCCTCATCATTGGTTTAATTGTGAGTATTTTTCAAGCCGCTACCCAAATTAATGAGGCAACACTCTCCTTTATTCCTAAATTACTAGGCATTATGGCCACCCTCGTGATTGTGGGCCCTTGGATGTTATCTGTATTTACCGATTACTTTCGTGCCACGATCAGTAGTATTGCCAATTTCGGTGGCTAATCAGTAAGTCCTTATGCTGCAACTGACCACCGATCAACTGCTGAACTGGGTGGTCGCTTTCATGTGGCCACTTTCACGTATCTTGGGTTTATTTAGCAGCGCGCCTCTATTTAGTGTGAGCAATTTCCCCATGATGGCCAGAGTCGGTATGGCGTTAGCCATCACGATTTTAGTCGCCCCAGTTTTGCCAAGCCATTCAATGATTGACCCTTTTTCTTATCAAGGTATAGCAAGTCTATTTAACCAATTTATTATTGGCATTACGATTGGTTTTGTGATGCGTATTTTTTTTACTGCTATTGAAATGACTGGTGATTTAATTGGTGTGTCGATGGGTATGGGATTTGCCAGCTTTTATGACCCACAAACACAATCCCAAACCCAAGTAGTTAGCCAATTTTTCTCAACCTTGCTTATCCTATTGTTCATTAACACCGACTTACATTTGCTCGTCATCGACACATTAATCCAAAGTTTTTATTCGGTACCTATTGACCAAATAGGATTAAATATCAAGGGATTTAAGGATGTGGCATTTTTAGGGTCGAAAATCTTTAGTATCGGCTTACAGTTATCACTTCCCATTGTTACCGCCTTACTTATTACCAATATCGCGCTTGGGGTATTAACAAAAGCTGCGCCACAACTGAATTTATTTGGGATAGGATTTCCAATTACGATGGCAGTTGGACTAACGATGATGTTTGTCAGCCTACCCTATATGACTAAGCCATTTATCAAGACCCTTACGGATGGCATTGAAACCATCCGCACCATCACCCTAAGCCTCGTCAATTAATTAATGTAGTTAAAAAGAGATAGGCTGCTAATCTGCTGAAATGATTTTTGTGCTGCTTGTAATTGAACTTGCTGACGCGCCAAGTCAGACAATGTCTTATTGTAGTCAGTATCTTGCAGTGCAGATAAAACCTTCGCATTACTATTGCCTTTATCAACACTTAAAATATCAATATTTTCAAGTTGGTTCTGAGTGATACCAACCTTTGACTGCGCTTTTAATACATTATCAAATGTTGTTTTAAAAGACACCGCTAAGTCATTTAATGCTGTTGTAGCATCACTGGCAGTTTGACTCGGGTTGCTTAATACAGCGATTGCCTTGTTTAATTTATTCAAGAAATTACTCGCATCAGAGCCAAATAAATCTGCCGCAGTTACGTCTAGGCCTGCAGTTCGGCCCACATCTACTTGGATTTGTGCTGAGCTACTCGTGCCCTGATAGGAGTACTGATCATAACTGACCGGTGTTCCATTAATGCTAACTGATCCAGGGGTGATGCTCACGGTTGATGGGCTACTTGCCACATTAAAACCAGAAAATAGATAATGGCCAGCTCCATCATTCGAGTTTGATAATGATATTAGCTGACTTAACTGACCGCTTAATGTTGTCGCAATAGTAGATCGATCTTGATTAGATAAAGAGCCAGTACTACCGTAAACCACTTGCTCATTGACTCCTTGCAAGGTATCAATCATGCCATTTAAGGCAGAAGTGGCGCTCCCTAAGGTATTTTTCAAGGCAACACGATTTTTTGTGTACTGCGCATCTGCTGCGCCTACTTGGGAAAGACTTAATATTTGTACAGAAGCAGCTGGGTCATCTTGAGGTGTGATACCTTTTTTTCCAGTAGATACTTGCGTAGATAAATCTGAAATCGAACTTTGTAATTCGTTCAATTGCGTCGTTGTGTTGTTGTAAAAATTAGAAGTACTAATTCTCATGATATTTTTCTCAATTATTGGCCGATATTAAGTATTGTGTCAAACATTTGCTTAGCAATTTGCATGACTTTTCCGGAGGCTTGATAAGCCTGTTGATAACGAATCAAACTAGCAGCCTCTTCATCTAAGTTAACTCCAGAATCGTTCTCTAAAGCTTGGGATGTTTTTTGCGCAACGGTTTCATCAAAAATACTTTGGACCTTGAGGGCATGGGACTGACTACCAATATTGCTGACAAACTGATTAAAAGCAGTAATGATGGAATTGGCATTTGCATTTAAATTCTTATTATTTTGCACATTCAGCAAATTAACCATATTGCTATTATCACCAGCATTAACCGCTGCAGGTGTTGCAGCGCCACCAGCAGCCGCAGCAATTGCCAAAGGATCTGTTGTCAGTAAACTAAAATTACGTCCGGCATTTGCTGTAGGACTGATTCTAAATGTGTCGCCAGATACGATCCCATTCGGAATAGAAATTTTCATGCCATCGGCAATCATATCCGTTGTCGTAGTTTGAGTATTTAATACACTGCCATCAGAATTGCGGGTCAGTGTGTAATTAGTGCCGTCAAACGCAAAGGTGTAATCGCTTGAAGTAACATTATTCAAATAGGCTAAAGGACTTCCTGGCGGAGGATTTGCTATGATGGATGAATTAAATTGAACACTCAGTGGTAATGGCGATTGATTTCCAGAGGATCCCTGAACAAGAATATCGCCAACACTAAACAAATCTGATCCCGTCGGAGGCGTCACTGACAATAAAGAACTACCTTGTTTTTGAGCATAATTCATCTGCTGCGTTAAACCTAGGGCTACTAAACCAATACTACTACTTGCTGGATTTAAAATATTGGTTCGAAAATTAATTAACCCTCCAATAATTCCGCCAGGTGATGACTTGGTTGTAAAAATGGAATCAGTTGAAGAATTCATTGCAACTTCAGTCTGAGATAAATTCAGAGTATTAGTCGTTAATTGCAACGGATAGGATTTTGAAGCAGACAATAAAGGTACGCCATTACCAACAGCAACTAAGTACTGAGAATCTTGACTGGTAACAGTAACTTTTATTTCTTTACTTAAAGAGTTAACGACTGCATCGCGTTGATCTTTTAATGAATTTTGAGTTGCTTGGTCTGTTGTACCTACAATCGCCTTATTTAAGCTAACTATCTGTTCAGCATATTGGTTAATGCGGCTAACGCTTTGCGTTAATTGAGTATTAATCTCAGTATTAATACCATCAATCGTGCTTTGAATATAGTTGATGGAGCTGACTAAATTTTGCGCAGAACCAATCGCACTTTGCCTTGGAGCAACATCAGATGCGCTATTGGAGACATCTTGAAGTGCATTGAAAAAGTTGGATATCGCAGGTGATACACCTGCATTTGGATCAGTCAAGATACTATTTAATGATTGAATTTGGGCGTACTGAATACTAGAAGAACTATTTGCTGTAGCTGCGTTATTTGCTTGAGTAGCCAAAAAATCGTTATAAATTCTAGAAATTCCAAGAATTTGCGTCCCTGGACCTGCAGTAGCTGCCGTTTGACTCACTTTTTCACGTGAGTATCCCACGCTGGAAACGTTGGCAATATTTTGACCGGTGATATTAATGGCAGTTTGAGCTGCAGCAACACCTGTACTGGCAATCGATAAGATATCTGACATTAAATTACTCCTTGGTATCTCTATTTACGGCAGTACTGGCCAAAACATAAGGGTTAAATTGCATTAAGACACCCTAATATTTTGAATAATATTCTTTAGTTTGGCGGCATAACCAGGATCTGTCGCGTATCCAGCATTTTGCAATCCCTCTGCAAAGCCTGCTGGAGTGGAACCATTGGCGATGACTCCTCTGTACCTTGGACTATTTTTTAACAGTGCAGCGTAATCCTTAAAAGAGTCTTCATATGAATCATAACTACGAAAATCTGCTAATACCTTTTGGTAAGATCCATTAATGAACTCTGTCGTCCATACCTTCGCAACTTTTCCTGCCCAAGAGCCACCCGCTTTGATACCAAACAAGTTATGACTCGTAGAACCGTCTTGGTTCAAAATTTGATGCTTTCCCCAACCACTTTCTAAAGCTGCTTGCGCGGTAATAAATGCTGCAGGAATCCCCGTTATTTGACTGGCAACCTGCGCCCCATCCGCTACACCATTCACAAAATCTTGAACCCCATTAAAAAAACGCTGCCCCAAAGATGGCTGCTCAGCCGCTTCTTTTGCTGCTTGAATCGCCAATTGTTCTTGATACTTAGCCATCTGCGCAATCGGACTTTGTTCATTTGAAATAGCACTCACTTTGGCTTGAGGAGTACTGCCTAAATTAGATGCGTCTGGCGCAATGGTGTTTTCACGCGCTTTTAATTGCCTAATCATCATATCTGCAATACCAATGCCTCTTTGGGCAATGTTTTGACTTAACTGCTGATCTAACATGGAGGTATACGTTTTTTGTGCGGGTCCTTCATTCATGCCACTTTTAGGCACAGCATCGCGCATCGATTTGAGCATCATATTGATAAACAAACCTTCAAACTGCTTCGCCGCTGCTTTTAGGGCCTCTGGAGAGTTTTGCTTGGCTGCGGTCTTAATACTTCTTAAATTTTTTACATCAATCGCTAAAGAATTGGATTGATCAGGGCTCATTGGATAACTTGGCATCTTTTAACTCCTTAAATGATTTCTAATTCAGCATTTAAGGAACCTGCGGCCTTCATCGCCTGCAATATCGCTAATAAATCTTGTGGTGTTGCACCAATCGAATTTAAAGCTTTGACAACATCGGCTAATAATACGGAGTTGGGTAATCGTACTACCAATCCTGGCTGACTCGTAATGTCGATTTGTGAATTACTGACTGCAGTTGTCTGGCCACTTGATAATGCTCCAGGTTGACTGACGTCATTATTCGTACTGATGACTATCGATAAATTACCATGCGCAATTGCACATTCTTTAACGGTAACGGATTGATTCATCACGACTGATCCTGTTCTTCCATTTAAGATCACTTTAGCAATCACGTCTGCTGCTTTAACAGTCAGGGATTGTAAATCACTCATAAAACCAACGCGTCCGTCATAGTCCATCGGCGCCCGAATTGAAATGACGCGACTATTGATTGCGGCCGCTGTATTTTGACCAAATCGATTATTAATTGCACTGACCACCCGAGTGGCGGTTGTGAAATCAGCCGATCTTAACTCTAATGTAACGGTGTCACCTTGCCCAACACTGACTTCGATTGTTTTTTCCACTGTAGCGCCAGCAACAATTCGTCCAGCATTCAGGTGATTCACTGTGACAGAACTTCCTCCGGCAGAAGCCCCAGCTCCACCAACCAGTAAATTTCCTTGAGCCACAGCATAAATCTGACCATCAGCACCTTTCAATGCTGTCATGATTAGGGTTCCACCCCGTAAACTTTTAGCACTTCCTAAGGAGGAAACTGTCACGTCTAATGTTTGCCCAGCTTGCGCAAATGGTGGCAATGTTGCAGTCACGGCAACACCTGCGATATTTTTGGCATTTAAATTAACGCCAGGGGGTAACTTCACGCCCAATTGGATCATTGCACTAATGATTCCCTGGGTAGTTAAAGGACTAACATCGCCAGTTCCGTCCAAACCTACAACAACCCCATATCCCATTAATTGGTTATCACGTATGCCTTGAATATTGGCAATGTCTTTGATTCGCTCAGCTTGTGATAAAACGGGAACCAAACACAACAGAAAGAAAAGAATCCCAACGAAACCATTCGTCGTGAGTTGTCGGGATTGAAAAAAGGAGCGATTCTTCATCATATTAGAGCGGGAACATACTAAAGAAGAAACGATTAATCATATTAGCAATAACGGACTTATCCACATTGGTGTTGGTTCTATACTCAACACGTACATCAGCTACTTGTGTTGAAGCAACGGTATTACCTACTGAAATAAATGCAGGCGAAATTGTTCCGGAAAAACGAACGAATTCCGTACTTTTATCAAAGCCAATTTGTTTTTCACCGCTAACAACTAAATTACCATTGGGTAATACTTCATTAACTGTGACAGCTAAGGTCGTATTAAAAGCATTTTGTGCAATACCTGCATCCTCAGTCGTTAGTTTTCTGGTACCACCACCTTTAGGACTTAAGTTTGCTAAATCATTGCTACTATTTTGACCTGGAAAATTACTGGTACTTATTGCTACACTGCCCGTATTATTTGAGGTGGCATTATTCTTTTTGTTTGCGCTGGTGGTTTCTGTCATCACAATCGTAATCGTATCCCCGACATAACGCGCACGCTTATCTTCAAATAAAGGCCTAAAAGTTCTCTCTTGATAGATTCCACCATTGTTATTTTTATAGATGACCTCTGGAATCGGTTTCGATGTAGATGGACCACTTGTAATCGTCGTCGGAGTTACTCCTGAACAGGAAACTAATGAAGCAATCACAAGCCCTAAACTAATCCATTGGATTGTTTTTTGGTTTGGTATTGAAATTTTCATTAGCATCTCCCTCTACTCAATTAAAGGTCATTTAATTTTTGCAACATTTGATCAGATGTGGTTACTGCTTTACTATTAAGCTCATAAGCACGTTGAGCAGTAATCATATTGACCATCTCTTCAACAACATTCACATTCGATGTTTCTACATATCCTTGAGAAATCGTTCCTAAACCATTCGTACCGGCAATATTAGCAACCGGCGTTCCAGATGCATTGGTTTCTGAAAACAAGTTCTCGCCATTGGCTTGCAATCCAGCCGGATTTAAAAAAGAGACCAGCTGCAACTGCCCAATTTGATTTGGTACTGTCGCCCCAGGTTGCGTTACTGAAACAATCCCGTCTCTTGATACTGTGAGCGACAATGCATCAATTGGAATAGTGATAGCTGGTTGAACAATATATCCGCTAGCTGTAGTTAATTGCCCTTGATTATCTTTTTGAAAGGCGCCATCACGGGTATAGTTCAATGTGCCATCTGGCATGAGTACTTGGAAAAATCCATTCCCTTGAATGGCCATATCGTAATCATTTGAGGTTTGCTGTAAGTTTCCCTGTGTGAAAATACGCTCTGAAGCAACAACCCTTGACCCTGTCCCCATTTGCATACCTGAAGGTAATATCGTCTGTTGAGAAGATAGTCCACCAGGCTGACGAACATTTTGATAGAGCAAATCTTGGAAAACAGCTCTGGATTTTTTAAATGAATTTGTACTCACGTTCGCCAAGTTATTGGTGATCGTATCCATTTGTGCTTGTTGAGATTCCATCCCAGTTCTAGCCACCCATAAAGATCGTATCATTTTGTTTACCTAAGTTAAGAGTTCAAATTCATAATTTGCGAAGATTTTGCCGCATTATCTTGCGCAGTTTTAATCATGGTGATTTGTGTTTCATATGATCTTGCCAAATTCACCATTCTCACCATCGCATCGACTAAATTGACATTACTTCCTTCTAATGCACCACCTACCACTGTTAAATTAGGGTCTAACGGGGCAACACCACCTTGTTTTAAACGAAACAAACCATCATCACCGCGCACCAAATTATCTTCTGGAGGATTAACTAGCTTGATGCGACCTAAGGCATTCACGGCCGCTGGAACAACCCCTGGAATGAGTGTGGATAGGGTTCCATCTTTACCAACAATCAGCTTAGAGTCTGGCGGAATCGTTATCGGACCACCTTCACCAACTACTTGTAAACCCGTTTGAGTAATTAAAATGCCCGTAGGAGAAACCTCAAATGAGCCATTTCTGGTATAGGCTTCTGCCCCGTCTTCTGCCCTCACAGCAATCCAACCTGGACCCTGTAAGGCAACATCAAGATCACGGCCAGTTTGCGAAATCGGCCCCATCGAAAAACTCGTACCTACTGTTGCATTGGATACTTGAGTTCTTGTTTTTAACGCTCCCGACCCCATCACAGGTATTGCTTGAAAAGAATCAATCTGCGCACGAAATCCATTCGTATTAGCATTCGCTAAATTCTGTGATGTCGTCGCCTGCTGTTCTAGAGCCTGTGTGGCTCCAGTCATGGCAGTGTAGATTAACTTATCCATGGCTTTTTATGCGCTCCTTGACTTATTGACCGATACCAATAATGGTCTGCATCACTTGGTCTTGACGCTTTACAACTTCAGAGTTTGCTTGGTAAGTTCTTTGTGCAGAAATCAACTTAATCATCTCGGAAGTAAGATCAACACCAGCAGTTTCAATATTACCGCCCAATACCTGACCAGTTCCACCTTTGCCTGGAGAATTAATCGTTGGGTCACCAGATGCCGTGGTTTTAACAAACTGGTTATTACGATCTTGCGCTAAATTGATTTCACTAGGAAATGTAGCTAAAACAACACGACCCACTTTATTCGATTGACCGCTTGAATAATTAGCAAAGAGAGTACCTTCTTTATCTACGGTTACATTTAAAAACTGCCCAGTAGGATAGCCATTTTGTTGCGTAGATGCTAAAAAGTCTGATGCATATTGCGCAGTTTGCGTAACGTCTAGGTTAAAAAAAGCATCATTACCAGAGCTATCGGTATAGCCAATTGGGAAAGTAATCTTGTCTGCATTCGATAAATTAGAGAACGCTGTTCCAACATTTCCTACGTATGTTATGAGACCAGGTACAGGTTGGCCACCAACTACTCGATCAGCCAAGTTACCAGCCTGATCAAATGAAAATCTTGCGCCTCTTAGTGGAGCACCAGCCGGTAAATTCGTATCATGCCCAACTGCACCTACAGCCGGATTAGGGTTTGACGCAACTCCATCGGTAGTACCATAAACATCCCAAGTGCCAATAGCTGTTTTTACATAATACGTTTTAAATTCATGTGAAGTTCCTTGCTCATCATAAATTGAAGTGATGGTTGTACTGGAATATGTTTTAGCATCCTGTGGATCAAATATGTCATTTGGAGCAGCAATGACTGGCAAACGAGAGTCCAATAAGAGCTGCATTTTTGATTTAGAAGTAGGCGTCGGTTGGGAATTAGCCGTACTTACTTGTAAATTTTTTACAGCACCAACTTCCACTTCTCCAGCATTGTCAATTCCATAACCCGTTAAATTATCTCCAGTTGGATTGACGATGTAACCGTCTTTATCCAAATTGAAGGAGCCATCCCTAGTGTAAGCAATACTGCTGTCACTTGGTCTAAAGATTTGATAAAAACCTCTACCATTAATCGCCATATCCAAACCATTCTGAGAGGTCTGCAGAGTTCCTTGAGTAAATAACTGTCTAGAACCGGCGATACGAACTCCATTGCCACCAGATGAAGATGTGCTAGCCAAAACATCTGAGAAGTCTGAGCCTTTAAAGCCTGTAACTCCTGAGTTGGAAATATTATTACCTACCACAGCAAGTCTTAAAGATGCTGAATTTAATACTGATGGATCAATTTTAAAAGCCATTTAAACTCTCCCTAATTTCAAAATTTATTTAACAAGACGAACGCTATTAACATCAACGTCGCCTAAAAGATTTGTATTTAACTTCACCCCTGTACTACTCATCGAAACGCTATTGACTAATCCGTATGAAAGATTTGCCGCTTGAACTTGCTGACCATTTGCAGATGCTGCAACTGAAAACTTATACTGTCCGTCTGGCATAGTTTGACCTGCATCATTCTTTCCATCCCAAGTAATTTGATTGGTTCCAGCAACACCAGCACCAATACCAAAAGTTCTTACTACATTGCCACTTAAGTCTTTTACTTGAACCATTGTTGAATCTGATGCAGTTGTTAAATCAACTCCCATTTGAGCGCTACCACTCTTCAAATCAACACTAGATCCTGGTACTAATACAGTTCTGCCAATAAAACTAGTAGATTGTAAGTTTTGCGACGCTTGCAATTGTGTTTGCAATCCTGCAACTGTAGTATTGAGTTTATTAATACCTTGAACTGTATTTAACTGTGCAATTTGACTCGTAAATTGCGAGTTATCCATTGGGTTTAATGGGTCTTGATTTTGCATCTGCGTAACTAACAACTTTAAAAATGTATCCTGCGTAGCTTCTACACTATTAGGATCTTTTGCAGCTGCAGTAGCTGTAGAAGCACCTGAAAGTGGAGTTACGCTGTAATTATTGTTCGTAATAACGGAAGTAGACATGATTTATTCCTTATTGACCAATGGTTAATGTTTTTAATAACATCGACTTAGCTGCATTCATGGTGTCGACGTTGGTTTGATATGAACGTGATGCCGATAACATGTTCACCATCTCTTCAACAGGGTTAACGTTGGGCATCGCTACATAGCCTTTTTCATCGGCTTGCGGATGTCCTGGCATATAGACCAATTTGGGTGGCGCTGTATCTTCAATTACTTTATCTACCTTCACACCGAGGGCTTTACTATTGGGTAATTGCGCCGCCATGAATTGCACTTGCTTCGCTCTGTAAGGAACGCCACCTGGTGCACTTGCACTATCAGCATTGGCTAAATTACTCGCTGTCGTATTCAGACGCAATGATTGCGCTGACATTCCTGAGGCTGATATTTGAAAAACATTAAGTAATGACATCGTTCTTATCCTTGCATGACGCTGTTAATATTTTTAAATGTGCCATTAATCATGGTGACTAATGTTTCATATTGCAATGCGTTTTCTGCAAATTGCGATTGCTCAACATCCATATCTACCGTGTTACCATCAGCACTGCTCTGCACTTGATTTCTTGTCTGCACTTTTGCCGAACCAGCATTTGTACCACCTACATGTTGTGGATGAGTGACAGCTAATCCAGCTGAACTACTAGTATGAGTTAAGGCTGCTTTCATGGCTTGATTAAAATCTATATCTTGTGCTTTATAATTAGGTGTATCTGCATTTGCAATATTCGTGGCCAAGACTTGTTGACGCTGAGAACGTAGTCTTAGTCCCTGCTCCATGAATCCTATCTCTTTGTCTAATCGTGTTTGCATGTAGATTTACCAAATTAAAAAATTATCGTTAACGACAAAAGTTTCTATAACTTGAATCATAGGTGGATTTTTCTATATTAAAAGCACAATAAGACCCCTTATTTGTTCTTTCTTTCATGTTTTAATCTTCACAAAAATCATAATCTATCGCTTAGAATGTAAGCATGTATAGAACTTATAAATATTTTTTAGAATCAGTATTGTTTACGTCACTATTCTTGATGCCCATGATAAGTGGCGGAGTAACTACTGACTCTCAAGACATGAACGATGTTGTCATGCAAGCAGAGAGTTATTTGAAAATGAAGTATGGTAATAGTGCTGATTCAAAGGTTCGCGTACAGATGCCTGAAGAAAATATTGATCTGCCAACGTGCAAAAAAATAGAATTCTCTACCCCAGCAAGCAATCCTGGTGCCACAGGTAATATTCGCTTTTCTGCGAAATGTTTTTCTCCGCAACCATGGACCATCTATCTCAATGCTAATGTTTCTCAGAAAAAAATTTATTACGTCAATAAGGTCCGTTTAGAGCCCGGTCAAATTATTTCAGAGAGTGATTTAACCGCAAAAAAAGATTTTCCTGAGAATTTACCCTTTGGAACAGTAAATGACCCTCAACAAATCATCGGTAAAGCCGTTATAAGTACTATAGAAGCCGGAACCCCAATGATAGGGACCGGCCTTAAAAACGAATACATCATCAATTTCGGTCAAACCGTAAAAATAGCGGTAGGTGGAACCGGATTTCGAATTAACGCTGAGGGTAAAGCCATGAATAGTGCTGCTTTAGGGCAGAATGTTCAGGTAAAGATGGCCTCAGGACAAATTATTAGTGGTATTGCACGTTCTGGGGGCTTCGTTGAGGTCCTTAAGTAATTATTTTTGTTTTTTTTGAAATAAATCCTAAAGGTTTTCTGAAGGTGGTCGTAATGTTGAATAAGACTTATTGTTTTTAACTTGGAGAATATGATGAAAATCGATCAATTAGTTGCTAATATCCCTAGCACAAAGGTTGGGTCGGGTACTGCTAAATCAGCTAAATCGGTAGATGGGGGCAATGAAGTTGCCTCAAGTTCTGATTCAGTGCAGATTTCAGAAGATGCTAAAAGCATCGCTTCAGCTTCGTCATCAAGCGCTGTATTTGATGCGAAGAAAGTGGCTGATATTAAAGCTGCGATTGCTGAAGGCCGTTTTCAGGTAAATTCTGAAATGGTGGCAGATGGTTTAATTGCTTCTGTAAAAGACTTGATTCAATCTCGCTCTAATAAAGCTTAAGGATACTTTTATCCCTTGAATCAAGATCAAATAATCCTTCTTGAACACTTCAAGAAGGAAATGGAAGTCGGTGAAGACCTGCTTTCCTTACTAGCTGAGGAAGAGCAGGCTCTTTCTCAGCAAAATCTGGAAAAACTTCCAGACATCACTCTTAATAAAAATAATCTCATCCAAAAATATCTTCATTTAAGAGGTTTGCGCCAGCAGCAACTAACCCCGCTAGGTCTGCCCAAAGAAGAATCTCTCTACACAAAATGGATTTATCTACAAAATAATTCTGAACTGCACCAATTGTGGGAAAACCTTTCACAAGCTCTTCGTGCTTGCCAAACAATCAATGCCAGTAATGGTATGATGCTTCAGAAGTTGACTTTATCGAACCGTAATGCAATCCAAGCTTTAGTCGGCAAAGATCCGACGCAAAGTATTTATGGTCCAGGTAGCGCATCTTCAAATATTTCTAATTTTAATATATTAGGTTGATAATTACTTATTCGTTTAAACTTGTTAATTCATTTGTAAGATTTATACCAACCCTTTGTAAGAATTTGATATATGAACAATTTAAATCCTCGTAATCTTGTCATAGTGGATGACCACGCAATTGTTCGTCAAGGTCTCAAAATGCTCATCAATTCGCAAGATGGCCTTGAATTAGTGGCCGAAAGCGATGGCACGGATAATGTCGTTGATTTATGTCTAAAAAATAAACCTGATTTGTTGATGCTTGATATCACTCTTCCAAATACAAACGGTATTGAGCTGATTAAACAAATCAAAAAAGAAATTCCAAAGCTGCCAGTGCTTATTTTTTCGATGCATGATGAGAATTTATATGCCATGCACGCTATTAAAGCTGGGGCTTCTGGTTATTTACATAAGAATCAACCCTTTGAAAAATATTTAGAGGCTATACAAACGGTTCTCGACGGTAAAAAATATCTGAGTGCCACAATGGTTCAGCTCATTGCTGATCGCATTCATACCGGTGATGATGAGAGTCCTCAAGATAAACTATCCTTCAGAGAGTTCCAAACGCTCAAAATGTTGGCATCTGGTCTAACTGTCTCTGATATTGCAGAAAAGCTATTCTTGTCCGTCAAAACCATTAGCATGTATCGTAGTCGTATTTTGCAAAAATTGAAGCTCAAAAATAATTCAGAACTGATTAGTTTTGCAATTAAAAACAAACTCTTAGACTAATTAATTCACCTTCCTTTGTGAAGGCTCGAATTGCAGTCAATTTACCTAGCTTTTCAGGCTTTATATCGTTCTAATTTCCTGAATAATCTAATTAATGGAAATTGTTTCATTACATTAGAAAGTTTGAGGGAAAGAGATTGGCTGAAGAAAGCGATTTGGAAAAAACCGAATCGGCCTCGCCGCGAAAGATAGAGAAAGCTCGAGAAGCTGGGGATATTCCTCGGTCTCGAGAACTAGCTACTTTTTCAATTCTCGCAGCTGCTACTGCTGGCTTTTGGCTTGTTGGCCAAACTCTGTATCTGCATTTACAAAAAAATATGCGCGAAAGTTTAAGCTTTAAAGGCGTCCCTAGTTTCGATGCAGAATTCCTCATTAGCAGTTATGCAACTTTAATGCTTGATCTCGTTATCACCTTCTCTCCCTTTATTGGCATCATAGTGCTAACCGCCTTAATTACCCCACTGCTGATCGGCGGCTGGTCTTTCACTGCCGGTAATTTAGCGCCTAACTTTGGTAAATTAAATCCGGCAAGCGGTCTTGCAAAAATTATTTCGATTAACTCATTGGTCGAACTCATTAAAGCCATTGCAAAAGTCATTTTTATTTGTTTTGCCGCGTGGTATTTAGTGAAATCGCATCTCCTTGAGGTGATGTCCTTAATGTCACAACCCATTGAACTTGGTGGCGCACATCAAATGGAATTGATTCTATTAAGTCTTACTGTGCTAGTGGGTACCCTCGCGGTAATTACGATGATTGACGTTCCTTATCAATTGTGGAGTTACAACAAAAAATTAAAGATGACCAAACAAGAAGTAAAAGATGAAGCAAAAGAGTCTGAGGGTAACCCTGAAATAAAAGCCAAAATCCGTCAACAACAACGTGAAATGGCGCGTCGTCGCATGATGTCTAAAATTCCAACTGCCGATGTGGTTATTACTAACCCAACACACTACGCTGTTGCTCTTGCTTACCCTGAAGATTCAAATCGTGCACCAGTAGTCGTTGCCAAAGGTCTTGATGATGTGGCGATGGTTATCCGGGAGTTGGCTGGCGAACATCATGTCTTGATTGTGGAAGCCCCACCATTAGCAAGAGCACTTTATGCAATGACGGAACTCGATGACGAGATTCCGCCAAGTCTTTATAACGCTGTTGCGCAAATATTAGCTTATGTATTCCAACTGCGGATGTTTAAAGAAGTCGGACAAACCGAACCTGATTTTCCGGACCTGCTTGAACTTCCTCCTGGTCTAGATCCTTATGATGCGATCAAGCCAGCAGCCAGTATGATGGAGACCGCTTGATGGATTTGAATAAGATCATGCGCAATTTGAATGCTAAGGCGCTAACGGCGCCTTTGATCGTCATCATTATTTTGATGTTGATGGTACTTCCGATTCCAGCATTTTTATTAGATATATTCTTCACATTTAATCTAGCCCTATCCATCATTGTTCTCTTAACCGCTCTCTATACAGTCAAGCCTCTGGACTTCATGGCTTTTCCGTCAGTTTTATTAGTAACAACGATGCTACGCCTGTCCTTAAACGTTGCTTCGACACGTATCGTTTTAACTGAAGGTCATACGGGTCCTGATGCGGCAGGTAAGGTGATTGAGGCTTTTGGTCACTTCTTAATTGGCGGTAATTATTTAGTCGGTACCGTGGTTTTTATCATCTTAACGATTATTAACTTTGTGGTGGTTACTAAAGGTGCTGGTCGTATTGCTGAAGTTGGTGCTAGGTTTGCCTTGGATGCGATGCCTGGTAAGCAAATGGCGATTGATGCTGATTTAAACGCTGGTCTCATTGGTGAGGCGGATGCGCGTAAAAGAAGAACTGAGGTCGCTCAAGAAGCTGAGTTTTACGGCGCAATGGACGGTGCTAGTAAATACGTTCGTGGTGATGCTGTGGCTGGTATCGTTATTACGGTAGTCAATATGATCGGTGGTTTACTGGTCGGTACGATGCAACATAATTTAGAATTTTCTCGCGCGCTTGAAACTTATACGCTTTTAGCCATTGGTGACGGTCTGGTTGCACAAATTCCGTCTTTGGTGATCTCTTTAGCCGCTGGTGCCGTAGTTTCTCGTGTTGCGAGTGATCAAGATATTAGCAGTCAATTAGTCAATCAAATTTTTAAGCGTACTCAGGTTCTTTATATTACAGCGGGAATTGTAGGCGTAATGGGTTTAATACCGAGAATGCCGCATTTTTCTTTTCTCTTGTTTGCTTTAATTTTAGGTGGTGCGGCTTATTTCTTTGCCAAGAAAATGGCTGCAGAAAAAGCAACTCAAGCTGCACCTGCACCGCCCGTTGCAAGCCCTGAATTAGAGGAGGCAACATGGAAAGATGTGACGCCGATTCAAACCCTTGGTCTTGAAGTAGGCTATCGCCTTATCAGTTTGGTTGATAAAAACCAAAATGGCGAATTACTTGGTCGCATTAAGGGTATTCGGAAAAAATTTGCTCAAGAGATTGGTTTTCTTCCGCCGTCAGTTCATATTCGTGACAACCTCGAACTTCGTCCAACTGCTTATCGCATTACCTTAAAGGGAGTTGAAATTGGTACTGGTGAAGCAAACGTTGGGCAATATATGGCGATTAACCCAGGCATGGTTTCTGGGGAAGTCACGGGAACTGTTACTACTGATCCTGCCTTTGGCTTACCAGCGATTTGGATCGATGCGAATATCCGTGATCAAGCTCAAGCTCTTGGCTATACAGTGGTTGATGCTGGCTCGGTAATAGCGACACATCTAAATCATTTAATCTCTGTTCATGCTTCTGAACTCTTAGGTCGTCAAGAGCTCCAGGCTTTACTGGAGCACTTAAACAAAGAAGTACCAAAATTAGGCGACGATTTAACTCCAAAAGCTTTGCCGTTAACGGTTGTTCATAAAGTTCTGCAGAATTTATTGGCCGAAGGTGTCAATATCCGCGATATGTTCTCCATTGTGGAAACATTGATTGAATATGCTCCGCAGTCTCAAGACCCTAGTTACTTAACTTCTCAAGTTCGAGTAGCTCTGGGCAGATCGATCGTACAACAATTAGCTCCTGGAAATTCAGAGTTACCAGTAATGACGCTTGATACGCGACTTGAGAAATTATTATTACAAAATTTACAAACCAATAACGCTGGTGACACAGGTATAGAGCCTGGCCTGGCAGATACTTTAGTTCGTCAAACAATTGAAGCAGCTCAAATTCAAGAGCAACTGGGGCATTCTCCTGTACTTTTAGTGCCACATCAATTACGTAATACTTTATCGAAATTTTTACGAAGAACACTGCCGCAATTACGTGTTCTTTCACAAGCAGAATTACCTGACAACAGGTCAATAAAAGTAACTAACCTCGTAGGAGCTCTTGGATGAAAGTTCAACGTTTTATAGGTATCAATGGGCGTGAAGCGCTAGGCTTGGTAAGGCTGGCTTTGGGGCCTGAAGCCATGATTCTTTCTAACCGTACCGTTGCGCAGGGTATCGAAATCCTTGCTTGTAGTTCAAAAGACTTTAATGGCATTATTGAAAGTACCGAAAATACGATTTCTACTCCCCCTATTTTAAGAACTGAACCGAAATTAAGGCCAACAGCTGCGGCTGTAATGCCAGATATCTCTGAACTCATGGGTGAATTAAGAGCGATGAGAAACTCGCTTGAGTCTCAAATTGCTGAAATTTCATGGGGTAACCAACAATCGAAAACCCCTGCAAAGAACGGCATCTTAAGAGAACTCCTCAATCTTGGTTTTAGTGCAAGCTTATCCCGCTATTTATCTGAAAATGCACCTGCTCAAATGAGTATGGAAGAAGGTCTTCGCTGGGCAAAAAATGTATTAATCCGCAATCTCTCTGTGATCAATAGCGAAGATGATTTTTTAGACAATGGTGGTGTATACGCTCTAGTTGGTCCAACTGGTGTTGGAAAAACAACTACAACAGCCAAATTAGCTGCACGTTATGTGATGCGTCATGGCACCAAAAATTTAGCTTTAATCACAACGGATGGTTACAGGATTGGCGCTCATGAGCAGTTACGTATTTATGGAAAAATTCTTGGTGTGATGGTCCATTCCGTAAAAGACGAAGTCGATCTTCGTATCGCTCTTGAAGAATTAAAGTCTAAACATATGGTCTTGATTGATACCGTCGGCATGAGCCAACGAGACCAAATGGTTACTGAACAAATAGCCATGCTCAATGGTACCAAATTCCCAGTGAAACGTTTGTTGTGCTTAAACACGACTAGCAATATTGAGACCCTCAATGAAGTAGTTACCGCATATCGTGGCTCAGGTGTTGAGGGTTGTATTCTCACCAAGCTTGATGAAGCCGCTGTTTTAAGCAATACGATTGATGTAGTGCTTCGTCAAAAACTCAAGTTATTCTATACAGGGACTGGACAACGTGTTCCAGAAGATCTTGAGGTTGGAAACGCAAAATCTTTGGTAGAAAGTGCCTTTAAGAAATTAGCTGATGATGAGTCTTCTCAATTTGAAGATGCTGAGCTTTCTACGTTAATGTCGATGAAGTCAGCCCGTGAAGATGCAAGTGTGAGGGATATTTATGTTGCATAGTATGGTAGAAGATCAAGCCGCGGGATTGCGGCGCATGCTGGGTAAGCCAAACACCAAGAATTTTGTTGTTTTGTCGGCCATTGCCGCATCTCAAAAAAATTCCCTATTGTTAAATTTGGCATCTTCATTGATTTACGCAGGTAATAGTACCCACATTTTAGATATGCGGACAGATCATTCTGGGGTGAGTACTCGTGTTCAATCCTTGATTAAATCAAGCCTATGGGATATTGCCAAAAAAAGCCAACCCTTACAAGCGTGTTTTTATGAATTCATTCAAGGTGGAAGAATCAGTCAGCTATCCAAGTTGGCAATATCTGAAATTATTAATCAAACATCAACTATTGCTCACCTTTCCAAAATTATTCAATCTTTATCGATGGACTCTAATATTTGGTTATTAGATGCCGATCTAAAACTTGATAATCCCTATTTAATACCCGATTTTGTGGAGAGTGAAACAATTCTGATTGTTTCAAGTTCTCCCGGTTCTATCAAAAATGGCTATAGTCAATTAAAACATATCGCCAATAACAATGGTCGACGTAAAATTGGCCTTTTGGTCATCAATGCGGATGATGTTCAAGCCCAATTAATTTATAAAAATATTGCCACTGCATCCAAGGATTATTTATCTATTCAACTAGACTTTGTAGGATTTATTCCTGAAGATGATTACCTAAGTAAATCAGCGCTGCTTGGTAAATCAATTATCGAAGCCTTTCCCTTATCAAAAGCCTCACATGCCTTTAGAACAATTGCTGAATCACTGATGCACAAAAAATCGCCAAGCTTTGTTCCAAAAACATCCCCTAACTCTCAACCCCTCGTATTGGAGCACTAAGATGTACGATGCTAAAGGACGTGCTGATCGTGATCTTGTCTTTAAAGATCATATGCATTTGGTGAAGAAATTAGCCCACCAATTAAAAGCTAAACTGCCTCCTAATGTAGAAGTCGATGATCTCATTCAAGCTGGCATGATCGGCTTACTCGATGCTTTGTCCAAATATGAAGAAACAGCTCTGGCGCAGTTTGAAACATATGCTGTTCAACGTATTCGTGGCGCGATGTTAGACCAACTGCGTGAGAGTGACTGGATGCCGCGCGGTATCAGAAAAAATATGCGTAAGGTTGAGATGGTGCTCAATGAACTTCAACAAGAACTTGCCCGGCCGCCAACGGAAACAGAGGCCGCTAAAAAAATGCAGATTTCTTTATCGGATTATCAACATATCTTAACGGAAGGTGCTGGTCACCAACTCATCTATTTTGACGACTTCCATGATGGTGATGGTGATAGCGCAGATCATTTCTTAGATCGGTTTTATGCGGATACGTCTCAAGATCCATTGCAAGCATTGATTAATGTGGGCTTTAAGGCCGCAGTTATTAAGTCGATTGATAACTTACCTGAACGTGAAAAACTGCTCATGGGTCTTTACTATGAACAAGAGTTAAATTTAAAAGAAATTGGTGCGGTAATGGGTATTACAGAATCGCGTGTTTCACAACTACATAGCCAAGCAATTGCTAGAATGCGTGGTATTTTGAGGGCCCAAAAATGGACTGGGGTAGCTTAATTGGACTTTTGATTGCAATCTTTGCAATCTTAGCCAGTCATTTATTAGAGGGTGGTCTACTGCAGTCATTGATTCAGCCTACTGCGTTTTTAGTGACAGTGGGAGGAACTGCTGGTGCGGTTATTCTCCAATTTGGAATACCGCGCGTGTTGCGCGCCATACGCTTGATGCGCAGAGCTTTCACTCCAGATAGAGAGTTCTGCGATGATTTACTAGCATCAATCGATCTTTGGGCAAATACGGCAAAAACTGAGGGCTTACATAAATTAGATATGCATCTTGATGAATCAGCAGAGCCTTTTATGTCACGTGGACTCATGTTGCTTGCGGATTTTAAGTCTCGTAATCAAATTTTAGAAATTTTAAAAATGGATATTCTGAGCTATGAACGCGCTAGTAAGCTCGCCATTAAAGTCTGGGAAGCTGCTGGCGGATATGCCCCAACGATCGGCGTTTTAGGGGCTGTAATGGGCCTGATCCGAGTGATGAGCCACCTTGGGGAACCTGAACTTTTAGGCGCTGGGATAGCTATCGCCTTTGTGTCTACACTTTATGGGGTTGGATTATCCAATTTAGTTTTTTTACCCATTGCCAATAAATTAAAGTATTCCTTGCAACACGAAGTTCTCAAGCGAGAGATGATCGCTGAGGCACTTTACTACATGTCAAAGGGTGAACACCCTTCAATCATAAAAGAACATATCAAGAGCCATTGGTACTCCGATGAAGAATAATATGCGGCAAACCACCACTTCAACTGATGACGATTATGATGATGATGCTAATCGGTGGCTTCTACCGTATGCTGACTTTGTGACTCTTTTGTTGGCGGTCTTTGTTGTTATGTACTCGGTATCGAATGTCGAAGAATCAAAGTTTAAATCACTATCTGAGTCTTTAAGCGTCGCTTTAAATGTAAAAAATACGGAAGCAAAAAGCAGTCTTTTTGAATCAGACAAATCCAGCGCGTTGATTCAATCAAGAAAAAGTAAAGAGGACCAATTCATCGAATTAAATTCGACTCTACAAAATGATTTGGCTCCCTTACTTGCGCTGAATAAAATTAAGATCGTGCAAATCAAGGGTGGCATCAATATTATTATTAATGACAGTCTTTTATTTAAATCTGGCCAAGCACAAATAGACCCGACCTTTGAGAAAGATTTGAATCAAATTTCAAGTATTTTAAGCAAATATCCGAATCAAATTCAAATTGAGGGTCATACGGATAGCAGTCGCATTAGCTCTGGATTGTATCCTTCCAATTGGGAGCTATCCTCTGCAAGAGCCAGTAGCGTTGTGCGGGCTTTTATTACCAATGGTGTACCTGAAAATCAATTAATGGCTATTGGTTATGCCGCAAATCAACCTATAGAATCCAATAGCAGCGAAGAAGGAAGATATCGTAATCGTCGTGTAACCATTAAGATCATTGGCTCTTCGAAAGAATCTCCATAATTTTTCTATCCAAAACAGTTATTTCAACTGGTTTTGCTAAATACCCATCCATGCCATTCTCAAGGCATAGGTTCTCAAATTTTTCGCTTATGTTTGCTGACATTGCAATAATCGGGATATGTTTAAAGCTCTGATTGGAAGATCGTATTTTTTGGGTGGCTTCTATGCCGTTTAATTCGGGCATATTGATGTCCATTAAAACGCAATCATAATGGTCACTTTCAAGCATCTGTACTACTTCATTTCCATTTTTTGCAGCAAACACCATATGACCAAGACTTTCAAGCATGATGGATAAAATTTCAATATTAAGCTGATGATCATCAGCGATTAAAACCCTTAATTGGGTCTCGAATATATTTCCTTGCAAGCTATCCACGCCCTGTTTCAGTCTCACGATTGGCTCATTATTATTCTTATCCAAAATATCTAAAACTTGATTGAATAAATATAAGGGCCTAAATGGCGCCAACTCTACAAGCCTAATACCCTCTGTAAAAACTTGCGTTCTGTGCAAACTGTCAGTGGAAGTGTGAAGATATATTACTCTTGATGATAAATCTAGATTGCTCCATTCTTGGATATCTGTAAAGTAATTTAACCCCTTCACCTCACCTACGTTTTCTTCTATCAATATTAAATCTGGTGGATTTAATTTGCGTTTAAAGCTTAAAAAATACTTTTTGATCTCTAAATATTGATCATAAACATCAACATGAGCTCCTTGAGCCTCTAATAATGCCTTCAACTCATCTAATCGCCCATGGTTCTTTTGCGAAAGAAAGACAATATGTTTAGTGTTAATTTCGTTTGCTTGAATATCGTGCTTTACCTGCTCGCATTTTGTCATCGGTATCGAGAAATAAAAATGACTTCCAACGGCATACTCACTCTCAAATTCGATCGTTCCTCCTAGTAATCGAACTAATTTTTGTGAAATATGTAGGCCTAATCCGCCCGCAGAGTATTGCTTAAATGATTCTTTTTTAATTCGTCCGAATTGTTTAAAAATATTCTCACGATTTGGTTTTTCAATTCCAATACCCGTATCATAAATATCAAATTGAATATAAGGATTTGAAGGGTTTTTATCATTGGAGCGCACTGAAAACCTAAGTTTAATTAATCCATTGTCTGTGAATTTAATAGCGTTTCCTATAAGATTAATCAGAACTTGACGCAATCGCAACTTGTCCGTCATAAAAATAACACTATTTAACTCCAATGGAATTTCATAGAAAAGGTTAATTTTTTTAATTTGAGCTAAAGCACCTAATGTATCAAGTAATTCATTTGCAAGTTCATTTAATGTCATTGGCTCTTGCGCTAAAGTCATCTTTACAGACTCAATATGCGAATTAGCCAGTGTTTGTTCGACGATTAAATTCATTATTTGGCCAGATTGGCTGACCGCAGATGCATAATATTTTTGCTCTGCGCTTAAGTCGGTTTTTAGTAAAAATCTTATCATCCCTAAAATTCCATTTAAGGGTGTTCGTAACTCATGGGCTAGGACATTAATGAGAGAGTCTTTTTCCTGCTGAATAAGCCTTAGATTCTCTTCTTCAACTATTTTCTTTTGCAATTGAATCCCTCGTCGAACCATAAAAATAAACATTAAAACAAGGGCATTACACAATAAAAAAACAGCAATACTCAGATTTAACGGCGCAACTTTTAACATACGGTGAATATTTATTTGTAGCTGAAGGCCATTATGTGAAATTACCCTCGAAAAGACGGATTCATCAGCTTCCGAAATTGTTTTCCCTTGAATTCTTTTATCTAGTGGTCCGAGATTATCCACCCTTAGGGGCTCTAAAGTAGATATATTAACAATTGACGTTACTGTCTGATCTTGGGTTAGATAATCTTTTGATATAGGTGTGTTGAAAACATAATCTCCTAACCATCTTAAAAATGGGTATCCCCCAGCTTTATTTTCAGGTAACGCTTTGCTTAAGTTTTTAAAATCAATTACATGAATCAATATTTGGCTTTTTTCACCCTTAGTAGTAACTCTTTGATTTGGGATATGCTTGAAAACGAGTAACATTGGTTCGTGATCACCCGCATCATTGGTTATTTCTTCATACGCAAAAAATGGATCAAATTGGGCAAAAGAACTTACTGAATAAGCCTTATCGAAATTCTTCAAAACGATATTTTTGAGTTGAGCTAATTGCCCTTCTGAAAAGCGCTGATCATTTTTAAATAAAGTTTTAATTACCAAATTATTTTGCGTTTGATTGCCTAAGGACTTTTCAACCAAATATTGCCCTAAAAGAAATGAAGTATTTTTAGGGGCTAAATTTTCTTGCTCTAGGCGCGGTAATTTTGAAGATTTAGAATAGCTTAATTGATCAGCATACCTATTAATCACAAGCTCTTGTGCCAACAGTCTTTCTTTAATTAAGTCTGTTTTTAAGAACAATACATTGTTCAAAATGAGGGTCGTTCTTGCCTTAGTCCCCCCGTAAACAAAAAATGCTATGAGGCAAGACAAAATTAATCCTATAAGATATAAGTAGATAGAAGAATTGGCCCGAATTCGCATTTTAAAGAAAAAGAGTTGTCACAAAATGTGTATTATTATTGTAGGAATAATAGACCCTAAATAACAAGCTATATCTTACATTACATGCTTTACATCAACGTACATCAAATCGACAAATTACGACAATTTATGTCCCCAGAGCAATTGTTGGGCATGTTCAAGAATTTTTTCGATCCCATTAAGTCTGGAAAGGACTCCTTATCCAATAGCTTAATCAATCAAGATATCGACTCTATTTTAAAAAATGCTCATTTTATTAAAGGCTCTTCTTCTTTCATGGGCATGCAAGGCATTTATGATTTCTGTGTCCATATAGAGGCTGAGCTGAAATTAGAGAAAGACCCGCCATTTAAACAGTGGCAACTAGATCTTGAATCTATTTGGATTGGTTCAGAATCTGAGGCAACCAACACTTACTCAATTAAATAGTTGGTAAAATTTCCGTTCGGCATTCCCCAAGTCCAATACGAACGGCGTCTTTAGATACACAATACGCTTTGAAGATAACCGTGTCGCCATCTTCCAAAAAGCTTCTCTGCTCACCATGGTCTAATGAAATAGGCAGCTTTCCACCTTGTGATAACTCAAGTAAAGAACCAGCTTGCTCTGATAATTCACCAGACAATGTTCCTGTGCCAAATAAATCGCCAGAACTTAAGTTACAACCATTACTTGCATGGTGGGTAATTAATTGCGCAACTGTCCAATAAGCCGCCCGTGAAAAATCAGAAGATGCGATTTTTTGAGGCGGTATTTTTTTCTCTTTCATCGCCTGTGTTAATAAATAGATTTCTAAATCGATTTGAATGGCTCCACTCGATCGATTAGTTTTACTCTCTAAATAATCTAAAGGCTGTGGATCTTCCTCTTTTCTATTCCATGGTGCTCTAAATGGTGCCAGAGCATGTTTAGTCACAATCCATGGCGAAATACTAGTTGCAAAATTTTTCGCCAAAAATGGTCCCAGTGGCATAGCCTCCCAAGCTTGGATATCTCGAGCAGACCAGTCATTTAAAATGCACATGCCAAAAAAATGCTCTTCTGCGTTTTCTATTGCAATCGGATGTCCTTGAGTATTGGGCTTGCCAATGAAAACCCCTAACTCTAATTCATAATCAAGTTTTCTCGTGGCTTGAAAGTAAGGGGGCTTACCTCCACTTGCTCTGGTTTGACCCAATGGTCGAACAATGGCCTTACCTGATGGAATGATCGACGATGAGCGCCCATGATAAGCCACCGGAATCCATTGATAATTAGCCGCCAATGGCTCATCTGGACGAAGCATCTTGCCAACGTTCGTTGCGTGGTGTATTCCTGAATAAAAGTCTGTAAAGTCCGGAATTCTGCAGGGTATATGCATTTGTACATCTGACTGCAAAATCAAACAATCTTTCAACTGGCTCTGATATGCGCTGTTTTTTTCTAGTAATTGAATAAGGAACTTTCTGCAGTTCTGCAAAACCACTTCTGGCATTGCCATGTAGGCATTCAGGTTGGCTTGATCAAATGCTTGAAATGCTTCTTGAAGTCCTTCTGGAATAGCGATTTTTTCAGAAAGTTGTGTCAAAGGTAATATCTGGCTTCCAATTGCGATGCCAATATGATTTTTTTGTGTAACGTCACTCAATACATGAAAACTACCAAAGGGTAAATTTTCAATTGGAAAATCGCAATCCTCAAGATTGGCACTTTCTACCCAACTACCTGTCGTTTTTTTATTCATCACCACATCCGTTTTAATTGTTTTATTGACCCAAAACAACACCCTCGCGTCTTGGATCAACGCCTCCCCATAAACCCCTGTGATCTATCCAGATCCCCTGAGTACCACTATTCATTTCCCATTCTTTAATAGGATGTCCCATGAATTTTAGTTGATTTATTGTTCCTAAAGGTAATCTGCTTATTTCAAGGTCGGTTTCTATATTGCGACTACCTATATTCGGCAATGCAATAGCTTCTTGAATATTGAGGCCCCCATCAATCACCCCGATAATCGTTTTGGCAACATAGTTAATAATTGCGGGCCCACCTGCAGAACCAATAACCATTTTTAATTGGTCATTACTATCAAAGATCATCACTGGCGCCATGGCACTTCGTGGTCTTTTTCCAGGCTCAACGCGGTTAAAGATTTTTACGCCATTTTGTTCGGGTACAAATGAAAAGTCTGTCATTTCATTATTCAAGAAAAATCCGTTCACCATGATTCTTGATCCAAAGGCTGCGGCAACACTTAATGTCATCGATACGGCATTCCCCTGTCGATCCACAATCGATAAATGACTTGTAGATGGAAATTCTGCGCTTTGATCGATACCAAGCTTTGATTGCTGTGTAACAAATTCACCAGCAGTCGCTTGCTTCATACTAATATCTGAACGAATGAGTTTTGCCCTTTGCGCTAAGTAACCGGGTGCTAATAATTCTTTAACAGGAACTTTGCCAAAGGATGGATCGGCTATGTAAATATCTCGATCTGCATAGGCAAGTCTGCCAGCCTCTGAAAAATAATGAATCCCTTGATAGGATGTGGGGGAATAAGTGGTCATCGGAAACGACTCTAGTATTCCTAAAATCTGTAATAAAGTAATCCCCCCAGACGATGGCGGGCTCATACCGCATACCCTCAATGTGCGATAAGGCCCACACACGACATCCCGCTCCACAGCACGGTATTTTTTTAAGTCATCTTCATTAAGGACCCCAGGCCGCGGATGTCGACCTACTGCTAAGACTATTTCTTTGGCCATCTGACCTTCATAAAAAACATGTGCCCCATATTTGGCAATTTTTTTTAATGCATTTGCTAATGGGATGTTGATTAATATCTGCCCTGTTTGTATTGACGTTCCACTTGAGCTGTAAAAATATGTTTTAGCGTTTTCTGAATACGCCAGAAAAGGATCTTTTTGTACTAATTGGGATAACCTGGAAGATACCTCAAAACCCCGCTCTGCTAGCTCAATGGTCGGCGCAAAAAGTTCTTGCCAAGGAAGCCTTCCATATTTTTGATGCATGAGCTCTAAAGCCTTGAGAAGCCCAGGCACACCGACTGATCTGCCATTGTTCACCGCATCAGGATAAGACAGCGGTCGCCCCATTTGGTCGATGAAAAGGTTTTCTGTTACTACTTGTGGCGCAGTTTCTCTGCCATCAAAACTAGTTAAGATGTGTTGTTTCTTATCAAAATATAAGATAAATCCACCGCCCCCAATTCCGGCAGATTGTGGCTCGACTAAGGTGACCATGATCGCACTTGCAATAGCGGCATCTACAGCATTACCGCCTTGATTTAAAATGCTAGCGCCGGCCTGTGATATGTATCGATTCGCACCAGCGACCATCTGCTCCTTAGCAAATACAACTTTTTTTTCTTTGATGCCCGTTGCCTGTTCTGGTAAAAATTCAAGGATTGGGGAAGATGTTTGGGCACTTAATATTCCTGGAAATAAAAAACAAAAACACACCTGCATCCAGATGGAGCGTTTTTTATTGCTCATTCGATTTCTTCTCAGACCAAATGATTCCCCGTGCATACATCGCTGATATTTGTTCTTCAGATAGGCCTATTTCTTTTAATACCTGCTCATTGTCTTGTCCAATATTTGGAGATGCTCGGTGGATGTTGCCTGGAGTTCGAGATAATTTAGGCACAATTCCAGGGACAAGTACGTGATCACCATCCGAACTCACTTGATTTAATATCATTTGTCGGGCAATAAAATGAGGGTCATGGGCAATATCTGCTGCCGTATATATTTTCCCAGCAGGAACTTTTGCCTCTTCCAATACCTGAAGAACCTCATCAACGCCATGCAATAATGTCCATTTTCCAATAACTTGATCAATATAGGCAACATGTTGAACGCGGCCAGTGTTATCTCCATAGTCCGAATTATTGGCCATCTCTTTTTGACCAATCGCGGTCATTAACCGTTTAAAAATGCTGTCGCCATTTCCAGCAATCAACACATATCCCCCGTCTTTACATAAGTAGGCATTGGAAGGTGCGATTCCCGGCAAAGCGCTACCCGCGGCTTGTCTCACTTCTCCAAAAGCGCTGTACTCAGGCAATAAGCTTTCCATACAATTAAAGACCGCCTCATAAAGGGCTACATCTATAATCTGCCCTTTACCACTTTGATGTCGTTCATGTAAGGCGAGTAATATCCCAATAACCCCATGCAAGGCTGCCAGGGTATCGCCAATGCTAACGCCAACTCTGACGGGAACTCTACCTGGCTCTGCAGTTAAATGTCTCAAACCACCCATCGCTTCTGCAACCACCCCAAATCCAGGTCTATTCCGATAAGGTCCGGTTTGTCCATAACCGCTGATCCGAAGTACGATTAATCGTGGATTAATTTTTAATAAATCCTCAGGGTCAAGGCCCCACTCCTCTAGCGTTCCTGGTCGAAAGTTTTCAATCAAGACGTCGCACTCTTTTACCAAGGCACGTATGATATCTTGCGCTTCAGGGGACTTTAGATCTAATGAGATTGATTTTTTATTTCTCGATTGGACTTGCCACCAAATAGAAGTGCCATTTTTCAATAAACGCCATTTGCGTAATGCATCACCTGTAACTGGGGTTTCTACTTTAATAACCTCTGCCCCAAAGTCAGCTAAAGTTTTTCCTGCAAATGGCCCAGCAATCAACTGCCCCATTTCGATAATTTTTAAACCACTTAAACAACTCACAGATTTCCCCTTTTTAATAGAGTCGCAAGGATATTTTTATCCCATCACCAACCCGCGCGACAACAAACCTGGTATACATTGATTATGTAATAATAATTTACTTTTTCCATTTAATGACTTTTGGGGGTGTATAAACATGTTGCTCAATCGATTTATCAAGTCAGCTGTAGTCAGCACACTTTTGTTCGTTTCTTGCTTTTGTTTTGCCCAAAACTATCCTGCGCGTCCGATTTCTTTAATTGTTCCTAACCCTCCTGGTGGAATCGTAGATACTTCTGCTCGTTTAGTAAGTGATCCTCTGGGGCAATTGCTCCAACAATCTGTGATTATTGAGAATAAACCCGGTGGCAGTGGCAACATAGCTTATCAACATGTTGCTAGTGGTCAAAAAGATGGTTATTCGATTTTGGTGTCTTATTCTGGATATCATGTTGCCAATCCTATTTTGCAAGATAAATTACCCTGGGCACGCAAAGATTTGACGCCAATTGGTTTAGTAACTGTAGCAACCAACGTCATCGCAGTGCACCCCTCCATTCCGGTCAATAACCTAAAAGAATTTATTGCGTATGCTAAAGCCAATCCTGGCAAATTAAATTATGCCTCTCAAGGTAACGGCTCCTTATCTCATATTGGTTCAGAAATCTTTAAACAACAAACGGGTGTGGAAATGGTGCATGTTCCCTATAAAGGTTCTGGCGCTGCTATCCAAGATGTTTTGGCTGGACAAGTGCAAGTCTTTATTACAACCCCGCCGTCAGTGATGGGGCATGTGCAAACCGGAAAGCTCAAAGCACTAGCAGTAACTGGTAAGATTCGCCATCCGATGATGCCGACTATACCAACAGTGGCGGAAGCCGGTTTACCTGATTTTCAATTAGAGTCCTGGGTTGCGCTCTACATGGCAGCAGGCACTCCTCAACCAATTATTGATAAATTAACAACGCAATTAAAAATAATTACAGAGCTTCCTGAAGTAAAACAAAGAGCAGATGCTGCGGGTATTGAATTACGTTATTTACCGCCCGCAGAAATGACTAAATTACTGAACCAAGAAATTGCTTATTGGACAAAAACAATTAAGTCAGCCAATATCAAACTCGATTAATACGCACCAATCGCGTTTTAAAACTACTTCAGTCCCAAGACCCACAGAGAACTAACTTCTTTCACTCTAGCAAAGTGAAGTGGGTCGTTCTCGTCTTGTACTTTAGGATGCTTTGGCTTGGTTTGTAATTGCTCAAGCACCACAAGCCCTGCTTTAGATATCAGTTCCAACAACTCCTGCCTAGTCCGCAGTCCTAGATGCTCCGCTAAGTCTGAAATAATTAACCATGCCTGCCCATCAATTGCTAAATGCTCAGGAAGTTGCGCAATAAACTCTTGTAAGAAACGTGATCCTGGGTCGAAAATTGCGTGTTCGATGGGTGAACTAGGCTGCGCTGGCAACCAAGGTGGATTACAGACAACGAGGTCTGCCCGCCCCGGTGGAAAAAGATCTGCTTGCATCACTGTAATCTTTTCGCTAAGTCCCAAAGCCTGAATATTTTCACGAGCACATGCAATCGCGCGTGGATCCATATCGCTTGCAGTGATTTTTTCAAAGCCGCGTTTTGCCAAAAGAATCGACAATACCCCGGTCCCGGCTCCAATATCAAAGGCCTGGACATGATTTGTAGGTAATGGCGCTTGCATCGCTAGTTCTAGGTATTCGCCACGCAGTGGTGAATACACCCCAAAGTGCGGAATAATATGTTCTTTAAGAGATGGAACAAATACTTTTTTCTTGCGCCATTCATGTGCACTGACAATTGCTAAGAGTTGCTTGAAGGGCATTACGATGGGCTGCGTAATCTCGCCAATCACATCTTTGCATGCTTGTGAAACGTCCTGCCCGCGTCGTAAATTGATTACAAAATCCGGCGTTAAAGCAATCAATATTTGCCCTAAAATTTGTGCCTTTTGCCCTTGATTTTGGCGGTGAAGCGCAAAGATCTCAGCTGGTAAGGTGGGTATCTTTTGTGATCCCACGCGTGGTGGTCGATCAAGACGTCGTGTTATTGAGCGCAGTAACTCTCGTCCATTTTGATAATCTCCAACCCACAGCAAACCAATACCTTGCCTGGCCAGTTCCATTGCTTTATTTGCTTTGATGGTGTCATCTATCAACATGATTTTCTGCGGGGCAGGTAACTGTGCTTCTGAGTACCAAAGCCCTCGATGACTTTGTGATTGTTCTTGCCAATCAATGCTAGGGTATGAATGGTTCATGCGGGATTCTTTTATTTAAGGGTGTACAAACAATGTCCCATTCTATTCCCTCCTTAGGGTAATTACTGTATTGGGCATTTTAGGCAGAAATTTTATGTTAGATTAAATAAAAAATAATGCGCTGGAGACAATATGAATCAAGCTTGCTATGCCATGATGGTGACAAAATTGGGCGGCCCCGAGGTCATGCAATACGCGGCAATGGCTATGCCGATTCCAAAAAGTAATGAGGTTTTAGTAGCACAAACTGCTATTGGGGTTAATTTTGTAGATATTTATTTGCGTGCTGGTCAATCGCATGCCCATAATCCAGAACCTCCTTTTATTACTGGTGTTCATGCGGTTGGAATTGTGCAAGCCATTGGCTCTGATGTTTCTGAAGTCAAAATGGGTGATCGTGTTACCTACACCAATGCTGGCGTTGGTACGTATTGTTCTCATGTGGCTGTCGCATCTGATCGATTGGTTCTTGTACCCAGTAATATCTCAGATGAAAGATGTGCCGCTGGCTTTGTTCGCGCAATGACCGCGCAATATCTTCTCAAGCAGATGCGCCCTCTTATTGCAGGCGATAAAGTTCTGATTCATGCTGCCGCCGGTGGAACTGGCCAAGTTTTAGTGCAGTGGGCTAAGCGTCTTGGTTTGGAGGTTTTTGCGACAGCTGGTTCTGATGAAAAAATTGCGTTCGTTAAATCTTTGGGCGCTGATCACTTGATTAACTATCGTACCCACGATTTTGCCGCTGAGGTCAAGAAAATTACTCAAGGTAAGGGTGTGAAGGTTGTTTTTGAATCTGTTGGAAAAGATACTTTTATGGGTTCCCTTGATTGTCTAGAACCAAAAGGCCTCGCGATTAATTTTGGTACTGCTTCTGGTCAAGTTGAAAATTTTGCATTACAAACCTTACATGCAAAATCACTCTGGATTTGTAGGCCAACTCTACGAACCTATATTGCTGACAAAAATGATATGCAAGCTATGGCTATCGATGCGTTTGAGATCTTGGGTGACCCTTCTTTTCGTTTAGATATTGAAGCCGTTCTCCCTTTAAAAGAGGCGGCTAAAGCCCACACGATGATTGAAGGGCGTGGTACAAAAGGCGCTATTGTGTTGATTCCATAAGCCATGATCCATTTATCTATTCCGATTCGCACCATCACAGAAACACTGTTTTTTTATAGTGATGTCTTAGGCTGTAAAGCCACCAAAATTGCTCCTGATCGTATCGATTTTGATTTTTTTAATCATCATTTGGTTGCGCAACTTTCTGCGGAAGAAGCTGCTCATGAAAGTGTCTATATTGGAACTCAACCTAATCATTATCCCCTGCGACATTTTGGTGTCGTCGTTGAACTTGATCAATATCAAAAAATCTTAGACCGTATCCATGCGCATCAGATTCATTTTGCGATGCCGCCACAAACCATTTTTCATGGCACACCTCGAGAGCAAGAGGTTTTCTTGGTGTTTGACCCTTCTGGTAATGCTGTAGAAATCAAAGGTATTAAAAATACAAATGCAGTATTTTCTAAAGACTAAGGAGTCGATATGATGTTTGTTCATTTGAGAATTTTGTCACGAGCTTTAGCTAAGAGGGTTTTATTAGCTTGCATGCTTACTCTCCCCGTCTTGTCGTTTGCCGATTACCCCGACAAACCGATTCGCATGATTGTGGGTTATTCGCCCGGCGGCGCTGCAGACAACCTCATTCGGCCACTAGCTGAGCGGTTAAACCGCCTCTTAGGCCAATCGATCATTATGGAGTATCACCCTGGTGCTGGTGGTGCTATTGCAGCAGATATTTTAGCTAAAGCACCTGCCGATGGTTATACCCTGCACATTACCGACTCAGGGCCAATGACCATTGTGCCGCGCATGAAAAAAACACCTTATAACCCCATGACAGACTTTACGCCGCTAGCCATGGTCGGGACAGGTGGTGTCATTTTAGTCACACCAGCAAACTCACCTGCCACAAATGTTAAAAAACTCATCGAACTCATGCGCGACAAACCAGGGTCTTGGAGCTACGGAACTTCTGGTATCGGTGGTGTTGGTCATCTTGCTGCAGAACAGTTTCAGGTTGTCACCAATACAAAACTAACCCATATTCCGTACAAAGGGGGCGCGCCTGCAATCGTTGAACTCATTGGCGGTCATGTCCCTCTCTTGTTCTCTTCTTTGGGGGCAGCCTCTGCGCATATTCAAGCCGGTCGTATCAAGCCTTTAGCTGTTACTTCGATTAAGCGTAGCTCCATGTTTCCAGATGTTCCTACTTTAGCGGAGTCAGGTTATCCAAATTTTGATGCGAGTATTTGGTTTGGAGTTGTAGGGCCAGCAAAACTTCCTCAAGCAGTCATAGATAAATTACTACCAGCATTTACCACCGCACTTCAAGACGCCGCTGTTCAAGAAGCGATTCGCAAGGAAGGTTATGACCTCATTTCAATGACCCCAGCTCAAATGCAAAAACAAATTGCCCAAGATCTTGATAGCTGGGGTAAGGTGATTAAGTCCGCGAATGTTTCCTATGATTAATTAGACTGCAATGCCTGCCATACTTTGGCAGGTGTAAAGGGCATATCTAATTCAGTAATACCTCTGGGTCGAAGCGCATTGATCACAGCATTGGATAAGGTCGGCAAGGATCCTGAGCAACCGGATTCACCAACACCTTTAGATCCAAGGATGTTATTTTTGGTGATTACTTCTATTTTTTCAGTTTTAATAAGAGGTAAGCAACCTGCTTTAGGCATTGCATAGTCCATAAATGATCCAGTAAGTAATTGTCCTGTTTCATCATAAATGGCTTGTTCATAAAATACCTGTCCAATACCCTGAACAATTCCTCCATGAATTTGTCCTTGTACAAGCGCCGGGGAGATTGCAACTCCCACATCATCCACCGCTACATATTGAATAATTTCGGTAACGCCTGTCTCTGGATCTATCTCTACCTCCGCAATATGGCACCCATTCGGGTATGTCGCACCTGAAGAGGCTTCGCCAGTTGCATCTAATGGGTGCGGTTGTCCTGGCACAAATGTTTTTTGCACAATTTGCAAAATCGAGAGGGATTGATTGCCCGCATGCCAACTACCTTGGTTAAATTGCAACTGCTCCTGCGATACACCCATGAGTTGCGCGGCTAGTGATTTACTTTTTTCTTGGATTTGCTCGCACAGATTAAAAACTGCACTTCCGGCTCCATACAAGGTCCTAGATCCTCCAGTGCCACTACCGACCATCATTTTGTCAGCTTGTCCTGCAAAATATTCAATTTGATCACTTTGTAGGCCAATTTTTTCGTGCACAATTTGTGAAAACGATGTTTCATGTCCTTGACCAGATGCTCCTGTCACCCCAAATATTTGCAAAACTCCTTGAGCTGTAAATTGACCAATCACTTGGTCTTTAGGTGCTGTTCCTGCTCCAGATGCCTCTATAAAATAGGCTAAGCCAATGCCTCGCAAGCGATTATTTTGGAGCGCTTGTTGACGACGCCCCTCGAAGTTTTTATAGTCGCTGACCTCTAAAGCACGATCCAATAATGTGTCAAATTCTCCGCTATCGTATACCGAACCAATCTGATTGTCGTATGGGAATTGACTAGGCTTAATAAAATTCTTACGGCGTAATTCAATTGGATCAAAACCATGCTCATACGCCGCATGATCAATCAGTCGTTCAATGGCATAAGCGATATCAGGCCTTCCAGCTCCACGATAAGCAGAGACTGGCACGGTATTGGTGAAGTAGAGTTCTGATGACATCGATAAAGCAGGTATGTCATACACGCCATTCATCGTAATAACAATATTGCGCGCACCAATGAATGATCCAAAATAACAGGTATAGGCACCAAGGTCAGCTTTATTCTCAAAACGAAGCCCTAAAATTTTTCCAGATTGATCAAGTGCAATAAAACCGTTTAACTCAAGTCCTCTACCATGCCAATCTGATAAAAATACTTCTGAGCGAGTCGCTACCCACTTTACTGGCTTTCCAATGAGCTTACTCGCTAGCAATACCAGGGCATTTTCACTAAAAGCTCCACCACGAATACCAAAGGATCCACCCACATCTTGTGTCTGCACATCAATCTGTGCTTTTGGAATCCCTGTAATATGCTCAAGCGCCCCAAGCATACCAAGCATCCCCTGATTTGGGGTATGGATAATATAGCGATCTGTTTGTGGATCATATTTACCAACGACTGATCGCAACTCCATTGGGGAGCCGATTAAACGTTGACTCTTCACACACATCGAGCTTACAAAAGTTGCCTGTTCAAAGGCTTTTTCGGTAGCAACTTGATCCCCTTTGGTGAAGTGAATCGATAAATTACCTGTTGCTTGTTCATGTAATTGCGGGGCTTGAGATGCGAGGGCTGAATCATAATCCGTAACGGCATCGAGCATGTCAACATCCATCTGGACGAGTTCTGCGGCTTGTTTTGCATGTTCATAGGTATCGGCAATGACCATCGCAATCGGCTGTCCTACAAAGCGCACTTTACCTGTTGCAAGAACTGGCATTGGTGCCAAAGTTTGATTTTGTCCGTCCGGATTTTGAATCGTGACACCCGTGGGAAGGGACTTCATACCAGCTTGCGCAACATCCTGCGCTGTGATCACCCGTACAACACCTGGCGCTTTTAAAACATCTTCATAACTTATGGACTTAATTACTCCATGGGCATAAGGTGAGCGAATCATATAGGCATGACACATACCGTCGTAATACCAGTCTGATGTAAATTTACCTTGGCCTGTAATTAAACGTAAGTCTTCTTTACGCAGTAGCGCTTCGGGTGCGTTCATACTTTTGCCTCCTGGATTTTTTTGGCAGCAGATTGAACTGCCTTAATGATGTTGACGTATCCTGTGCAACGGCAAATATTGCCGGCTAAACCTTCTTTAATTTGATCATCGGTCGGATTTGGATAACGCTGTAATAAGTAAACAGTACTCATGATCATACCCGGAGTGCAATACCCGCACTGCAAGCCATGTTCTTGAGAAAACGCTTCTTGAACGGGATGGAGCTGGCTACCAGCCAATCCTTCAATGGTCTGAATACTGCTTCCTTCGGCTTGTCTTGCGAGTATGGTGCAAGACTTGACCGCCACTTGATCCATCAAGACAGTGCAACATCCACATTGGGTGGTGTCACAACCATTGTGAGTGCCTGTAAGTTGTAATTGGTCGCGAATGACTTCAATTAAAAGCATATTGTCTTGGACTGCCAAATCTTTTATTTGGCCATTAATTGTGAGTTGCATAGATAACCTTTTATGAATTATTTTTTATTTGTTGCGCTGCTTTTTTAAATAAGACTTGAGCAATATTGATTCTGTATGCACTAGGGGCATGTAGGTCACTGATGACATCATCACGTTGCAAATCAGGCTTCATTTCTGAGCCTAAAAAAGCGCGCTCCGCTTCTTCCCACCGAAATACGCCCGAGGCTACACCTGTGACTGCAACTCTAACTTCTTGATTAGCATACAGCGCAATAAATACACCCGCTAATGCATATCCAGATGCCGCTTGCTTAAACTTCACATACGCACTTTTGATCGGCTTACTCAATTTAATTTGCGTAATGACTTCGCCTTCTTCGAGAGCGGTTGAATAAAATCCGGTAAAAAATTCATCGGCAGCAATCACTCTGCGATCCGTCACAATGTGTGCTTTTAAAGCTAAGGCTGCGGCAGGATAGTCGGCAGCAGGGTCATTGTTCGCTAGTGAACCACCAATGGTGCCACGCATGCGTACTTGAGGATCACCAATTTGACTCGCTAAATAAGCAAGGCCCGAAATCGCTGATTGCACCAATGGATGGGTTGCTACGGTATCGTGCTTCGTCGCCGCCCCAATCGTCAAGAACTCATTACTTTCTTCTAAAACTTGAAGTTCTGGAATTTTACTGAGGTCAATCAAATGATTCGGCTGAATTAAGCCGTGCTTCATCGAAGGCAATAAGGTCATGCCTCCTGATAAGAATTTTGCATTTTCATTGGCAGAAAAGGCATCTTTTGCCAATTGGATGGTTTTTGTACTATGGAATTGAAAAGTGTTCATATCGTCTCTTTACTGTTTCTATCGATAATAAATCAATATTATATATTTTATGTTTTATGCCATTAAAACCAATACTCACTATGCATACGAAGCATTTTCTCGGCATATTGCTCGCCAAATGTGCCAAAATTGAGAATTACACCGTTTTTTAATAGGTCATAATGATTGAGTCCCCGCGTATTAGTGAAGCAGAATTAACCCATTTAGGTATCGAGGCATTCTGCCGCTTAGGTCTTCCGCGCGGGGATGCCACTGAAGTTGTAAAAATCCTCGTCATGGCTGACCTTTTTGGGCTTTCTACTCACGGCATGAGTCGTCTCGAATCCTACGGCGAACGCCTGCAAATTGGCGGAATTAATCCAAATCCAAAAATCACTGTTGAACGCGTTGCTGCGGCGATGGTGAAAGTGAACGGTGACAATGGTGTTGGTCCTCTCGTGGGCATGCGGTCTTTGGAGGCGGCAATGGAAGTTGCTGCTGAGTGTGGCATTGGGATTGCGTTAACACGGGGCAGTAATCATTTTGGTCCTATATCGCCCTATGCCCTACTCGCTGCTGAGCAGGGTTTTGCTAGCATGATTGGTAGTAATGCCACTACGACAATCGCACCTTGGGGTGGAACTGATGCCCGCCTTGGCAATAGTCCTCTAGGTTTTGGGGTTCCTAACCCAGGTGGTAATCCCTTTTTACTGGATATGGCGATGAGTGTTGTCGCAAGAGCAAAAATTAGGGATGCTTTTAAACAAGGCCGGGAAATTCCAAATACATGGGGGACTGATGCCAAAGGTTTCCCAACTACCGATCCAAAAGCTGCTTTAGATGGATTTTTATTACCTGTTGGTGGACACAAGGGTTATGGTCTTGCATTAATGGTGGATATTTTTGCCGGGCTTTTATCAAATGCCGCTTACTTGACGCATATTCAATCTTGGCAGGATGCCCCGGCTGAGCCACAAAATCTCGGGCACTTTTTTATTTTGCTCGATACTAAAAAATTGGGCTCTACGCAGTGGCTTGCACAGCGTATGACTGATTTTGCCCAGATCCTCACGGATAGCCCCGCGGCAGATGCTGAGCATCCTGTGATTGTGCCAGGCATGATTGAACTCACAAAAATGGCGGAACAGCGTCGCTTAGGTATTAAGTTAAGTGAGGATACTTTGCAATTACTTAAAAAACACTCTCAGCTGGGTGACGCTTAACTATTTTCATCCACTCTCCTTTTTTTCTTAACGGCACAAAATATGGCAAATTATCAAGTCGATGTTCTGATTCAAGGCTTCCCGGGAAGATCTATTTGTCATGGGGGACTTGGTTGGAGTACGGTGAGTTTGATTCGTGGGCAAGGTCGAACTATTTTGCTAGATGTCGGCGCTTTTGGTATGCGCGGTCCTTTAAAAAAACGCTTACATGAATTCGGCTTAGAGCCAAAAGATATTACCGATGTTATTTTGACGCATGCGCATTATGACCATATGGTGAACTATATTTTATTTCCACAAGCGACTATCTGGATTGGGGATACTGAGCTGACTTGGGCTGCCAAGCAAGCGCCTGGATTTAATCCTCTACCGGAGCTGTATGTGCAACAACTCAATCAGTCTGCCCATGTCAGACGTATTCAAGCTCCTTCTGAGTTCTTGCCTTTTCTGCACTGCTTCCTTGTCCCTGGACATACTCCTGGTCATTTACTCTTCGTCTTAGATAATGGTGCCAGTGATGTTATCTTTACGGGTGATGCTGCCAAGAACCGTGCGGAACTGATGTCAAAGAAGGTTATTGATACGGCTAATGTCTCTGAAAGTGCGGACTCCATTGATCTCATTTTTGAGAAGTGGCGCTCCAAGCCGAAAAATATTTTAATACCGGGCCATGATCTATCAATGCAACTTGATGAAAATGATTGTCCCGTTTATTTGGGTAAGCGCGCTGATTCTCTGATGGTGTGGTTCTCTGAAAAAATTGAATCATCAGGCCTTATCGACCTCAATGTTGCTCAATCAATGTCCCAAGATAACCACTGAGTTAATCCACTCCCCATCACTAAAGACTTTTCTTCAGCACTGATCCATTGATATTCATTGATAAATAAATCAATCGATTGGCGCCATGTGCATTTAAGTTTCGTGATATCGCTACCCCAAAAAAATCGTTCTGCGCCAAATAACTGATAAATTCTTTGGATATGTTTTTCAATACTTTGATAGGGATAGGTGTCGTCAGCGTATGCGGGCACTGCTGTTGCTTTAATGGCGATGTTTGAAAATTTAGCCAACTGTTCTAGAGCAGGCATTTGCAAGAATGCCTGCTCTCCAGTTGCGTCTAATGGAACACCCAAATGATCAATAATTAATTTAAGTTCAGGATAACGCTTGGCAATCGATGCAAAAATCTCTAAATGACTGCTTGCAGCAATTGCAATGGGTATACCGTTTTCCTGCGCTCCAGACCATAACCAATGTAATTCATCACCCATCATCCATTCTCTGTGTATCGGCTCATTGAGGATATAACGTAGTCCTAACATCCCAGACTGTTCTTTCCAATCTCGAAGTATGATTTCTGGCTGTGGGCTATTCAATGCAAAATTACCCAAAATACCAAAACGCTTGGGATATTGTTTTGCTGCTGCTATAGCAATCTGATTAGCTTGCGGATCCCAGGCTGGTGGTTGAATAATTGCTGCATCAACCCCTGCACTGTCCATATCCAACAAAACTTCTGCTGCTGAATAAGGCGCTTGGCGGTGGGCTCCTCGTGGTTTACCATTTTGCCAAATATGAATATGGGCATCAATAATTTTCATGTTCATGCGTGCTGTGGAATAAATACATGCATACCAGTTAAGCCATTTTGCACTGCTCGATATATTTCAATCGCATCTTTTAATGCATGGGTTTGTATATTCTTTGGTGGGCGCATCAATTGATGATCAAAATCCTTTGCTAATTCGTTAAAAATTGTGGCGCATTCGCTAGCTGAATGCAGCAAGGAGTTAACGCCTTTGATCGATCCACCATTTCGGTATAAATCTCTGACTGAAATACTCACTTGTCCATTGCCTGGGGCAACAATAACTGCGACTTGACCAAATTTTGCGATCGCCGAAATGGAATTAGGTAACCAATACCCTGTCGTATCAAAAATAACATCAGCTCCATCGGAAAAATACTGCTGTATTAATTGTTTGAGGGCTTTTTCATCAGTGTTATCGGTCGGCAAAAGATTAGCCTTAACACCTTGATGTTCAATATCTGCGATGTTTTCTTGACGACGTACCAAGCCTAAGACCTGCGCTTTTCTTTTTTTTGCTAATTCAATCGCGGCATTTCCAACGGCGCCATTGGCTCCTATGATAACAATGCGTGTCCCTTCACCGACATGACACGACTCTATCGCTCCCCAGGCTGTGATGTAGGGTGTCCCACAATTGGCCGCTTCGATAAAGGATAAGGATTGTGGCTTCAAAGAAATAGCATTTTGATGGACTTTGATATGCGCGGCATGACTGCCGTCTTGGATGAAGCCGTTTTCTTTACCTGTACCCCAAACTTCTTTACCAATCAGATTTTTAGGTCCCGCTTTTACAATGCCCGCATAATCACGTCCTGGTGTTCGTGGAATCGTTGTATAGGGAAGTCTGCCCATCACATTCGAAATATCATTCCGATTGAGTCTTGCTGCTTTTACTTCAATCAGTACTTCATCCTCTTTGATGCTTGGTAAGGGTACATCGATTAGTTGCAGAAAATTTAAATCGCCCGTTTGATTAAATCTGAGTGCTTGCATTATTTATCCTTCATTACTCAACCTTGATACCCGCTTTTTTAACCACTTTAGACATACGCTCTGTCTCGTCACGAATAAACTGACTAAACTCTTGCGGAGAGTTGGTAGTGGGCTCTGATCCCTGTGTATAAAACTGCTCTTTGATCTCAGGGCTATTAACAACTTTTACAATCGCGGCGTGTAATTTATCGATAATTGGTTTTGGAGTTCCCGTTGGTGCTAATAAGCCATACCAATTTCTCATATCATAGCCAGCAATTCCAGATTCCTTGACTGTAGGCACATCTGGCAAGATGGCTGAGCGAACACCACCTCCTACAGCAAGCGCCCTTAATTTACCTGACCGAATCAAGGCAATGGGGCCTTGCATCGGGGTAAAAACCCATTGTGCCTCTCCTGATAATAAGGACATTACGGATGGTCCCGCCCCCTTGTATGGCACATGCACTGCGGACACATTTGCAAGGGAGGTCAACATTTCTCCAGCAAGATGGCTCGTAGATCCAATCCCCGCTGAGGCCATATTTAATCCATTGGGATTGGCCCTCATCTGCGCAACTAAATCTTTTACATTCATCACCGGTGAGTTCGCAGGTACGGCTAATACATTTTGACCTATAGCAAATATCGATATTGGTGCTAAATCTTTTTGTGGGTCATAACTTAATTTTGAATATACATGCGGTGCAATCGTAATCCATGATGTAGCGCCAATCAAAAGCGTGTATCCATCTGGAGCCGCTTTAGCAACTGTATCGGCGCCGATAATGCCGCCCGCCCCTAATTTATTTTCCAAAATGAGCGCTTGCCCTAACTGCTCTGTTAATTTAGGCGCGATCAGCCGAATTAAGGTATCCGTGGCGGAACCTGAACTTTGGGGAATAATAATGCGAATCGGCTTAATCGGATAATTACCCTCAGACGTTTGCGCTTGTGATGCTGAGAAAAAAGCAATGAAGAACAAAAGTATTAAGCGTTTGTTTAGTTGCATGATGTTTTTCTTCATATTGTGCCTATGGATCAATATATATCGATGGGTTAATTACACTTCAGTCTCTAAAACGTGGTTTACGTTTTTCTAGAAAAGCTTTTACCCCTTCTTTTGATTCTTCTGACTCATAAAAGAGTTTAAGTGTCTGCATCCCCAAAGAACCAATACCTTTAATGGAGTCCGAATCCGCATTAAATGATCGTTTAGCAATACTAATGGCGGTTGGGCTTAATGCCATGATTTCCTGAGCCCACTTCTCAACTTCTTGGTCTAGCTGATCCATAGGGACTACCGCATTAACTAGCCCCCATTCTAAGGCTTGTTGCGCAGTATATTTACGGCACAAATACCAAATTTCTCTGGCACGCTTTTCGCCAATAACACGACTTAAGTAGGCAGTACCAAAACCTGGATCGACCGATCCAACCCTGGGCCCTACTTGTCCAAAGATGGCATTTTCAGACGCAATCGCTAGGTCACAACAGGTCACCAACACGTTGCCGCCACCGATGGCATAGCCATTGACTCTAGCAATGACTGGTTTGGGTACTTCTCTGATTAAGCTATGAAGCTCCTCAAGTGGCAAACCAATGATGCCTCGACCGTCATAGCCACCTTCTTGAGCCGATTGATCGCCGCCAGAACAAAATGCTTTTTCTCCAACGCCAGTCAAAATAATGACGCCAATATCTTTATTCCAACCCGCAAGGTGGAGTGCTTGAATGATTTCATCACACGTTTGCCCGCGAAAGGCATTGTATTTTTCAGGACGATTAATCGCAATGGTGGCAACGCCACCATGTTCTGTATATAAAATATCTTCGAAAGAACGCAAGCCAAACTCCCCTAGCTGCAGAATTTAAAGCTGATTAATGACCTATCGATGCGCTATGCACAGCTAGTAGTTTCCAGTCATTGCCAACTTGTGTCCAAGTTGTCTGAAAGTGACTACTGATCTTGATATTTTCTGTAGGCTTAGTGACATCAGCAAACATATGCCCCATAACCAGTACTACCTTCGCATCACCTTGATGAGGAAGAATCACTGTCATGTCTTTAAATACGACATTCGAGTATTTAACTTGTTTTGTTTCCAATTTACCAATGTATTGAGTTAAATCATCAACTGCACCAGTGCTATGGCGATAAATCATTGCAGGGTCACATATCTGTCTAAGAGCATCTAAATCAGTTGTGTCCATTGCTAGGCGGCGTTTTTCTTCGTATTGCAATACAGGATGTGTCATGTCTCTTCTTTCTCAATATAGTTGTAATGGTATGACTATAACAAAAAATAAATACCCTTAAATGATTCCTTCAAACTGCTTTTATTGTATCTATATCTACGCCCACCGTTAATCCAGCATTTCTGACCGCTTGCCATGTATCTTTGGGTATCGGAATTCCCTCTTGAAGACGCCTGGTATTCATTTTTGATTCTGGCTCTCCTGGCAATAACACCTCAGTAAACCCCTTCGCTGGTGGGATTGCTTTGATTTTCTGTAAGGACTTTTGTAATGCCTCATCATACTTTTCCATCGGTTGGAATAAAGATGCTTTGAGTGCAAATATAAACACCCCACTTCGTTGTGTCACCGCGGGAAAATATTCTGACCCCACTAATGGACCACTCATTAATTCAGCAATTACAGCTAAGGCATATCCTTTATGCCCCCCAAAGGGCATCATAAATCCGCCATCAAAAAAATCATTAGGATCAGTCGTAGGGTCGCCGTTTTTATCTAACAAACAATTCGGTGGCAAGGCTTCATGTTTGGCTTTGGCTACCTTGATCTTACCTGCGGCAATCGCCGAAGTTGCAAAATCTAATGTGACGTGAGGGCCGTGTTGATTAGGTAATGTAATCGCAATTGGATTCGTGCCAAGTAAGGGAGCTGCACCGCCATAGGGAGCAGTCATTGGTCGATCAACCGTGCCAATTGTCATAAACATCACAACACCCTTTGCGGCTGCTCTTTCGGTAAATACGGCCAGGCGGCCTGTATGCGCAGCTTGCACAATAGACACCGCGCAGACGCCCATCTCTAATGCTTTTTGTATCGCTAAATCGGTGGCAAAATTACCCGCGACCTGTCCAAATGACCAATTACCTTTCACAACCGCACTCGTTGGGGTTTCTTGAAGGATCTCAGGATCTGCCGATGGGTCAATTTCGCCATCTTTGATACTTTGTAAATATTCGGGAATTCTTAAAATACCATGCGAGTCATGGCCAGCCAGATGGTTGGCCACCAAAATATCAGCTATTTGGATTGCATCTTGCTCTTTTGCACCAGCTGCACAAAAGATAGTTTGAACTACACGGTTTAAATGTGAAGGGGTAAATTGAATCATCTTATTTTCTTTTTGTAATGAGTCTCATGGATACGTTTTGTATTTAATGTTAATCTAATCATATAACGAAAATTAATCAGGAGATATAAAGATGCTTCATGATGTTAACCCTTATCTAAAAAAACTTTTATTCTTATTTTTCTTTGTATTTAGCAGTCTTGTTTTCTCACAAAACAACTTCCCCAATAAACCTGTTAATCTCGTTGTCCCTTTCCCACCTGGGGGCGCAGCTGATCAACCGTCACGATTGATTTCTCAAGCCTTATTTAATGTCTGGCAACAGCCTGCTGTGGTCTTGACTAAACCTGGCGCTGGTGGTGCAATTGGTGCGGCTTTTGTTGCTAACTCTAGCCCTGATGGCTATACCCTACTCGCAACCAACCCATCAATGATTATTGTTCCTGAAGCAGATCGTATGTTTGGTCGACCAACTACATTTGATATCAATAACTTTGCCCCTTTAGCCCTTTTAGTGGCTGATCCTATTGTGTTAGTCGTAAAAGCTGACGCGCCTTGGAAAACCTATAAAGATTTAATTGCGGATGCAAAAGCCAAGCCGGGAGAAATCACGTATGGATCGTCTGGGGCTTATAGTGCTTCTCATATTCCAATTGAAATGTTAGCCAATGCCGCCAATGTCAAATTAAGACATATTCCTTTTGCTGGAGGTGGTCCCGCAATTTTGGCTCTTTTAGGCGGGCATATTGCAACCACGGCTAGCGCTCCTAGTGCTGTTGTCAATCAAATTAAATCCGGTGCGCTCAGAGCCCTTGTTGTTACTGGCAATAAACGATTGGCTTCACTTCCTGAGGTACCAACTGCAATTGAACTTGGATATAAAGATGCTGAGTTTTATTTATGGATCGGTTTGTTTGCCCCAATCAAAACCCCGGATCAAATTGTTCAGTCGATTCGTAGCGATATTCAAAAGGCAGTTACTCAAGATAACGGCTTTATTCAAAGTATGACAAAGCTTGGCGCAACCAGTGATTATCGCGATGGCGCTGCTTTTGCTGATTTCCTGAATAAAGATGCCGAACGTATTAAAGCCACCATGTTAAAAATTGGCAAAGTGGATTAATACAAATTACTAGGTATGCCACGTGGCGATAGCGAAAGCGTCGCTGGTTAATCACACTTCTTCAACAACAGCCCAAGTACTATCACCCAATTTTTTTACCGCAAAAGAGTAAGTCCAATTCTGGGGAATCCCACAACTCCATTCATTTGGGCCATTTTGAATCAACAAATTTTTTTGCGTCCTTTGATCCACATATAAGTGATATATTTTGCCGTGTATGGGATTAAAACTAAATGTGGCTGCATGCACCATCTCTGTTGCATCTAATCGTGCTTGTAATGCTTTTGCTTGTTTTACTAAAACTGCGGCCTGCTCCATAATCCGGTCGTATTCTAGTTGTGCATTTTGCCTTGCAATATTTACTGCCTTATCTTTTTCTGCGACGACTTGAATGGGGGCAAAGACGGGCGCACTTACTTCCATGGGGTATTCGATAGAGGCGTGCTTAGCTGGGTCTGTGTCTTCAATACGCATGATAATTCCTATTTGACAGAATAATGTGGTGAACTTAGATTATCGTAAATTTTGGAGAATAGTGCTTAACTTGACTTTCTCGACTTAAAAACCTACTTTTTGAGCTAGACGTCTGAAGGTGACCCACTAGTAAAAAAGGGTAAATACTTTTGATATTTACCCTTTTTACTATTTAGCTAATTAATAGGCTACATTAAACAATCTTAACCACGAGATCTGGTAATTTGTGAATCTGACAACGAATCACATCGCCCCGAACTACTGGCCCTACATTCTCTGGCGTGCCTGAATAAATGATATCGCCAGGAAATAGTTCATTCGCTTCTGATAATTTAGCAATTTGCTCTGCAACGGACCAAATCATTTGCTTTAAGTCTGCTTTTTGTTTAACAACACCATTAACAGATAACTCAATATTGCCTTCTGTGAAATGCCCTACCTTACTCACTGGGAATAATGGGCCTATGGGCGCTGAGTGATCAAATGATTTGCCAATCTCCCAAGGCTTTTTCTGGTCGCCCATAAAGCGCTGCAAATCTCTTCTTGTCATATCTAAACCTAATGCATAAGCGTAGACGTGATCTAGTGCTTTTTCAACAGAGATATTTTTTCCACCACGATGAAGTGCTGCGACTAATTCAACTTCATAATGATAGTTATTAGTCAGGGTTGGATACTGATGATCTCCTACCGTGTTAGGTGCCACATACTGAATCGCATCGGTTGGCTTTTGAAAAAAGAATGGTGGCTCACGTGTTGGATCCGATCCCATTTCCCTGGCATGAGCTGCGTAATTTCTGCCGATACAATAAATTCTTCGAACCGGAAATTGTTCTTTTTGATCAACAACCGGAATATAGATCTGCGGGACTTTGAATAAGATCTTCTTTTCTGCAGCCACGGCAGTTGATACTCCGCCTGAAGTAATTGTGGCTGCCGCGGCAGTCCCCAACCCTAATTTAATTGCACTCCGACGAGAAAGTTGCTCTTTATTTGCCATACTTGCCTCCTTGTTATATTCATTGATTATAGACTCTTATGATCGGTGTCTTTTTCGATTTGATAAAAGATTTTAGGATTAATTATATATTTCATCTTCCAATGTTAAAGTGATTCATATCCAGGATTACTAGTAACTCCGAGTACCTTAGGTTCATTAATTTTTACTGCTTTTACTGTTTTTATATCTCGCAAATGATGCGCGATAACATCCCATATCGGCTCTCCACCAATATCTTTTGACGCAGCACTCACCGGCGCCCATCCAGCCACTTTATAGCTTTTATTTGCATCAATTAACTGTCCATGTAAACGCATGTCTGAAATACGCTTGCCCATTCCTTCTTTGGGACGAATGCTATATTGCAGTCCACCTACACGTACCATGTCCCCGCCTTGTTGATAGTATGGGTCTGGGTTAAATAAGTTATCTGCCACATCTTCTAATATGGTTTTAATCAT
>CANFUO010000006.1 GCA_947450225.1 Burkholderiaceae bacterium | reverse complement strand
CGTATTCTTGGTAAAAGTTCTTTGACCTCTAGTCGTTCTTTACGAAAAAAATCCGCCAAAGAAATTAATGCCAAAGCGCATCGAATCAATCAAGAGAATATTTCCAAAAATGCCATTAAGGTGACGCAAGCACTGCAAAAAGCTGGCTATGATGCTTTTATTGTTGGTGGTGCTGTTCGCGATTTAATTCTTGGTATGGTACCGAAGGATTTTGATGTGGCAACGAATGCCACTCCTGAGCAAGTACAAGGTGTTTTTAGAAAATCGCGTCTCATAGGTCGTAGATTTCAAATTGTGCATGTCACTTTTTATGGTGGTCACAAACCCGAAATTATTGAAGTCTCTACCTTTCGAGCAATGATTCAAGATGAAAGTGAGCACATTACAGAAAGTGGCCGAATTTTAAGGGACAACATCTGGGGCACTCAAGCAGAGGATGCTGCGCGGCGTGATTTCACCATCAACGCCATGTACTATAACCCTGCGAATGAGGTAGTTCTTGACTACCACGGCGGCATCTACGATATGAAAGAACGTTTGATTCGAATGATTGGTGATCCAGAAAAACGTTTTCGTGAAGATCCCATTCGCATGCTAAGAGCCGTGCGCTTTGCTGCAAAAACGGGGTTTTCCATTGAGCACAAGACATTGGCCCCTATCCAGGAGTTGGCACCACTCATTCATGACGTGCCTAGCGCCCGCCTTTTTGATGAAATCTTAAAGCTTCTAATGTCAGGCCATGCTTGGGCCTCACTTGAGGCACTAAGAGATGTTGGCTTGGGTCAAGGTTTGTTACCAATGATCGACGCCATCTTTGAACAAGATAAATTAAGTAACTTTGCAAAAATTGCCCTTGCAAGAACTGATGAAAGAGTGCAATTAGGCAAACCTATTTCGCCTGGATTTTTATTTGCCACTTTACTGTGGCATGAGGTTTATCTTGGCTGGCAAAATGAAATGGGGATTGGTAAGCCCCTCATTCCAGCATTACATGCGGCCATTGATGAAGTGCTTGCAAACCAACGTGAGGTTTTTGCTATTCAACGTCGCTTTGAAACAGATATGCGTGAAATCTGGAGTCTTCAACCTCGGTTTGAAAGAAGAGTTGGCAAAATGCCCTACCGACTTTTAGAGTCGCCTCGTTTTAGGGCTGGTTATGATTTTTTATGCTTGCGTTGCCAAGCGGATGAATTACCAAGTTCGCTTGCTGACTGGTGGGAAAAATTTCAATTTTCCGATCTTCCTGGTCGTGAATTATTGTTAAGCGAGGCTAAAGAAGAATCCCCACTAAATTCTTCAAGTAATCCAACAAAATCAAGGCGGCGTCGGCGCAAACCCTCTAAACAACAAGAACTTACCAATATTCAACACGATGGTGAGCAGCCTTTATAAAAATTGATTAAAGTAGTGATAATTAATACCACCAAGAGGGGTAGGGAATTATGGCTAATGCATTTATAGGTTTAGGTGGTAATGTTGGTGACTCAAGGCAAATTTTGACAGATGCTGTCGTTTGTCTCGCCCAAATCCCATTTATTCAAATCAATGCCCGTAGCTGTTTTTATATTAGTAAGCCTGTTGATGCCCCTGGCGAAGATTACATCAATAACGTGATTGCCATTTCGACAACTCTAGAGCCTCTCCCCCTTCTTCATGCTTGCCAAGCAGTTGAAAAGCATTTTGGTCGTGAACGTCCCTTTGCAAAGGCACCGCGCACTCTGGATATTGACTTATTAATCTATGATGACTTTCATTGCAATGAGCCTGAACTCATCATCCCCCACCCCAGAATTACAGAGCGTATGTTTGTCTTACTACCTTTGCTCGAGTTAGCCCCTGATCTTGAATTGCCCAAGTACGGTAAATTAAGAAATAAACTTCCGGATTTATCATGGCAAAAAATCGAAATACTACAAAATCAACATTGCATGAAAAGTGGCGATTCAAATAATACCCACTAAGCTATAAAAGTTATGTATATTCGAGTTTTAGTGTAAAGAGATTGCTATGGCCTATATACAACCGAATGAACCTACAAAAGCACTGACGATTAGTTCTTTCTTAAAGATGCACTCTGCGGGTGAAAAAATTACTTGTCTAACCGCTTATGATGCAAGCTTTGCTACTTTATTTGATCAAATTGGTGTGGATGTAGTTCTTGTGGGTGACTCACTAGGTAATGTTATTCAAGGACATTCTTCTACTTTACCAGTGCTCATCGAAGATATGGTTTACCACACCCTGTGTGTTGGTAGAAATTTAAAACGTTCCTATTTGATTGCTGATATGCCTTTTGCCTCTTATGGTAACTCAGATAGTGCACTTCGCAATGCGGCACTGCTAATGCAAGCTGGCGCAAAGATGGTCAAAATTGAAGGTGGTTCTTGGTTAGTTCCCACGATTGAACATTTGGTCAAGCAAGGCATCCCTGTCTGCGCCCATCTTGGTTTAACGCCCCAATCTGTTAACACTTTAGGTGGCTTTAAAGTGCAAGGAAAATCTCAAGGACAAGCGCAACAAATGCTGCTAGATGCTAAACATTTAGAGCAAGCAGGTGCGCAAATGCTCGTTTTAGAAGCTATACCCTCATCCTTGGGTAAGTCGATTACAAATCATATTCAGATTCCAACCATTGGGATTGGCGCAGGCCCTGACTGCTCTGGGCAAGTCTTAGTGATGCATGACGCTCTAGGAGCCTTCCCTGGTCGACAACCGAAGTTTGTAAAGAACTTTTTGGCTTTGGGTGGATCTATCGAAAAAGCAATCGAACTCTATATTTCTGAAGTTAAGTCAGGTGCATTCCCTGCACCTGAACATTGTTTTAGCGATTAATTAAAAAAGCCTTTGACGCGATCTATCCAACCTCTTTCTTGAGGATTGTGCTTGCGACTGTCTGCTTGCAGACTCTTCTCTAACTCTTGAATAAGTTTGCGTTGCTGTTCATTTAATTTCACAGGTGTTTCAACCTGTATATGAATATATAAATCCCCAGGAACTGAGGAGCGTATCCCTTTAATTCCCTTGCTTCGCAATCGATACGTACGGCCAGTTTGCGTTCCCTCAGCAACCTCAAAACTTGCCTTGCCTGCTAGTGTAGGAACTTGGACTTCGCCACCCAAACACGCTGTGGCAAAAGATATCGGCATCTGGAAATGTAAGTCGTCACCATCTCGTTCAAACACACTATGTGGCTTTATATGTACCTCTACATATAAATCACCAGCAGGCCCTTGATTAATGCCTGGCTCACCATGTCCAGATAAACGAATTCGCATGCCATCTTCAATGCCAGATGGGATTTTTACCTCTAAGGTTTTTTGTTGCTTAGTTTTTCCTTCACCATGACATTTTTTACATGGCTTGGGTATAAACTGTCCATTGCCTCGACACTTAGGGCATGTTTGCTGCATTGAAAAAAAGCCTTGTGACATTCTTACTTGGCCCTGTCCATTGCAGGTTGAACAGGTTTCTACCTTAGAACCTGGTTCAGCTCCAGACCCTGTACAAATATCACAGTTATTCCAACCTGGAATGCGGATTTGTGTTTCATGACCTCTAGCAGCTTCCTCTAGAGTAATTTCCATGCTGTACCTTAAATCACCACCCTTGAATACCTGGGGACCACCTCGACCACCTCTTGCGCCACCCGATCCAAAGATGTCACCAAAAATATCGCCAAAGGCATCGCCAAAGCCACCAAAGCCTTGTGCGCCAGCACCTCCAAAGCCACCCATGCTTGGATCTATACCGGCATGACCATATTGGTCATAGGCAGCTTTTTTCTGAGGATCGGAAAGCGCTTCATAGGCTTCCTTCGCTTCTTTGAATTTCTCCTCAGACTCTTTATTGTCAGGATTGCGATCCGGATGGTACTTCATCGCCATCTTACGATAAGATTTTTTAATCTCATCGTCTGTGGCGCTTTTCGGTACCTCTAAGACTTCATAAAAATCTCTTTTTGTTGCCAAAGCTATTCCTTAGATAAACTACAACGATTATTTCTTATCAACTTCTTTGAATTCAGCATCAACAACATTATCATCTTTTGCTTTTTCATTAGCTGGTTGACCACCTGCCTGCGCTTTTTCAGCCATGGCAGCATATACTTTCTCACCTAAGGTTTGACTAACTTTTCCTAATTCTTCCGTTTTAGCTTCAATATCAGCTTTATCAGATCCTTTTGCCGCCTCTTCTAATGCCTTCATTGCAACTTCAATTTTTTCTTTTTCACCGGCATCTAACGAAGCGCCATGCTCTTCTAAAGATTTTTTGGTTGAATGAACCAAAGCTTCAGCGGTATTTCTAGCATCAACAACTTCTCTTAATTTGCGATCTTCTTCAGCATTTTCTTCTGCATCTTTAACCATTGCCTGGATTTCTTCTTCAGATAATCCCGAATTTGCCTTAATTGTAATTTTGTTTTCTTTACCAGTTGCCTTGTCCTTCGCTCCAACATGCAAAATTCCGTTCGCGTCAATGTCAAAGCTAACTTCAATTTGTGGTGTGCCACGGCTTGATGGTGGGATACCTTCTAAATTAAATTCACCTAAGGTCTTGTTGGCAGTTGCCATTTCACGCTCACCCTGGAAAACCTTAATGGTTACCGCAGGCTGATTGTCTTCGGCCGTTGAAAATACCTGCGCATACTTCGTTGGAATCGTCGTATTCTTTTTAATCATCTTCGTCATAACACCACCTAAGGTTTCAATACCTAGTGATAGTGGTGTTACATCTAATAACAATACATCGGTTCTATCACCAGCTAAGACTGCCCCCTGAATTGCCGCTCCAACTGCAACAGCTTCATCTGGGTTCACATCTTTACGTGGCTCTTGACCAAAAAATTCTTTCACTTTTTCTTGTACTTTTGGCATACGTGTCATACCACCAACCAAAATAACGTCTTGTATATCCGTTAATGAAACACCAGCATCCTTAATAGCAACGCGACATGGTTCAATTGTTCTAGCAATGAGATCTTCTACCAAAGATTCCAACTTTGAACGTGTCATTTTGATATTTAAGTGCTTGGGACCTGATGCATCAGCTGTGATATAGGGCAAGTTAATTTCTGTTTGTGCACTTGAAGATAATTCTATTTTTGCTTTTTCTGCAGATTCTTTCAAACGCTGCAAGGCTAATACATCTTTTGATAAATCTACGCCTTGTTCTTTTTTGAATTCACCAATGATGAAATCAATAATGCGTTGGTCAAAGTCCTCACCACCAAGGAAGGTATCGCCATTGGTTGATAAAACTTCAAATTGTTTCTCACCATCAACATCAGCAATTTCAATAATCGATACGTCAAAAGTTCCGCCGCCTAAGTCATAGACCGCAATCTTACGATCGCCTGTAGATACTTTATCTAAACCAAAAGCAAGTGCCGCAGCTGTTGGCTCATTAATAATTCGCTTCACATCAAGGCCAGCAATCCGTCCGGCATCTTTTGTTGCCTGTCTTTGGCTATCGTTAAAGTAAGCGGGGACAGTAATCACAGCTTCAGTGACTTCTTCACCTAAATAATCTTCAGCCGTTTTCTTCATTTTTCTGAGAACTTCAGCAGATATTTGTGGTGGTGCTAATTTATTACCCCGAACCTCAACCCAAGCATCACCATTGTCAGCCTTTGATATGGTGTAAGGCATCATGTTTATGTCTTTTTGAACTTCTTTTTCACCAAATTTTCTGCCAATTAAACGCTTCACTGCATACAGTGTGTTTCTAGGATTGGTAACAGATTGCCTCTTTGCTGGTGCCCCTACCAGAATTTCACCATCTTCCATGTAAGCAATAATAGAAGGCGTTGTACGAGCGCCTTCTGCATTTTCGATGACCTTAGGTGTATTACCCTCAAGAATCGCAACGCATGAATTGGTGGTTCCTAAATCGATGCCAATAATCTTTGCCATTTTTATTTCCTTATTAAATAATCTATATATGCTTTAAATAGGGTCTATCTGGACAGTTTCAAGAGATAAACCTGTTTTTTATTTTTTCATTTATTTGGGTTGACTAACCGTCACCAATGCAGGTCGCAAAACTCGTTCTGCTATGAGGTAGCCTTTTTGCAATACGGATACCACCGTATTCGCTTCTTGGTCTGACTCCACCATGGAGATTGCTTGATGTAAATGAGGATCAAATTTAGCGCCTACCTCTGGATAAATTTGAACTATTTTCCCTTTTTCTAGGGCACTAGATAGTTGTTTAAGGGTGAGCTCAACGCCCTCTTTTAATTTCTGTAAATCTTCATTGTGGTGCTGTAAAGCTGCGTGCATACTGTCCATTACAGGCAATAAATGCTCTGCGAAGCTTTCTATCGCAAATTTATGAGCCTTAGCAACATCATCAACAGCGCGGCGTCGAACATTCTCAGCCTCTGCTTTGGCTCTTAAAAAAGCGTCTTTACTTTCATTTAATAATTGTGTTAATTGATTAACTTGTTGCTCGTGTGAGATCTCAGGATTCACAGGAGCAGTTGAATCTAGGTCTTGCTCATGATTGGGCACTTCATTTTTTTCTTCAGTCATTTCAAAGCTTTACAAGGTATAGGTTGAATAAAAATCGTCTTATATTCATAACCTATAGGCATATATAGCTATTTCAAGTGCTTATCTTTAATTTTTATAGGATCTTATTATTTTTATAAGGATCCTTGGATACTGGCGACCCTGGCCAGTCGCTCCTTTGTTATTTCCGCTGAATCAATCAAGGGATTCCAACCTAGTAAATTTTCTTCCGCAATGCCCTGTAAAGCCAAAATCCAATCGGGGTGGGAGTTGATGCATGGAATTGCAAAATAGTTTTTCCCGCCCGCATGCTCAAAAATCTCTTTTCCCTCCATGGCTATCTCTTCAAGTGTCTCTAAACAGTCCGCTGGAAATCCTGGGCAAAATATATCAACCCGAGTTGTCCCTTTTTGCCCCAATTGCTCCAATAAGGGCGCAGTGTATGGCTTTAACCATTCTGCTTTACCGAATCTAGACTGAAAACTCACCATCGCCTCTTCCGCACTTAACCCTAAAGACTCTCTTAATAAACGGCCTGTCTTGTGGCATTCGCAGTGGTAAGGATCACCCATATCTAAAGTGCGCTTAGGCACCCCATGAAAGGACATCACTAATTTTTCCCCGGCGGAAAAATTAGGTCTACCGTGCAGTTGCCAAAATTCTTCAACTTGAGCTTTGAGTGCTTTTATATATAAAGGGTGATCGTGAAAATGTTTGATGATCCTCAGACTTGGTGGATTTCTATAGGCCTTATAAATGCGATAAATTTCATCAAAAGTTGATGCTGTCGTTGTCGCAGAATACTGTGGATACATAGGCAAAACCAATAGTCGATCTACGCCTTGATCATTGATTTTTTGTAAGACACTTTCAATCGATGGGTTGCCGTAGCGCATCGCCAGTTCCACAATGAATGGTCTTGTTGGGTCACGATTAATCGCCTGACGTAGCAATTCCACTTGGGATTTAGAGTGCACGAGGAGTGGCGAGCCACCTTTATCTCCAGATATCCACACCTTCGCATATTTTTTTGCTGAGGCTCCAGATCGAATTGGCAAAATGATTAAGTTGAGAATCATCCACCAAATGACCCGAGGTATTTCTACCACCCTAGGGTCAGATAAGAATTGTTTTAAATAGGTTCTGACGGCTTTTGCCGTTGGTGCATCTGGCGTCCCTAAATTAACTACCACTATACCCACTTTTGCACTCGTCGAATGCGCAATTTGAGGATCTAAAATCTGATTATTCACAAAAAATTTCCGTTTTAAGAATTTTGACTAAGCGCGCTACTCAGCAATTTTGCTGTAATGTCAACGATCGGTATGACGCGATCATAAGCCATGCGCGTTGGGCCTATTACTCCAAGTGTTCCCACAATGATGCCGTTGACCTGGTAGGGCGCTGTAATAATTGCCATATCATCGATAGGCACCAACTCACTCTCTCCGCCAATAAAAATCTTAACGCCATTGGCTTTACTTGATTCGTCTAATAATTGAATCAATCCTGTGCGGTGCTCAAATACATGAAATAAACGTTTAATTTTATCCATATCAGAGACCAACTCACCCACCTCTAATAATTTTTTCTCGCCAGAAATAATGACTGCTTCATGGTCTTCATTATACGAATCAGATCCAGCCTCTGCGGCCTGATTCATTAACGTAGTGATGTCATGCTTTAAACCATCTAATTCGTGTTTTAAGCCCTGACGAACGGCCTCAAAATCAAGGCCAGCGTAATGGGAGTTGATGTAATTACTTGCCTCAATTAACTCTGAAGGTGAGTAATCTTTATGCGTTGCCAATATACGATTCTGAACATCACCTTGTGGAGAAACTAAAATCAGTAAAACTCTTTTTTCTGATAATCGTAGGAATTCAATTTGCCGAAAAACATGGGTGCGTTTTGGAGCCATCACCACACCAGCGAAACTAGATAAATTGGATAAAACTTGGGCTGCTGCTGCAATCACACGCTGTGGTGAATCTGGCTGTATCTCATCAAAAGCTTCTTTTGATGCTGCCGCCTCCAATGGTTGCATCGTCAGCATCGTATCCACAAATAGACGGTAACCTCGTGGTGTCGGAATACGCCCTGAAGATGTATGCGGACTTGTAACAAACCCCATTTCCTCAAGGTCTGCCATCACATTTCGAATGGTTGCAGCCGATAAATCTAAGCCCGAATGCCTTGATAGGGTTCTTGAACCAACGGGTTGCCCCTCAGAAATATATCTTTCTATTAAGGTTTTAAGAAGTTCACGTGCTCTTTTATCCATATAAGTAGTGATTCTAACCAATCTTGTGACTTTTGGATGCAGGATTAGTTTGAAAGTGTTCTTTTGCTATGGTTTAATCAAGGAATGACGACAAAAAATTCATCTGCATCCATTTTTTCTAGGGTTGCCTTAATTGGTAAGTTTCAAGCTGAAGGCATTGGCCATGTTCTTGATCAACTTTCTGGATTGATTCAAGCCCAAGGTTGCTCAGTATGGATTGAAGAAGAAACAGCTACCTTTACCCAAAATCAACACCGTCCTACGATTAACATTAATCAAATTCTAGGCAATATTGATGTGGTGATAGTTATTGGGGGTGATGGCACCCTTTTAGGTGTTAGTCGCCATTTGGCCGGAGCTAATATTCCGGTTATCGGTATTAATATGGGGCGTTTAGGCTATATGACCGACATCCCCCTTCAAGAAGTTGAATTGCTGATTCCCCAAATGCTGTCTGGAAACTATGAATCGGACTCTAGAAATCTTTTAGAAGCTACTGTTATTCGAGATGGTGTCACTACCCATCAAGGCCTAGCCTTTAATGATGTGGTTGTAAATCGCTCAAGGCTAACCGGAATGGTTGAATTATCGGTGCAGGTAAATGGCAGCTTTATGTATAACCAAAGATCCGATGGTCTCATTGTGGCCACACCTACAGGCTCAACTGCATACAGTCTTTCTGCTGGTGGCCCTATTCTCCATCCAAGAGTTGCGGGAATGGTTCTCACTCCTATCTCCCCGCATGCATTATCGAATCGTCCCATCGTTTTGCCAGATGATGTAGAGATCGTGATTGAGGTCGCCGGCGGCAAGGATGTTAGCGCCCACTTCGATATGCAGTCATTGTCTATTTTGCAAGTTGGCGATCAAGTTAAGGTAAAAAAATCATCAAAGCAAGTTACCTTATTACACCCCAAAGGGCATAGCGATTACAAAACCCTACGTGAAAAATTACATTGGAACGAGTATCCTTCGTCTTTTTAATCTATGCTTCAAAGTTTGGATATCCGCGATTTTGTGATTGTTCGTCAACTCGAATTAGACCTCTCACATGGTTTTACTGTCCTTACTGGTGAAACTGGTGCTGGTAAATCTATTTTATTGGACGCCCTTGCCATTGCCATGGGTGAAAAAGCAGATAGTTCATTAATCAGAGAAACTTGCTCTCGAGCACAAATCTGTGCGAACTTTTATATCTCCGAATCCCTGCAAAAGATACTAAACCCCTGGCTGGAAGAGTTTGGCTTTCCTCTAGAGGATGGTGGTAACTATGTCCAATTAAAACGTATCATCGAATCAACAGGTAGGACTAAGGGTTATATCAATGGTAGCAACGCCACCTTGGCGCAATTGCGTGATATCGGCGAGCAACTGGTTGACATTCATGGGCAACATGAACATCAACTCTTACTCAAGCCAGGTGCACAACGCGCGTTACTCGATCGTCATGCGCACTTAATGCCCCTACAAGAACAAGTTGCCTTGGCTTATAAGCATTGGTTAAGTATCGACAAAAAACTTCAATTAGCCAAAAATGCTGGTCAGAATATCGCTAAAGAAAAAGAACGCTTATCTTGGCAGTTGGAAGAGTTAAGCCTGCTAGCACCTCAAGTTGGCGAGTGGAGTGAAATCGAAGTTGAACATAGTCGACTCTCCAATGCGGCAGAGTTAATTGAAGGTGCTCAGGCTTTAGTTAATCTCCTTAGTGATGGTGACAATGCCCTTCTAGATCAATTATCAAAAGCGCAAAACTTATTAGACGACTTAGTTAATCTCGATGGCGCATTAGTAGGTGCAAAAGAGGCTCTTGAACCTGCCACTATCCAAATTGATGAAGCAGCTCATACGATTAATCGTTATCTTCAAAAATTAGACTTAGATCCACAACGTCTCGAACTCATTGATTCAAGGTTACAAGAATATTATCGCTTAGCAAAAAAGCTGCACTGCGGACCCGCCGAATTACCCAGAATCTGGGCGCAAATGCAAGAGGAACTCGCTTCTTTAGAAGCTGCGCAAAACCTGGAAGCCCTAGAAAAAGAAATTGCAAAAGCCTGGCAAACTTATTTGCAATTAGCCAAAAAATTATCTGCTTCAAGACGAGTGGCTGCCGAGCAGTTGGCGCAATCCGTAACGCTGGCGATGCAAGATCTTGCCATGACGGGTGGTCGCTTGATGATTGAATTAGTGCCGCAAGAACAAGGCTCTCAATATGGTTTGGAAAATATTGAATTTTTAGTTGCAGGACACCCTGGAGTTCAGCCACGGCCTATTTCAAAAGTGGCTTCTGGTGGCGAACTGGCTCGTATTAGTTTAGCTATTGCGGTCATTGCGAGTAGCGCAAGTCCGATTCCGACTTTGATTTTTGATGAGGTAGATGCCGGTATTGGCGGTGCTGTTGCTCAAACTGTTGGCAATCGACTCAAACAATTGGGTCAGACCCATCAAGTTCTTTGTGTGACACATTTACCCCAAGTTGCCTCTCAAGGAGACCATCAATGGCGTGTACAAAAACTGATTGATAACAATCAAACGATTAGTGATATACAAGTATTAAGTCGCCAAGACCGTGTGCACGAAATTGCTAGGATGTTAGGTGGCGCTGCTATTACAGATACAACTCTGCGTCACGCCAGGGAATTACTCGAGCATTAAGTACCTATCATCAGCTTTTGCCATAATTGCTTTACTTGGTCTTGGGCATTTGCTAGCAATTGTGAAAACTCTTCGTGATTTACCCGCGCCACTGTATGGCCCTCTAAACGTAATTGATGCTGCTTTTGACGAAATAATCGATAGGCGCTAGAAACACCTGTGGCGCTTTCTGGACTGAGAATACCTAAGTTTGCTGCAATGTTAAGCAAGGCAATGTTGCCAACATTTGCTTGTAATACAGAAAATTCATGTGCAAAGGACAACACTATGTATTGAATCATAAATTCAATATCAACCATTCCACCAGTATCATGTTTTAAATCGAAATTCTCGGATCGGTTGGGGTGCCCTTCATGGATTTTTAGACGCATATCAATGATGCTTTTCCTTAGCTCGGATCGGTTTCTTTTGATACAGATGACCTTGGACCTAATTGCCTCAAAGCGGTCTTGAACAGACAAATTACCCGCACAAAATCTCGCTCGTGTTAAGGCTTGATGTTCCCAAATCCAAGCTGTATTACTTCCTTGCTGCATTTGATATGAGGCAAATGCAGTAAGACTAGTCATCATTAATCCAGCTTCGCCATTCGGTCGCAGGCGAGTATCTACTTCAAATAGAACACCTGAGCTAGTAACTGTAGTACAACACATAATGAAACGACGGACCACTTTTAAATAATCGTCTAGTAAGTCTTCTCTGAAGTTTGGATTCAAATCGTCATAGATAAAGACCAAATCTAAATCTGAACCATAGCCAAGCTCTTTACCCCCCAATTTTCCATAGGCAATTACGCCAAACCCTGATTCAAATAAATCCTTTAGCAATTGCGGCTTTTTGCTAACCAAGGTTGCCCAAATGCTTGATAAGGTCTCTTGCACCACAATGTCCGCCATCGCCGATAGACGATCACTCACTTGCTCCACACTCAGCCGAACACTTCGTGCAATTCCTAAATCAGCAAGTAGGGTTTGAAAAACCTCTGAATGGTGGGTATCTCTCAAAATATTCCATACTTGCTCCTGACTATCTGCCTCAAGCTCTAGTACATCTAATTTTTTTCTTAATTGCTTTTGCCAATTTAGCCAATATGCTTGTGGATCTATTTCTGGTTGTGTACTAGAGTGATTTTGTATGAACTCATCTAATAAGTGTGGATGTTTAATCAGGTACATCGCACCCCAATTAGACTCATTCAATAACAGAATTACTCTTTCTATAACCATAGGGTATTCTCTCAATAGAGAAAGATAAACGGTTCTTCTGAGAATAACTTCGATAAGTTCTAAAAATTTATTCAGTACTTTTTCTGAAATGTTGGGCTCTATCTCTGATGCGCGCAAAAAAATAATATGAAGATTTTGCTTCGATACATCGTTACATAATTGATATTTTTGACTTTTGAGAAAGCTTTCATACCTTTGCTTAAACTCAGGATAAAAGTTAAATACCCCTAAAAGTTCCTGTGAATCATTTGCAATATCATGCTCTTGTTCCAAAGTGAATGCATCGGAAAAGAGTTTTGCAACAGTGGTTTGATATCCCTTTAATTGCTCTAAAAATAAGTCTTTCGTTTCAAAACCCATCGTTTGAGCGAGTCTTTGTAACGCGGCCTCATCAATGGGTAAATAATGAATCTGAGCGTCACGCCACCACTGCAATCGATGTTCTAATTTTCTATAAAAATAATACGCTGTAATTAATTCCTGTACTTGCTCACTCGGCATATAGGCTAAATCTTGTAATGTCTCTAGCGTTTTTACTGTCGGTCGAGTTCTGAGCTGTGCTTCTTGTCCCCCTCGAATGAGTTGATACATTTGTGCCAAAAATTCTATTTCACGAATACCCCCTATACCTAACTTGATATCGGCCGCCCTATCAGGAAATTGGGTAGCCCTTAAGTTGGCCTCATATCGAATCTGATGATGCAAGTTTCTCACTGCGTCAATGATTCCATAGTCTAGATATTTTCTATACACAAATGGCTTGACTACTGTTGTCAGTGCAGGGCACAAACCAGATCCATCGTCTTCAGTCAGCGGGTATACCAAACGCGCCTTTATCCAAGCATAACGTTCCCACTCCCTACCCTGAACAATAAAATACTCTTCCAACATTTTCAAAGAACAAACTAAGGGGCCAGAATCACCATTGGGTCTTAAGCGCATATCGACACGAAAAATAAATCCATCTGAGGTGAGTTCTGTTAGTCCTTTAATGATTCTTTTGCCAAGAAGCGTAAACCATTCATGATGGGTGATCGTCTTATTGCCACCAGAAGTTTGTCCATCTGAGTCGTATAAAAAAATTAAATCGATGTCAGAGCTTACATTGAGCTCCCGACCACCAAGTTTTCCCATCCCCATGACCCATAATTTCATTTCCTCTTGGTTGGGATATAAAGGCTTCCCGTAAATTTGCTGCAATTGAAAAGCGTAATACTGCGCAACTAATTCAATTGCGAGTTCAGCCATATGCGTAACTGCTTGCATAATCTCATTCAAACTAGCATCCATGGCAAGATCCCGAACGCCTAAAGCTAGCATGATTTTTTGACGTGCAACCCGAATGTGGGCTAGAAACTCCTCTTCCACAAGCTCTCGATAATTGGGGCCTAGTTTGTCCCTAAAAGTACGCTCGATTAAACACAGCTCTACGGGACTTTGAGAGTTGGTAAGTAACCACTCCTCCCATTTTGGATTCGCAAGGAGTTTAGACTCTATAAACTGAGAGTATTTTTTAGAAAGCTCTAAAGTTGCATTCATAGCAAATCTTATCAAAATTGAAAGACTTCATCACCATGTCGGATAATAAGCCTGATGATATTTAAAAATTCAATAAATTCTTCTAAAACAGAATGTTAAATCACTTAAAAAGCTTTTTGAGCCAATCTCGGTTGCTCAGAGTGTCAATATACGGGTTGATTGGTCTTCTGTTGACCTTGTTGCTCATCTCCCAAGTTGTGATTCGATTCTTGATTTGGCCCCAAATAGAGACCAGAAAAGATCAATTCACTCAATTAATCAGTAAAGAACTTGGCATTCATGCCCAAATTGGCTCCATCAAGGCGGAGTGGGAACTCTTTCGTCCTAGCTTTGTGATTGAAAACATCACTTTTACACAAGAGCTTAAATCAAATGAATCTAGCAATCCACCAGTTTTAGAAATACCAAAGATATCCGGGATCGTCTCTTGGAGCTCGGTTTGGTCGGGTACGCCGCGCTTTTATTACCTCGACTCTGAAAATATTTCTTTGACTGCAAAACGTGACGAAAAGGGTAGTTGGAGTTTCGCTGGTATTCCTGTTGCTAATACTGGTGGCGATTCAAACCTATTGGCATGGGTTTTGAATGAGAGAAACATCCAAACCCAGAATCTCAATGTAACTGTCATTGATGATTTTGAGGGCGATTCAATTAATCACTTTACGGTTGAAAACTTTTCCTTGAAAAATCAAATGAATAATCATTTGATTAACTTAAGCGCATATGTCAAACCAACTCAAGGAATTTTCAATTTCTCAGGTGACTTTAATCATCAATCCCTATCAAATGCTTCTAATTGGCGCAATTGGAAGGGTGAGTTCCATGTGGATATCAGAAAAATCAATATTGCTAATTTACTCAAAATAACTAAACTCCCAATCAAATCAGGGTCTGGTCAAGTAGAGTTTGTCGGTAATACGCGTCTTGAAAATGGCTTTTTTCAGAAAAGTGATGCCAAGCTTGAAGCAAAGGAAATTAACGTCATTTGGGCAAATGATCAACCTGATTTACATGTGAAAAATCTGCAAATTGGAGCAACTCAATCACTGTCCCAAAAAGTCCAAACCGTGAATGTCGATACACTGAAGTGGCAATTTCAAAAAAACTCCAATCAAATTCATGAAATCAATGGCCTTAACCTTAAAATTACGCCAAACCAAGAAATTACCGCAATTTCCAAATGGGAAGTCACGGCCCCCCTGTTACCGATCACTGAAATAGCGCTTCTCACCCAAAGTCTTCCTCTTCCAGTAAAAATCTATAAACCACTGAGGCAAACCCAACCAGAGGGTGTGATTGAAAAATTACATTTTATTTGGCATAAAGAAAAACAAGAGCGATTATTTTTAAGTCGTCAAAACGAACATGTTGAATTTGAAATCTTAGGCTCCTTAAAGAACGTTGGCTGGAAACCTTACGGTAACTCAGTGCCTGGAGTAAAAGGACTTAATGGTGAAATTCAATCTACTCCCCAAAATGGTAAGTTTCTTTTAAATACATCAGATTTAACGCTTGAGTCCGCCTATTATTTTCATGATAGTAAAGTTACGCTTCCAAGTGCTTCAGGCGAAATAACCTGGCAACAAAAAGATTCTCAATGGCTCATTGGCTTTAAGGATATTCTTTTAAAAAATTCGCAATCTCAAATACAAGCCAATGGTTCTTACCTAACCAATAGTAAAACCAATCCCGATCAGCTCGATATTGATGTACAACTCGCGAATATGAATGCCAATCAATTATTGAATACCATTCCGAAAATAATCGCGCCCACAACAATGAGTTACTTAAGGTCAACTATCAGTGGTGGCTCACTTGTAAACAGCTCCCTCAGTATTCATGGTCCAACTACTGATATCCCTTTTGATCAAAAATCAAAAAACCAATTTAAATTAAATCTTCATGTAAAAAATGGTATCTATAGGCCTGTGGCTACAGATAAAAAAATCAAAGGTGAGTGGCCCTCGTTTGATAAGGTGAATGCAGACATATCGATGGAGAACAATCTATTAAAAGTGGACGCTCCTTCTGGCTATTTTAAAAATGTTCAAATAAAAGATTTCCAGGTAGGTATGGATGTTAGTAAGTCCCCCAATGTGCTAGAGGTCAAAGGTAACGCCGATGGGCCACTCAGCCAGTTTTTAGAATATCTTGTCGCAACACCTATTGGCTATAAATGGCAACCCGAACTAAAGAAAATCGCCATCACCGGTAACGCACAATTAAACCTTGATCTGAATCATCAATTTGGTGATAAAGAAAATACGAAGATTCTCGCCAAGGTGGGTCTGGATAAAAATCAAATTCGTTGGGGTAAAAATCCTCCCGGCATTATTTCTAAAAGTACTTTGGAGCTTGATGAGAAAGGCCTTAAGAAAGCTGATATTAACGGTACTTTCATGGGAGGTCCGTTATCTATTAAAACCAATCCTACGAATGAAAATCAGATTGATGTGAATGCTGATGTCGATAGCGCATTATTATTGGGTTTGTTTTCTGCAAGTCAAGATATGAATGATGATTTCATTGCGCGTCTAGTATCTGGAAAAATGGGCATTCAAGGCAATGTGCTGAGAAAAGTTGATGATACGGCTCTTAATTTCACACTAGACCTCAAGTCAACAAGCCTTAACTTACCAAAACCCTTATTCAAGGCGGCGGGTGATACATTACTTGGTTTTTTCAAAATGAATGTGCGCTCTTCTAATAATGCACAAGCGGCTGATTGGCAATTAAAGTTGGGCAATTTTATTGAGTCTTCTGGTCAGTTAATGAACCATCAAATAGATAAAGTAACTGTGCTGATTGGCAATGCAGCGCCTCCCACTTCCTCTAATGGTGTGCAAATTGCTGTTGATGTAAAAACGATTGAACTCGACCGATGGCTCAAACTCCTTGACGGATTTAATGAGTCTAATCCGAATTATCTTGAGCGATTCTCGACAAAAAGTGACCCACAATCCCCAATTCTTCCAATTCAAATTACCGGCAAGGCAAATCAATTGATGTTTTTAAATCGAGAGTTTGATCAGGTAACTCTTGAGGCAACGGAGACTAATAGTGACTGGAATGCAGTACTACGCGCTAAAAATATTGATGGCAATCTCTTTTGGCAGTCTAAAAATGCCTCCCTGCCATTTGGTGCTATCAAGGCTAATTTCAAGCAATTACATTTTCCATCTGCTTCCAATCCAAGCTCATCTAGCAATTCTTCCAAAAATTCTCTGCGCAATTTACCCAGCATGGACATCAACATTGCTGACTTAAATGTAGGCACAATGCAATTCGGTGAAACTAGTCTCCAAGCTGTTGCTTCATTAACAGACTGGAAACTAGTTCAACTTTCTACTATAAATAAATCTGGGGTAATGACTCTGAAGGGCAACTGGGACCTACCATCTGGCAATCAGATTGGTAAAACTAGTCTGAATGTTGATCTTCAAACAAATAACGCTGGAGATTTATTAAGCGCAATGGGTTTAAAAGATAACGTGATTGACCGTGGCAAAGGGACTGTTCAAGGCAATCTGACTTGGCAAGGCTCTCCTGTTGACTTCAACACATTAAGCCTTAATGGAGATCTGAAACTGGATTTGAAAAATGGCTCAATTCTACAGGTGGATCCTGGCGCTGCCAAGTTACTAGGTATTTTGAGTTTACAAAGCCTCTTCAAGTTTGCCACTCTTAATTTTCAAGGAAGCCTTGGTGAAACCGTTAAATCAGGCACTTCCTTTGATGAAATCACTATGTCTGCCAATATTCGTCGTGGCAATATCCGTACAAATGATTTTGAAATGAAAAGTACTCTAGCGAGAATCGCCTCCAGGGGCACGATTAATTTAAATCGTGAAACTCAAGACTTAAGAGTGACTATCTATCCTCGCATTAATTTTGGATCAGCATCCCTCGCTGCTTTTTATTTTGTGACTCCCATTATTGGTATAACCACCATGATTGGGCAATACTTATTTAGTTCCGGCATTAATAAGGCCTTACAAACTGATCTTCTGATTCAAGGGGATTGGAAAAACCCTGAAGTCATACCACTAGACCAATCAGGTCAGCCACTTGACCAAGAAACACTGCAAAATATCCGTCGTAAATCATTATTAAAAGAACCAGTCCAAAATCCAACAGAAAAAAATCGTACACTTGAGACTGTACCCACCACAACTCCTTAAAAGATGCTAACCTATCCACATGATTAAAATAGCTAGTCTCCAAATGGTTGCCACTTGTGATCTAAATAAAAACTTAGATTCGGCACAAAATTTAATCCTGCAAGCTGCCAGTCAAAACTGTCAAATTGCTGTTTTGCCTGAGTATTTTTGTCTTTTTGGGAAAAAGGATAGTGATAAGCTTAAGATTCAAGAGCCCTTGGGGCAAGGCCCCATTCAAGACTTTCTAGCAAATCTTGCGCAAAAAAATAAGATTTGTATTGTCGCTGGTACGATTCCCATCTCGACCAACAATAGCGATCGAGTCTTAAATACCACGCTAGTCTTCAATCAAGATGGCCAAGTTATTTGTCAATATGACAAGATACATTTGTTTTCATTTTCCTCTGGGGGGGAGAGTTATGATGAGTCAAAAACTCTTTTAGCTGGAGAGAAACTATCCCAGTTTGAACTTACTCACGATGGACAGAGTTGGCGTTTTGGGCTCAGTATCTGTTATGACCTTCGTTTCCCTGAAATGTACCGTGCCATGGGCGAAATTGACTGCCATATTCTGCCTGCTGCTTTTACTTACACCACTGGACAAGTCCACTGGGAAATCCTTTTACGTGCTCGTGCCATTGAAAATCAATCCTATCTTGTGGCCTCAGCTCAAGGTGGGCTTCATGAAAATGGCCGTCAGACATGGGGGCACTCAATGGTGATCGATCCGTGGGGGAAGATCCTCTCTGTATTGGATAAAGGTGAAGGTCTAGTTACTAGCGAAATGAATAAAAGTCATCTTCTTGATATTCGTAGTAAATTACCAGCTCTTGCACATCGCACGATCAAATAATTCTTTTTATGCAAAATACTTCTGATCACGCAATTCAAACTGCAAAAAACCTTCTTTTAGCCCCAGGTGGTATCGATGAACGTATCATTGAAAAAGCTTTGGGTGAAATGTATTTGCATCGCCTAGATGACGCTGATTTGTATTTTCAGCATACGCGTTATGAGTCCTGGAGTCTTGAAGAAGGTATTGTTAAATCGGGGAACTTTAGTATTGATCAAGGCGTTGGCGTCCGCGCAGTTTCTGGCGATAAAACCGCTTTTGCTTATGCCGATGTTGTGAATGCTGACACTTTAATGCAAGCCGCAAAATCAACCAGAGTGATCGGTCCACTTGGTGGGAAAAAGAAAATTATTTTGCAACCGATTTCGACCTTTAAAGGTCCATCTTTATACCTGCCTGAAGACCCCATCTTTAGCTTAAAAACTGAAGATAAGATTCAATTACTTGAAAAAATTGAAAAAAAAGCGCGCGCTAAAGATCCACGCGTAGTGCAAGTAATGGCAAGCTTGACTGGTGAATTTGATGTTGTGTTAGTGGCTAAAGGGAATGGTAAATTAGTGGCTGATGTTCGCCCCTTAGTGCGGGTTTCAATTAGCGTGATTGTTGAACAAAATGGACGACGTGAAACGTCTAGCGCTGGTGGCGGTGGGCGTCAAAACTACTCGATGTTCACCGATGATGTCATCAATGACTGGGTAGATAAAGCTGTGAACTCTGCTTTAATTAATTTAGAGTCAAAGCCAGCTCCTGCGGGCCCAATGACGGTCGTCATGGGTCCAGGCTGGCCCGGTGTTCTCTTACATGAAGCCATCGGACATGGCTTAGAAGGTGATTTCAACAGAAAAGGTTCTTCTGCGTTTGCAGGGAAACTGGGCCAAAAAGTCGCAGCCAAAGGCGTTACAGTTGTCGATGACGGCACCCTATCCGGTCGGCGCGGTTCGCTCAATGTAGACGACGAAGGTAATCCCACCCAATGCACTACTTTGATTGAAAATGGCCGTCTAACAGGTTTCATGCAAGATGCGATGAATTCACGTTTAATGAAAATGCCATTAACGGGCAATGGTCGCCGTGAAAGCTACGCCTCCCTGCCCTTACCTAGAATGACGAACACCTATATGCTAGGCGGTGATAAAGACCCTGGTGAAATTTTAGCTAGTATCAAAAAAGGCTTGTATGCTGTTAATTTTGGCGGTGGTCAGGTTGATATTACCAATGGTAAATTTGTCTTTGCTGCTACAGAGGCATATTGGGTAGAAAATGGCAAAATTCAATACCCTGTAAAAGGGGCTACTATTATTGGTAATGGTCCAGAGTCTTTAAAACAAGTCAGTATGATTGGCAATGATCTGCAGTTAGACGATGGGGTAGGTGTCTGCGGCAAAGAGGGTCAAAGTGTCCCTGTCGGTGTTGGTCAACCCACCCTCAGAATTGACAATATGGTTGTAGGGGGCAGTATTTAATTGCCGTGTATTCAATAAAATGTGGTAAATTAATACTCATGTTCATGGACTCTTTTTATTTCTTTTACTTTTCAATCTCAGACTTGGCGGTCGAGAGGTAATGGATTAAAAACATTTCCTAAAACAACCGCCTCATCAAGGCGGTTTTTTTTTCACCTGATTGTGCAACACATAAAGAAGGACTCACATGACTGATAAAGCCCTAAGTACCCAAGAAAACTGGTACTCTAGCATGGATAAAACATCATCTACTGATGATGCACGGATTAAAAATATTAATGTTCTCCCACCTCCTGAGCATTTAATCCGCTTTTTTCCAATTGCAGGTACGCCGATCGAAAAACTGATTGCTCAATCTCGTAAAAAAATTAGAGAGATTATTCATGGTGAGGATGATCGATTACTCGTTATTATTGGACCCTGTTCGATTCATGATCCTTCAGCAGCCGTCGCATATGCCAAAAAACTCTTAGAACAAAGAGAACACTTCAAAAAAGACTTGGAAATTGTGATGCGTGTTTATTTTGAAAAACCACGCACTACTGTTGGTTGGAAGGGCTTGATTAATGACCCTTACCTAGACGAAAGTTTTAAAATCGATGAGGGACTGCGCATTGCTCGGCAATTACTCATTGAGATTAATCGACTTGGAATGCCAGCTGGTAGCGAATTCTTGGATGTGATTTCGCCTCAATATATTGGCGACTTAATTTCTTGGGGAGCTATCGGCGCAAGAACAACTGAGAGTCAAATTCATCGAGAATTAGCCTCTGGATTATCAGCTCCCATTGGCTTTAAAAATGGCACTGATGGCAATATTAAAATTGCAACCGATGCTATTCTTGCTGCTTCAAGAGGCCATCATTTCTTGTCTGTTCATAAAAATGGTCAAGTCGCTATCGTACAAACTGCCGGCAATAAAGATTGTCACGTGATTTTAAGAGGGGGTAAAGCGCCTAATTATGACGCTACAAGTGTTGCGGATGCTTGTGAAAGTCTCAATGCCTCAAAACTTCATCCATCATTAATGATTGATCTTTCACATGCCAATTCAAGTAAGCAACATGAACGCCAAATGGTTGTTGCTCAAGATGTGGCTGATCAACTCAAAGAAAAATCAAACTCTATCTTTGGGGTGATGATAGAAAGTCACTTCCATGGTGGGGCTCAAAAATTCACGCCAGGTAAAGATGATCCAAGCAAACTGCAATACGGTCAAAGTATTACTGATGCTTGTATTGATTGGGATGATTCAGTAAAGACACTTGAAATTTTGGCACAAGGCGTTAGAAAACGTCGCGGTTAATTACTCGCGGGGAGATTTGTGATGATTCCACATCACATCTTTCCCTCCAGCGCTGAGATTGAGATAACGCGCCAAAACAAATAACAAATCTGATAAACGATTGGTATAAAGCCTCGGTGTGTCATTGATTGTTTCTTTTAAACCGAGTTGTACGATCGACCTCTCTGCCCTTCGACAGACAGTACGACATACGTGTGTCTGCGCAGCGGCTCTAGTTCCACCTGGCAAGATAAACTCGGCTAAAGTTGGTAACTTTGCGTTATAAAGGGCTAACTGCTGATCCAAATAAAGAATCTGCTCTTCTTTGAGTAATGTATAACCTGGGATACATATCTCACCACCTAAATCGAATAAATCGTGTTGTATTTGATTCAAAATGGCTCGCATTGCATCGTCAATAGCAGCGGGAAACTCTTCCGTTAACAAAAACCCTATTTGCGAGTTCAGTTCATCTACATCACCCATCGCACAAATACGATCATGGGCTTTCTCCACACGAGTGCCATCACCAAGACCGGTCATTCCAGAATCACCAGTTCGAGTAGAAATTTGTGTAAGTCGGTTTCCCATAACTTGTATTATAGAGGGATAATTACATTATGAATGCCATAATTCCTCCCCTTCTAAAAAGTCGCCAAGATTTTGTGGTTGGTTTGTTAAAACCCATCTTGGACGAGGACTCCCTACTTTGGGATCCTGAAGATACTATCCCTTATGAATGTGATGGTCTTGCAGCTTATCGTCAGATGCCTTTAGCAGTAGCGCTTCCTAAAACTGAGTCTCAAGTCATCGCTATCTTAAAAATTTGTCATGCCCATCAAATCCCTGTTGTGCCTAGAGGTGCAGGAACTGGATTATCTGGTGGCGCAATGCCTATCGCTGAGGGTTTAGTGCTCTCGTTGGCTAAATTTAAGAGCATTCTTGACATCAACCCTTTAGCACGTACCGCTACAGTTCAGCCCGGCGTTCGTAATCTAGCTATTTCAGAAGCCGTTGCAAAACACCAACTTTATTATGCGCCTGATCCCTCTTCACAAATTGCATGCACCATCGGTGGTAATGTCAGCGAAAATTCTGGTGGTGTGCATTGTTTAAAATATGGTCTTACTATTCATAATGTGCTTCGTATTCGTGCCGTATTAATCACTGGCGAACTTATTGAATTTGGCGGCTTAGCTCCTGATAGCCCTGGCTTAGATTTGTTTTCTGTTTTTATCGGTAGTGAAGGTATGTTGGCAGTCATTACAGAGGTAACCGTTAAGCTTGTTCCAAAGCCTCAATTGGCAAAAGTCATTATGGCAAGTTTTGATGATATCGAAAAAGGTGGTAACGCCGTTGCCGCAGTGATTGGCGCAGGGATTATTCCTGCAGGTCTAGAAATGATGGATCAACCGGCCACTATCGCAGTTGAAGAATTTGTTCATGCTGGCTACGATGTCCAAGCAAAAGCCATCTTACTTTGTGAGTCAGATGGTACACCTGAAGAAGTTGCTGAAGAAATTGAAAAAATGAGCGCCGTTTTAAAAGCAAGTGGCGCTTCTCGAATTCAGGTTTCCGAGACTGAAGCAGAGCGGTTGAGATTTTGGAGCGGCCGAAAGAATGCGTTTCCAGCCGCAGGGCGAGTATCTCCTGATTATTATTGTATGGATGGTACGATTCCGCGTCGCCAAATTGCTGAGCTACTCAAACGTATTAAAGATATGGAAGATAAATATCAACTCAGATGTATGAATGTCTTTCATGCTGGTGATGGCAATATGCATCCTTTGATTTTGTTTAATGGTGCAGATCACTCTGAATGGCGCCGCGCTGAAGACTTTGGCTCTGAAATTTTAGAGACCTGTGTTGAATTGGGTGGCACGATTACTGGTGAGCATGGTGTTGGTGTTGAAAAAATTAACTCTATGTGCGTGCAATTCACAGAGCTAGAACGAAATTTATTTTGGGGAATTAAAGCCTCATTCGATCCTCTAAAACTCCTCAATCCAGATAAAGCGATTCCCACTCTCAATAGATGTGCTGAGTATGGTAGGGTTAGAGTCAGCCAAGGTATTCTTCCACATCCAGAATTAGAACGCTTTTAATAATAACTTCGTATATGCAAGCCGTCATTCATCAGTTTAAAGAACAAATTCAATCTGCCATTTCTGCGCAAAAGAAATTAAATATCTGCGGCGGTGGCTCTAAGCATTGGTATGGTGATTGCGCTACAGGAGATTCTTTAAATACGAAGACTTATTCTGGCATATTAGATTACCAACCAGAAGAATTAGTCATTACGGTTCGTGCAGGTACCGCTTTAAAAGATGTTGAATCTGCATTAGCAGAAAAAAACCAATATTTCCCCTTTGACCCACCTCATTTTGGTGATGGCGCCACAATTGGCGGAATGATAGCGACTGGGTTAGCCGGTCCTGGCCGGGGTCAATATGGTGGTTTAAGGGACTATGTGCTCGGGGTCAAGATCATGGATGGTCAAGCCGAGGTTCTTTCCTTTGGTGGCAATGTAATGAAAAATGTAGCTGGCTATGATGTTTCTCGTCTCATGCCAGGATCCTTAGGTACATTAGCGCTTTTACTGGATGTCTCTATCAAAGTTCTACCCTGCCCAGCAAAAGCTGCAACATTAAAATTTGAAATTCCGGCGGATCAAGCAATCATTCAAATGAATACTTGGGCTAGTCAACCACTGCCTTTATCAGCAAGTGCGTGGATAGGTGATTCAAAAAACGGCTCTTTGTGGATTCGTCTTGCTGGTGCTGTGGCAGCCGTAGATGCAGCAATTTCAAAAATGCAAGCGCAATTATCAGCTCAACTTATACAGGCCTTAGAGGCAAATCTATTTTGGGAAAGCATCCGCGAACAAACACATCCTTTCTTCATGGACTCGACTGTCCCATTGTGGAGATTTGCAGTAAATCCATTATCAAAACCTTTTGCAACTGAGCACGCCACTATCATCGAATGGTTGGGTGGGCAGCGATGGATTAAGGCTGATATTTCAGCGACCAAAGTACAAGAACTTGCATCAGATCATCAGGGACATGCCACTTTGTTTCGCCATAACAATACGACTAACTCTGTATTTACGCCCATCACGGCAAACCCACTAACCGCCCCTTTAGCCATTGTTCAACAAAGGGTTCGACAAACTTTTGATCCTCACGGTATTTTTCAAACAGGAAGAATGCCCATTTAATTTATGCAAACAGATTTGTCTCCCGTATACGCAAATGATTCTGATGGTTTAGAAGCCCAAAAACTTTTATCGAATTGTGTTCACTGTGGCTTTTGTACAGCTACCTGCCCTACCTATCAATTATTGGGGGATGAGCTTGACGGCCCTCGTGGTCGAATTTATTTAATTAAACAAATGGCGGAAGGTGCTGTTGCTACAGAAAAAACGCGCACCCATTTAGATCGTTGTTTAACTTGCCGAAATTGTGAGAGCACATGTCCTAGTGGAGTTCAATATGGCCATCTATTGGATATTGGTAGGAAATGGGCTGAAGAACAAACACCAAAAAGACCTGCCAAGGAACGTATAACCAGATGGTTACTAAAAGAAACTTTAACAAGGCCAGCACTCTTTGAGCCAGCAATTTCTTTGGGGAGAGCAATTAAACCCCTATTGCCAAGTAGCTTACAAAAGAAAATACCTAGTCCATACTTTAGTGCTTCAACGAATTCTCAAGCAAAAGTTGTTTATCAAGAGAATATGTTGCTTTTAGAGGGCTGCGTTCAGCCTGGCATGCTTCCGAATATTAACCAAGCAACACGTCGCGTCTTTGAGTTTTTAAAGATTCAACTCATTGCCCCATCTTCTGCTGGATGCTGTGGCGCTCTTCGTCATCACTTAAATGACCATGATGGCGGGCTGAGTGACGCACGAAGAAATATCGATGCTTGGTGGCCGATCATCGAAGCCCAAAACATTACGGCTATTGTGATGAATGCCTCTGGTTGTGGCGTCATGGTCAAAGATTATGGCTATTTGTTAAGAAATGATTCCGAATATGCCGAAAAAGCCCAGCAAATGAGTGTCTTAACAAAAGACGTTAGCGAGATTATTCCATCCTATATCCAACAATTAATTGCCCAAGTTGGCGCAGAAGTAAAGCCTGGAATTACGTATCATCCCCCATGCACACTTTCGCACGGCCAAAAAATTCAAGGCAAGGTTGAAGATATACTTTCACAATTAGGTGTCAGAATCAACTTGTGTGAGAATAGTCATTTATGTTGTGGCTCTGCCGGTACCTATTCGATACTACAGGAATCTTTATCTAACCAACTTCGAGAACAAAAACTCAATCATCTATTACAAGCTTGCGAAAGCAATCAATCTCAATATATCGCCTCAGGAAATGTCGGGTGCATAACCCAATTACAAAATGAAGAAATTCCTGTTGTCCATTGGATTGAAATCATCGATCAACTGATAATGAAGAAACTAAACCCATGAGCGCCATTGAAAATAATTTATTGCAAGTAAAAAGCAGAATTCAGCTCGCTTGTGAAGGCGCTAATCGAGATAAAAATAATGTTAGCTTAATTGCTGTTTCTAAAACACATTCCAAAGAATTGGTCCGCGAAGCTTATGTTGCTGGTCAATTGCAATTTGCTGAAAATTATGTCCAAGAAGGTGTCGATAAGATTGAGGCTTTGCAAGACATACGCAAAAATCTCATTTGGCATTTTATTGGCCCCATTCAAAGTAATAAAACACGTTTCATCGCGGAATCATTTGACTGGGTTCAAAGTGTCGATCGCTTAAAAATTGCGCAACGCCTTTCAGAGCAAAGGCCTCGTGATTTACCAGATTTAAATATTTGTTTACAAGTCAACATTTCAGGGGAATCTACCAAAAGTGGTGTTTCACCTAGGGAAGCCTTATTAGTTTGCTTAGATATTGTTGAATTACCTAATTTATCACTTCGGGGTTTAATGGCTATTCCTGAGCCAGGCGCATCCTTGCAATCCATGAAAGATTTTCATCATCTTTTTTTAGAAATCCAAAAACATCTCAAAAGACATCAATTCAAAAATAAGTTTGACACTCTATCTCTAGGTATGTCTGATGATCTCGAACCAGCCATTCGTTCTGGGAGTACGATGGTACGAATTGGTACTGCTATTTTTGGCGCACGAAATACTGAGGAACCTCCAGAAACATTAGAAGAAGAATGATTCCAACTAACCAAATTAAAATTGCATTTTTAGGTGGCGGCAATATGGCAAGCGCCATTATTAGTGGCCTAATCAAGCAAGGGTTTGAGCCGCAAAATTTGTTAGCTATTGATCCTCTTCCAACCGCTCGAAATCACTTAACTGAACAATTCAACATTCGCACAGCGACTGACTTGTCTCAGTGTGGAAACTTTCTTGAAGTATCACAACTACTTGTGCTGTGCGTCAAACCTCAACAGCTCTTAGAGGCGATTTTGCAACTCAAAAATAGTATTTCGCATTTAACGGAGCCAAAGTTATTGACGCTAAGTATTGTGGCCGGCGTCAGAATTACAGATATTGCTAAGCAATTGGGACATTCTCGGATTGTACGTGCGATGCCTAATACCCCTGCACTGATCCAAAAGGGAATAACGGGTTTATTTGCTGGCCAACATGTTAATCAACAAGATATCGATCTGATTAACATAGTTTGTAAATCAATCGGGGCATCCATTTGGGTCTCTAAGGAATCTCTTTTAGATGCGGTTACCGCAATTTCTGGAAGCGGGCCTGCTTACGTTTTTGCCATGATTGAACATCTCACAAATAGTGGGCAAGCACTAGGACTTAGCATAGAACAAGCTCAACTATTAGCCACACAAACCGTCATTGGTGCAGGTGAGTTGGCTTTGAGCTCATCTGAGTCTGCAAGTACCCTTAGGGAGAAGGTGACTTCTAAGGGTGGCACTACCTTTGCAGCATTAGAGGTTTTAAGGCAAAGAGCTTGGGGTGAGGCTTTAGAAGAAGCTGTTCACGCCGCCAATCTTCGCGCTAAAGAAATGGGCGACGAATTTGGCAATAAATAATTATTGAAAATAGTAAGCTAAGGCAACGCCAGTAAATAAAGCTGCGCCCAACCAATTATTATGGTTAAACGCAGCAAAACATTTCATACGATCTCGTGTCCTCACTAATGTGAAATGGTAAACAGCACATATTGCTGCCACAACCCAACCCAGCCAAAACCAAGCATTTAAGTTCTCTAACATCGCCAAAAAGGCCATAATGCCTAGAAATAAGATATAGCAAATCACAATAGCAGTAACTTCATATTTCCCGAAGGTGATGGCCGAAGTTTTAATTCCTATTCTTATGTCATCATCTCGGTCAACCATGGCGTACGCAGTGTCATAGGCAATGGCCCAAAAAATATTTCCCAACAACATTAGCCATGCTTGCCAAGGTAAGGTATTTAACTCAGCCGCGTATGCCATTGGAATCCCAAATCCAAATGCTATTCCTAAAATGGCTTGTGGCATTGAAAAAAAACGCTTGGTAAACGGGTAAAGAATTGCAATGAACAACGCAGCGAACGATAACTCAATAGTTAAGCGATTCAGTGGTAGAACTAGTGCAAATGATAATAAAGCTAATATGCCTGCCACCATTAATGTCTCTTTGCCGCTGATTTGCCCTGAAGTGAGTGGTCTTTTTTCGGTTCGTTTCACATGTCGATCAAATTCTCGATCAGCATAATCATTCACAGCGCAACCCGCACTTCTCATTAACAATGTTCCTGCAGAAAAAATAAGGACATGCAGCAAAGGTGGCTGCCCTTGACTCGCAAACCATAAGGCCCATAACGTCGGCCAAAGTAGTAGGACTGTGCCAATCGGTTTATGCAAACGTACTAAATACGCATATTGCAATAATCGTTCTTTAATGTTGTTGTTTAATAAAGCCACTTCACATCCATTAGTTCACAACCCCGAATTGCCTGAGCAAGTACCTTTACTGCTGGCGCGCGAAGAATCCCTTTACGATAGGCTAGAACAACTCTTCTAACAGGCTCTGGCTCTACAAAAGGTATATATTTGACCAAGGCTTCTTTGTAATTATTCTTTGATACCGCTGTTCTTGGTAAGACTGAGATACCAATGCCCCCCATAACCATCTGTCTAATGGTTTCTAAAGAAGAACCTTCATAGTTTTTTGGTCCTTCTTCAAATAAAAACGGCGAGCGATTGAGCTCTGGACAGACTTGCAACACATGATCCCTAAAACAATGTCCCGCTCCCAATAACAACATGTTTTGGGATGCCAATTCATGCGGTTCAATCTTAACCCGACTTGCCCATTCATGAGCACTAGGCACCGTTACTAGATAAGGCTCATCATATAACTCAATAATCTCTAAACCATTTGTGTTAAATGGTTCAGCCAATATGGCGCAATCCAAGTCATCTAACTTGAGCATTTCCAAAATGGAGGCTGTAAACGTTTCATACAAAAATAATGGGCTATGAGGCAAAAGCTCTTTAGATTGGCGAACGAGGCTCGGCAGTAAATAAGGGGCAATTGTGTATATCGTACCTAATCTTAAAGAGCCTTTCATTGGGTCTACACCAATTTTTGCCATGTCTGAAAATTGCTTCGCTTCATCTAACACACGATGCGCTTGTTCTATTAATATTTTTCCCTGGGGAGTTAGCGTTATTTCACCCGAATGACGGTGAAATATTTGCACGCCTAATTCATCTTCTAGTTTTTTCACTGCCACTGAAAGCGTCGGCTGAGACACAAAGCATAGCTGTGATGCACGGCCAAAATGCTTCTCTTTGGCCAAGGCAACTATGTATCGAAGTTCAGTTAATGTCATGTTTAAGCCTTAAGGTAGTCAACTCGAGATCCTAACCAACGTTGTAAATGAAGTTCTGCTAATTGCGGTGATTTATTTAATATATCATGGGCAAAATCTTTTACTAACGAGACCAGCCACGCGTCTCTTTGTAAGTCAACAAATCTTAACATCGACTCACCAGATTGCTTAGCGCCCAATAATTCCCCAGGGCCTCTAAGGGATAAGTCATGCTCTGCGATGACAAAACCATCTGTATTTTCTCTTAGGACCTTTAACCTCTCTTTTGCAGCTAAAGATAATTGCTCCCCATACAATAAAATACAAACGGACTCAGCCTCTCCTCTTCCTACTCGCCCACGTAATTGATGTATTTGAGAATATCCAAATCGCTCGGCATGTTCGATAACCATTAATGTTGCATTCGGTACATCAACCCCAACCTCGATTACAGTTGTACTTACGAGTAGTTGAATATTGCCTTGTTTAAATTCATTCATGATGGCTGACTTATCCTCACTAGACATCTTGCCATGAATCATTCCTACCTGAAATTCTGTTAACTCTTGTTTTAAAACCAGATGGGTATCAACTACTGTTTGTAATTGCAACACTTCAGATTCTTCTATTAACGGGCATACCCAATATGCTTGTCTTCCTTGGAGTAATTCTGCGCGAATACCTTGTATCACATCAGGTCTTCTAGAGTCTTTCAATGTTTTTGTCAGAATGGGTTTTCTGCCTGGCGGTAATTCATCAATCACCGAGATTTCTAGGTCAGCATAGTAAGTCATCGCTAAGGTTCTTGGTATTGGTGTTGCAGACATCATTAACTGATGGGCATAAATAGCTTCATCTCCTTGTTGACTATGAAACTGCAACCTTTGTCTAACTCCAAAACGATGTTGTTCATCAATAATGGCAAGCCCTAAGTTTTTAAATTCCACATTTTCTTGAATCAAGGCATGCGTACCGATAGCAAGTTGTGCTTGGCCATTCATAATTTTTTCTTGTGCGATTCTTTTTTCTTTTGCCTTAAGACTACCCGTCAACCAACAGATTTCTATACCTAACTCGGAAAACCAGGGTGTGAATTTCCGAAAGTGCTGTTCCGCCAAAATTTCGGTTGGCGCCATTAACGCAACTTGATAGCCGTGATCAATGGCATAGGCTGCAGCAAGTGCGGCTACGGCAGTTTTGCCGCTGCCAACATCTCCTTGCAATAAGCGATTCATGGGATATGATTTTTCTAAGTCATTCGCTATTTCCCGCCATACTTTTTGTTGTGCTTTAGTGAGCGTAAACGGCAATATATTCAGTAGCCGGTTCACTAATTCGCCAGATTGATTTGACATCTGCGGAGATTTTCTCTTTTGTCTTTCAATATGGGCTCTTTGCAGCGACAATTGCTGCGCTAATAATTCCTCAAATTGAACCCTTCTCCACGCAGGATGTGTTCGCTCGATTAAGGACTGCTTGTCTATTATTGGATCTGGGTAGTGAAGGGTAAAAATCGACTCTTCTAGACTTGGTAATTCTTTTAAAAAAGTATATTTAGGATTTTCTATTTTTGATAATGGAATGATTTCTTTTAAAAATTGTTTGACTGAAACTTCTTTGAGTCCCTTTTCTATTCCTTTTCGAACAGTAATCTGCCCAACTCCCGCTATCGTCGAATAAATCGGTGTTAATTGTTGTGGCAAAGGCGTATCTGGTAGTAACTGTTTAACCGTGGGATGGACCATTTCTGGCCCAAAAAATCCCTGCCTCACTTCTCCTCTTACTCTTAAAAAATTACCGACTGCCATTTGCTTTTGTTGACTAGGGTAAAAATTTAAGAATCGAAGTGTTAATTCAGCGTCTTGATCTGCGATTAAAACAACTAATTGTCGGCGTGGCCGAAATTTAACCTCACACCCAATCACCTTGCCTTGGGTTTGCACTGCATCCTGGCTTAATCCTCGACTAGCTTGATCAATCGAGATTAATAAGGTTTCATCTTCATAGCGAATAGGCAAATGTAACGCCAGTGCTGCTGGACTAGTCAGCCCAAGTCGAGATAAAGGGGATTTACTTTCTGGCATGGAATTTAGGTATTACGTTTAGAATATTTCATTTACTGTTAATTCATCTATGCAGCTCTCTGATTTTGACTATGAACTACCCAATGAGTTAATTGCTCAGTTTCCACTCCTTAGTCGAAGCTCAAGCAGGTTACTCATCGTTCATCAAGACCACATTTCATCAAATCCAAGCTTCCAAGATGCTTATTTTAAGGACATTGTTCACCTTTTCAAAAAAGGCGACTTACTTATCTTTAATGATACTAAAGTGATCCCTGCAAGAATACATGGCTTTAAGCCTACAGGCGGTAAAGTTGAGGTTTTGGTAGAGCGGGTCATCAGTCAAACTCAAGTTTTATGCCAAATTAAAGCCTCTAAGGCAATTCTACCGAATACATCACTCTTCTTGGGCAACCAGAACGACCCTATAGAAGTTACTGTTATTGAGCGGCAAACCATCTCCAATGCTGAAAATACATCTCTTGAGCCTTCACCATTTTATCTACTTGACTTTAAATCCAATGCCTTAGATACCCTACAAAAAATTGGTGAATTACCTCTACCACCCTATATTCGACATGTTGCTGATGAGCAAGATCAACATCGTTACCAAACTGTGTATGCCACCAATTTGGGTGCTGTTGCCGCGCCCACTGCGGGACTTCATTTTGATGAGGATCTACTCAATGAGCTTCGTAATCTAGGTGTGGAAATTGCGCAATTAACTTTACATGTTGGTTCTGGTACATTTTCACCTGTGCGCAATGAAGATCTATCTACTCATCAAATGCATTATGAGCGGTATTCAATCCCGCCAAATACAAGAGCTGCTATTGAGCAAGCACAACTTAATCAAAGAAGAATTATTTGTGTCGGCACAACATCTCTACGCGCCTTAGAGTCCGCAGTCACAATGGGCGATAATGGCGATACTAATTTATTTATCACTCCCGGTTACAAGTTTCAAGTTGTCGATGCGCTTATTACTAACTTCCATTTGCCTAAATCTACACTCCTCATGCTCGTCAGCGCTTTTAGTGGGTTTTCTTGTATAAAGAAAACTTATCAACATGCGATTGACAACAAATATCGTTTCTTTAGTTATGGTGATGCCATGTTATTAGAAAGGGCTCCCCATGAGTGAGAATCGTCTGCAATTTAAGATTAGTCATCAAGATTCGCATTCACATGCTAGACGAGCTAGCTTTGTCTTACCGCATGGTGAGTTACAAACGCCGATGTTTATGCCTGTAGGAACCTACGGTACTGTAAAAGCACTCACTCCTAGAGACCTGACTGAGTCTAAAGCTCAAATCATCTTGGGCAATACTTTTCATTTATGGCTTAGACCTGGCTTAGACGTCATCAAGACCTTTGGGGGGCTTCATCGGTTTATGGGTTGGGAATTGCCAATCTTGACTGATTCTGGAGGATTCCAAGTATTTAGCTTAGGCGCTCTTCGTAAAATTTCAGAACAAGGAGTTACCTTTTCTTCACCAGTCAATGGCGATAAGTTATTCATGTCACCTGAAGTTTCCATGGAGATTCAAGCTATCCTCAATAGTGATATCGCTATGCAGTTTGATGAATGCACTCCTTATGAAACCAATGGTGTCCCGACCGATGAAAAAACTGTAAAAACATCCCTTGAGCTTTCTTTAAGGTGGGGGGAAAGAAGTATTCAGCGCTTTCGTGAACTTAATCAAACCAATGCCCTATTTGGTATTGTTCAAGGGGGTATGTTTGAAAATCTAAGAAGTTACTCCCTAGAAAAGATATCTGAGCAGGGTTTTGATGGAATTGCTATCGGTGGTTTATCGGTCGGAGAGCCTAAACCAGACTTTGAAAGAATTTTAAATTTTATTGGGCATCAATTGCCCGCCGATAAACCACGCTACTTAATGGGTGTTGGCACTCCTGAAGACTTGGTATTTTCTGTAGGTCAGGGTATTGATATGTTTGATTGTGTGATGCCGACCAGAAATGCCCGAAATGGTTGGCTTTTTACACGATTTGGTGATTTAAAACTACGTAACGCTAGTTATAAAAATGACGAACGTCCACTTGATCCTTCCTGCTCTTGCTATTGTTGTAAAAACTTTAGTCGGGCTTATTTACATCATTTGCAAAAGGTCAATGAAATACTTGGGGCCCAACTGAATACGATTCATAATATTCATTATTATTTGAATTTAATGGCTGAGATTCGTCTTTCTCTAGAACATAATCGCTTTTCCGAATTTGTTCAACAATTCGAAAAAGATCGCAAAATTGGTACCTTAGAGCATGTTTTAGGTCATTCTTCTGGCTCGACTTCATAAGTCCGTTAAAATCTACTTTAATTAACTACAACACGATTTATTAACTTATAGGGATTTACTATGTGGATTAACAATGCATATGCACAGTTTGGTGGAGCAACTGGAGGAGATAGCGGTATTTCTTCTATCGTAATGATGATCGGTATGTTTGCAGTGCTGTACTTTGTCATGATCAGACCGCAAATGAAACGCCAAAAAGAATTAAAAGCAATGATTGAGTCTGTCGCAAAAGGCGATGAAGTAACTACAGCAAGTGGCTTATTGGGGAAAATTACTGAATTAAATGACCAATATGTTACTGTGGAATTAGCGCCTAACTTAACTGTCAAAATGCAAAAATCAGCAATTGCGGCAGTTCTTCCTAAAGACACTCTCAAATCTATTTAAGCCTACGCATGAATCGCTACCCTCTTTGGAAATACCTTGTTATTGGTGTTGCTTTACTCATCGGAGTCGTTTATTCGGTTCCCAATCTTTTTGGTGAGGTTCCAGCGATTCAAATTGCTCCAGCAAGAACAAGTCTTAAAATTGATACAAAGCTTCATGAGAAAATCGATGCTGCTTTATTAAAAGCGGATCTTCTCAAAAATCAAACCGCTTTTGAAGAGTCAAGTGCAGAAGGTGTATTGAGAATTCGCTTTAATGATACTGATTCACAACTAAAAGCTAAAGATGTTATTGAGAAGGAAATTAATCCTGACATTAACAACCCCGACTATATTGTTGCGTTATCTTTGGTCTCTAATACTCCTAACAGTTTGACGAGCATTAATGCATTGCCGATGCCTCTGGGCTTAGATTTAAGAGGCGGCGTGTACTTCTTGCTAAAGGTTGATATGCAAGGCGCTGTCGATAAAAAATTAAATGCCCTTGCTAGTGATGCGCGCAGCCGCCTACGTGATAAATCGATTCGCTATCAAAGTATTGATAAATCTAAAGGGCAACTCGTCATTAAATTTGCGAATGTCGATGAGGCGAATAAGGCGAATGAAGTTCTATTGGAAACTATTCCTGATTTAAGCTTTAAAACGGAAAAGTTAGTCGAGTCTGCGATTATCACAGGCACTTTTAAACCTGCAGCTCTTCAAGCCACTCAAGAAAATGCTCTTAAACAAAATATCATTACGCTAAACAAGCGGGTCAATGAATTAGCAGTCAAAGAACCGGTAATCCAAAAGCAAGGTAATGACAGAATTGTCGTTCAATTGCCGGGTGTGCAAGATACTGCAAGGGCGAAAGATATTATCGGTAGAACGGCTACTCTAGAAGCAAGACTTGCCGATCCAACACAGCCCTATATTGGCTTGCAAGACTCTCCTCCTGTTGGGATGGACGCCTTTAAGTTTGGTGATCGTCAAGGGGTATTTAAAAAATCGATCATCATTACTGGTGATCGTATTACGGATGCGAGCGCTGGTTTTGACCAAAATCAACGCCCCTCTGTTAATTTAAGCCTAGATGCTGCCGGTGGTCGCGCTATGCAAGAAATCACGCGAGAAAATCTTCAAAAGCCAATGGGTATGATCCTCTTTGAAAAAGGTAAGGGTGAAGTACTCACGATCGCAACGATCCAAGGTGAGTTCGGCTCAAAATTCCAAATTACGGGTCAACCTACCACGCAAAGTGCTAATGATCTCGCTTTATTATTACGAGCAGGCTCTTTAGCTGCGCCGATGGAAATTATTGAAGAACGTACCATTGGACCAAGTCTTGGTGCAGAAAATATTGAAAAAGGCTTTAAGTCTTTACTTTATGGTTTTATCGCTATCGCAATATTTATGCTGGCCTATTACATGCTGTTTGGTTTATTTTCTGTAGTTGCGCTTGCTGTCAATCTTTTGCTCTTAATTGCTGTTTTATCGATGCTCCAAGCAACTCTGAGTTTGCCTGGTATCGCTGCGATGGCTCTTGCTCTTGGTATGGCCATTGATTCCAATGTCTTAATTAATGAACGTATTCGAGAAGAGCTTCGTGGGGGTACTGCACCTCAATTAGCGATTGCAACTGGCTTCGAAAAAGCCTGGGCTACTATTTTTGACTCTAATGTGACGACTTTAATTGCGGGCTTGGCTCTTCTTGCTTTTGGATCTGGCCCCATTAAAGGTTTTGCAATTGTGCATTGTTTGGGCATTTTGACTTCGATGTTTTCTGCCGTCTTCTTCTCTCGTGGTCTAGTCAATCTTTGGTACGGCTCAAAGAAAAAACTTCAATCAGTTTCTATAGGGTAAAAAAATGGAATTTTTCCGTATCCAAAAAGATATTCCCTTTATGCGTTATGCATTAATTTTGAATGCTATATCTTTACTTACCTTTTTGGCTGCGGTTTTTTTCTTGTGGCAAAAAGGCCTGAATCTCTCTATCGAATTTACTGGCGGGACGGTGATTGAAGTTCAGTATGAACAATCTGCAGATCTTGAGCCCATCAGAAATGAAGTGGCAAGTATGGGTTACGGCGAAGTGAATGTCCAAAACTTTGGAAGTTCAAAAGACGTCATGATTCGTTTGCCACTAATTAAAAATGCGGATGGTACGTTGATGTCCTCTTCAGATCAAAGTAAAAAGGTTTTTAGTAAATTACAAGAATCACATCCCCAAGTTAAACTCCAACGCGTTGAATATGTTGGTCCGCAAGTTGGGGAAGAACTTTTATACGGAGGTATCAAAGCATTACTATTTGTTGTCATTGGTATTGTGATCTATCTCTCGATCCGCTTTGAATGGAAATTTGCTCTTGCAGGTATTATTGCTAACCTTCATGATGTCGTAATCATTTTAGGATTTTTTGCATTTTTCCAATGGGAGTTTTCACTCTCAGTTCTTGCTGCTGTTCTTGCTGTATTGGGTTATTCGGTCAATGAGTCTGTTGTTATTTTTGATCGTATTCGAGAGAATTTCCGTCGTTTTCGTAAACTCAACACTCCAGATATTATCGATAGCGCTATCACTAGCACCATAAGTCGTACTATCATCACTCACGGCAGTACTCAAATGATGGTTCTAGCCATGTTACTGTTGGGTGGTGCAACCCTGCATTATTTTGCTGTTGCTCTAACAATCGGCATCTTGTTTGGTATCTACTCTTCTGTATTCGTAGCTGCAGCGATTGCCATGTGGCTCGGTGTAACAAGGGAAGATTTACTTAAACAGGAGAATACGCCCGATAAAGATGAACCAAAAGCTGATGACCCAAACTATGGGGCAAAGGTCTAAATTAAGAATAAACTCTACTCTTTCATAGAGTTTATTCAGCGCTGATTCCTTGATCTTTAATAATCTTCGCCCAGCGTTGCGCATCTTTTTCTACAATGTCTTTAAATGCTTGTGCGCTACTTGTGGCAGGCTCCAATCCTTGTGCTGCGAAAATTGTTTTTATCTCAGGATCCATTAGTACTTCCCGAATAGCATTGCTCAGACGATTGAAATCCTCCACAGGAAGGCCTTTGGGAGCCATCATTCCAAACCACATCGAAACATCGATTTCACCAATTTTTAACTCTGTAAATGTAGGTATCTGACTTGCAATTGGATTACGTTTTTTTGCGCCAATTCCCAAAGCCCTTAATTTACCCGCTTTAATATGTCCCATTGATACATGGACTGGTAAGAACATCGCGTCTACTTGACCGCCAAGTAAATCTGTCACGGCTGGAGCAGTGCCTCGATATGGTACATGCAAAATATTGATACCCGTAATGTGTTTGAGCGCTTCCATTCCTAAGTGATGAGGTGTACCTATACCTGGCGATGCATAGGTCAATTTATCAGGAGCTGATTTTGCGGCGGCAATAAACTCATTACTATTCTTATAAGGGGAACTCGCCGGCACAACTAATACTAAATCGCCGTAAGCGGCTAGAGTCATCGGCGATAAATCTGTTAATGGATCAAATGTAGCCTTGGGATAGAGTGAACGGTTCATCACAATGGTATTGACGGTTACTAATAAGGTTGTACCGTCTGGCTTTGCTCTTACTGCTGCTTCAGTTCCTATATTCCCTGATGCGCCAGCACGATTATCAACAATCACAGGCTGACCCATTTTTTCAGATAACTTTGGAGCTACGGCCCGAGCAATCGTGTCAGGACCAGTTCCTGGGGTGAAAGGCACAATCAACTTGATGGGAGCTCCGTTTTGAATGGGGGCATTTTGTCCAAAAACATATTGAACAAAACCAAGGCTTAGCAAGCAAATGAGTTTAAGTAGTTGAGTTTTCATTTTTAATTGGCCGCAACTGTTTTTTTGTCATACCCAGCAACAGTTTTATACCGCTGCGTGATTGCTTCCATTTCTTCATGAGAAATAATGTCTTCAATTTGGTCAAATGGCTTATCTTCTGATCGCTCCCACACTTCCCTTAATATCGCATCTGGGGGATTGACTCTATTCATACGCACTACATTACCGGTTGCCTCTAATCGGATGTCCTCATATTTTTTGAGGGCCGTTTCAATATCGCGTTCTTGCGTAAGAAACATGGCCAATGATTGCGCATCTAGAATAGATTGTCCCGCACCATTGGATCCTCTTGGGTACATTGGATGGGCAGCATCTCCCAATAGGGTCACTTTTCCTCTACTCCAAAATGGCAATGGGTCTTGATCAATCATCGGAAACTCTAGAATAGATTGTGCGCCACGAATCAATGCAGGTACGTCTAACCAGTCGAAATGCCAATCTTCAAAGGCGCCAATAAAATCCTCAAGGCGACCCTGCTTATTCCAGTCTCTTTCCAAATGGTTAGGTGTTTCTAATTCTGCAACCCAATTAATTAACTGACTACCTTGTCCATCAACATTGTTTCGTATTGGATAAATCACCATCTTACCTTGCGTTAACCATCCTGCACGAACCATACTTGCCTCGGATAAGAATGGTTTCCACACTGTAACGCCTCGCCACATATTTACGCCAGAATATAAAGGTTTTCCTTCATTCGGGTGGAGTTGTTTACGTATGATGGAGTGCACCCCATCACAGGCGATTACAGCATCGGCTTGCACTGTGGTTTCAGTAGTATCGTCTGATCGTGCTTTTTTGAAATAAGCAATACCCTTCGCTTCATCAACACGTGTGCAATCCATACCTAAATGCAAATGCTCTTTTCCAACACGTTGTAAAAAAGCGTCGAGCAATACCATTTGCAAGTCACCACGATGAATCGAAAATTGTGGCCAAGCATAACCTGCGGATCTTCCCGATGGTTCAGCATAAATTTTTTGACCAAAGCGGTTGAAGAAAATCGCTTCTTTAGTGAGAACACCTTTTTTGGAAAGCTCTTCTTCTAAGCCTAATGATTCACACAAGAATCTACTTGCATGCGGCAAAATATTAATACCAACTCCGATAGGCTTAATTTCAGGGACTGATTCATAGACATCACACGAGATCCCTGAGTGATGCGCAGCAAGCGCCATAGTGAGTCCACCAATACCTGCCCCAATAATTGTTATATGCATGTTGATTCCTTCAATGAATATGAAAAATATAGCATGAGATAGAACTTTGTGAAGAAAGCCTGGTATTTAATAAACTCTGCACATTAATTCATCTCTAAATACTGCATGGTTTTTTGCGTGGCCCCTTTGTGTTGCTGGGCATAGTCAGCACATAACATTGACATGGCATCAATCCTCTGCGGGTCATGGAAAAGCTGCGCCATATGACGATGAAGTTCAATGACTAATTGCTCCGGATTACTTTGCTTCATTTGCGTGGCTATTCCAGCAGCTACGGCTGCTAGACTAATATCTTTAAAATTGTAGGTTGAAGGCCCCAAAATAACTGGCTTACCTATTGAGATAGGTTCTATGAGGTTTTGCCCTCCTGTTCCCATCAAAGTCCCCCCCATAATCACATAGTCCGCCACGGATAAATAAATACCCATCTCTCCCATGGTGTCCCCAATGAAAATATCTTCATCTATCAAGTCAGATATGCCTACCTGGCTTCGCTTGCCATAAGTGATATTTTCTTGATGGAGTAATTTTTCAATATCGACAAGCCTAGTTAGGTGACGAGGTACGATTAACAAGATTGGTTTGGGGGTTGTCTTGAGTTGTTGCCACGCTTGAATGACTATTTTTTCTTCCCCTTCTCTACTGCTCGCCAAACAAATTACTTGGCGATACTTGAGTTTGGCTTTCCATCTCTGCCCTTGCTGTATTTGCTCAGGCGCAAGCAGAACATCAAATTTCAAATTCCCAGTTACCTGGCAATTTTGCACATCGAATAATTGGTAATGCTCTGCATCACTTTGTGTCTGAGCTAGCACTTTTTCAAATAATCCAAATAAAGTCTTACTTAAACCACCAAATTTGGCGAAACTTAAACTACTTTTTAATGAAAGGCGCCCATTGATTAAATAAATGGGCACTTTTTTCCTGGCAAAAAATAAGATGCTTGGCCAAATCTCTGTCTCCATCATTAAACCCTTCTTAGGCTTAAAGTGGCGCAAAAAACGGCCAATAGGCCAACAAAAGTCGTAAGGGATATAGGTTTGCAACACTTGCCCTTGAGCTATATTCTTTTTAAATAACTCCGCCCCTGTTTTACGTCCTGTAGGGGTCGTATGCGTGAGCAATACGCGATAACCTTTGGCAATGAGCTGCTCAATAATCTGTACTGATGCTCTTGTTTCTCCAACGGATACGGCGTGTATCCAAATGGCATCTTTAAAATCTCTTTTGGGATAAAAACCGAGTCGTTCTAGAATATTTTTTCGGTAATGAGGCTCTTTACGCCCCTTCCACCATAATCGCAATAAGACGATAGGGAGTGCTAAATGCCAGATGCATTGGTATATAACGATTACCAATAAAAACAAGCCTGAAATAGCTTTCGCGTTTTTTTGCATTGTTTTACATCAACAATTTAATTGGACTTCAGTCTTAGCGTTAATTCAACAGCCTTCCCAACATAATTACTCGGTGTTAAAGCAAGCAAATAATCTTTAGCTTCTTGCGGAATATCTAAGCCCAAGATAAAGGCTTGTATACCTTCTTTCGTAATAGCCTTACCTCTTGTTAATTCTTTTAATTGCTCATAGGGGTTTGGTACTTGATAACGACGCATCACAGTTTGAATAGGTTCTGCTAATACTTCCCAACAAGCATTTAAATCTTCTTCTAAACGAGCGGGGTTGGTCTCTAATTTTCTTAAGCCTTTAAGAGCGCTGTCGTAAGCTAATAAAGTGTGTCCTAATGCATTGCCAAGATTACGCAAGACTGTGGAGTCAGTAAGATCTCTTTGCCAACGCGAAATAGGTAACTTGTCTGAGAGATGACGCAGCAATGCGTTAGCGATACCCAGATTACCCTCAGAGTTTTCAAAATCAATTGGGTTTACCTTGTGAGGCATTGTCGACGAACCGATTTCGCCTTCTTTTGTTTTTTGCTTAAAGTAACCCCAGGCAATATATCCCCAAATATCTCGATTCATATCCAAGAGAATCGTATTTGCCCTTGCAAAAGCATCAAATAACTCAGCCATTGCATCATGTGGCTCAATTTGGATGGTGTAAGGATTAAATTCAAGTCCAAGTCGCTCTTCTACGACCTTTTTTGAAAAAGACTCCCAATCAAACTGGGGATAGGCAGAAATATGCGCGTTGTAGTTACCAACAGCACCATTCATCTTGCCACTCATGCGAACTTTCTGAATGTTGTGTATGGCTCGCTCTAAACGTTTGGCGATATTGGCCATTTCCTTACCCAAAGTGGTTGGTGAAGCAGGTTGGCCATGCGTTCTTGAAAGCATAGGAACTTGTGCATTCACAATTGCCAAGTCTTTTAAGGTTTTGAACAACTCCTCTAGCTTAGGTAACATCACTTCTTTTACCGCTCCCGTGAGCATCATGCCATGAGAGGTATTGTTAATATCTTCAGAAGTACAAGCAAAATGAATAAACTCACTGGCTGTTTCGAGTTCCACGTCCCCTTTGACTTGCTCTTTTAACCAGTATTCAACCGCTTTTACATCATGATTCGTCACCGCTTCGATATCTTTTATCCGCTGCGCATGACTTTCATTGAAGTTTTCTACTAGCTGCAGCAGTTTGTTTTCCGCCTGACTACTAAAACTTGGGATATCTTCAAGATTTGCTCGAGAAAGGGCAATTAACCAATGAACTTCGACTTTTACTCGATGGTGCATAAAAGCAGCCTCTGATAACCAAGGCCTTAGAGCATCCGTCTTAGACGCGTAACGCCCATCGATCGGGGAAAGTGCAGAGAGTGTGGATAATGTATTTGTCACAGTATTTGATTATGGTTAAGTTATAACCTATATTTTATTCTTTATCATAGAGGTATCAGCTTTTTTTACAGGAAGTCATTATGAAATTAATTGGTTCACATGCAAGCCCATTTGTGCGAAAAGCTCGAGTAGCTTTTTTAGAAAAGAAAATTGATATTGAATTAGTCCTCGAAGACGTATGGAGTCCAGTGACTAAAATGCCTGAATTGAACCCATTGGGTAAGGTTCCTGCCCTTGTAATGGAGGACGGCGGCGTCATGTTTGACTCACGGGTGATTGTTGAGTATGCCGACACATTAAGCCCTGTTGGCCATTTAATTCCATCATCAGGAAAAGATAAGGCGGCTGTCAAGACTTGGGAAGCTCTTTGTGATGGTATTTTAGATGCCGCAGTTCTAATTCGCGTTGAAAGAACCTGGGCTCCTCGAGGTGAACATGTTAGTCAGGAATGGATCAATCGTCAGCTCGATAAAATCAATACTGGTCTAAAAGCCATATCTGAGGGTCTTGGAACAAACGCTTGGTGCTATAACAATCAGTTTTGTCTTGCTGATATTGCCGTCGGATGTGTTTGTGGCTATTTATCGTTTCGTTATCCAGAAATCAAATGGCGTGATGAATATCCTAATTTAGCTGCTTTTTACGAAAAAGTAAGTCAAAGATCTTCTTTTAAAGAAACGCCTCACCCAGTCTAAATTGAGGCAATAATCCCACCACCTAGGCAGATATCTCCGTCGTACAGCACGGCAGACTGTCCAGGTGTAATGGCCCACTGTTTTTCTTCAAAATGTAGCTGAAATTTTCCGTCATCGATCTGCTGATCATTAGCGCTCAGCAGACAAGCGGCGTCAGCTTGCCGATAACGTGTTTTAGCTGCATAGTTCTTATTTATTAACGGGATTGTTCCGGCAATCCAAGATGTATCCTGGGCTTTTAATGTGGCCGATTGCAACAAGGGATGGTCATGACCTTGCACAACAATGAGTACATTGCGCTCCATATCTTTACCAGCCACATACCAAGCATCTCCGGTACTATCTTGACTGCCACCGATACCAATTCCTTTTCTTTGACCAATCGTATAAAAAGCCAAACCAATATGTTCTCCTAGAGATTGCCCATCCGGGGTTTGCATCACACCAGGCTTTGTGGGTAAATAGGTCCCTAAAAACTCCCTAAACGGCCTCTCGCCAATAAAGCAAATCCCAGTCGAATCTTTTTTCTTTGCATTGGGTAGGCCAATGTCTTGAGCAATCTGCCTAACTAGAGTTTTGGGTATCTCACCTAACGGGAACAATACTTTACTTAACTGAGCCTGATTAAGTCTATGTAAAAAATAGCTCTGATCTTTAGTTAAATCAAGCGCCTTTAATAACTGCACCCCTGTATCATTTCGGCGGACCCTTGCATAGTGTCCCGTTGCAATTGCCGCAGCCCCCAAATGCATGGCATGATCCAAAAAAGCTTTAAATTTAATTTCGGCATTACATAAAACATCAGGGTTTGGGGTTCTTCCTGCTGAATATTCCCTTAAAAAGTCCGCAAAAACACGATCTTTGTATTCATTTGCGAAGTTAACTGCCTCTACATCAATGCCAATTAAATCAGCGACTGAGACTACATCGATCCAATCTTGACGGGTAGAACAATACTCTGAGTCATCATCGTCCTCCCAGTTTTTCATAAAAAGACCGATTACTTCATATCCCTGTTGCTTCAAGATCCACGCTGCAACCGACGAGTCCACGCCTCCAGACATACCGACCACCACTTTCGCACCGTGGGCTATGGATGGATCTTTGCATTGCATAAGTTGTTCAAAATAAGCGTTCATCACTCCAATATTGTATGATTGATTCCTTATATTGGGCGAACAAATGCTTGATCATGGTTTTGCCTTAAACTTATACGAATTTATTTTAAATATCGGGGAATAGCATGCGTATTGGTGTGCCTTTAGAAACCAAAGCAGGAGAGTTTAGAGTTGCAGCTACTCCTGAGACAGTAAAAAAATATATAGCCGCAGGTCATAGTGTCTTAGTTGAGGCAAATGCAGGTGTCAATGCCAGTGTTCCAGATAGTGCTTATGTGGCTGTAGGAGCGACTATCGGTTCAAGTGCACAGGCATTTGATTGCGAAATGGTGCTCAAAGTAAGAGCCCCTTCAGATGCAGAATTAGCCCAAATCAAATCAGGAACCGTCGTCATCGGCATGCTCGATCCATTTGATAATGCAATGATTTCTGCAATGGCAACTGCCGGTATCACCGCTTTTGCTTTAGAGGCTGCACCACGAACTACGCGCGCTCAAAGTATGGACGTTCTGTCCTCCCAAGCCAATATTGCTGGCTATAAGGCAGTAATGATGTCAGCTAACGCTTATCAACGCTTTATGCCGATGTTAATGACCGCAGCAGGAACTGTAAAAGCGGCCCGTGTGCTTATTTTGGGAGCTGGTGTTGCCGGTTTGCAAGCCATTGCCACCGCAAAACGTTTAGGATCTGTCATTGAAGCATCTGATGTTCGACCTGCAGCCAAAGAGCAAATTGAGTCTTTAGGTGCCAAGTTTGTCGACGTTCCTTTTGAAACGGAAGAAGAAAAAGAAATTGCTCAAGGTGTTGGGGGTTATGCCCGACCAATGCCAGCCACTTGGATGCAAAGACAAGCTTTATTGGTTGCTGAAAGGGCTAAGCAAGCCGATATCGTCATCACAACGGCTTTAATCCCAGGACGCAAAGCCCCTATGTTGTTATCGGCTGAAACAGTGGCACAAATGAAGCCTGGGTCTGTCATTGTTGACTTGGCCGCTGGTAAGGGTGAAAACGGCTCAGGTAATTGCCCCCTCACCGAAGCAGATGTCACAGTCGTCAAACATGGTGTCACCATCATTGGACTTAGTAACTTACCGGCGATGGTTGCGGCTGATGCCTCTGCCTTGTATGCACGTAATATTTTGGACTTTATGAAGCTGGTCGTCACAAAAGAAGGCGCGCTTGCTATCCCAACAGACGACGATATTGTCACGGCTTGCCTGATGTGTGAAAACGGCAAGGTTATTCGAACCAACGCTTAATTAGGAACTTTATGGAAATCAGTCACGGTATTTACAACCTTATTATTTTTGTTTTAGCTATTTACGTTGGCTATCACGTTGTTTGGACAGTCACACCAGCATTACACACGCCTTTAATGGCTGTGACAAATGCAATCTCCGCCATTATTGTGGTTGGTGCAATGCTTGCGGCGGCATTAACAGAGGGGCCTTTAGGTAAGTTCATGGGAACCATGGCGGTGGCACTTGCTGCAGTCAATATCTTCGGTGGGTTTTTAGTAACCAAACGTATGCTAGAAATGTTTAAGAAAAAAGAGAAAAAAGTTAAGCCAGGAGAATCAGCATGAGTATGGATTTGATTACCCTGTTGTATCTTATCGCTTCGGTATTTTTTATTCAGGCTTTAAAAGGCTTGTCACACCCTACCTCTTCCATCCGTGGCAATATATTTGGTATGACGGGTATGGCGATTGCGGTTTTTACAACTGTCGGTCTGATTAGTAAATTAGCCAATGATTCCATCGGCACTGGAATGCTCTATGTTTTAGGTGGCTTAGTACTTGGTGGTGGTCTTGGTGCAATCATGGCAAAGCGTGTCGAAATGACAAAAATGCCTGAACTTGTTGCCTTTATGCATAGCATGATTGGTCTTGCTGCGGTTTGTATTGCCATTGCCGCCGTATCAGAACCACACGCCTTTAATATTGTCGAAAAGGGTCAAGCATTACCTTTTGGTAATCGTATTGAACTCTTTATTGGAACATTTATTGGTGCAATTACTTTCTCGGGCTCAGTGATTGCTTTTGGAAAACTTTCTGGTAAATATAAATTTAGATTTTTCCAAGGCGCTCCAGTCACATTTAAAGGTCAGCATTTAATCAACCTCATCCTTGCCATTGTGATGATTGGTTGTGGTATTTATTTTGCTGTTGATGGAGGATCAACACCTGCTTGGACACCCTTTTTAATCATGCTAGGTATTGCTTTTGTATTGGGTGTTCTCATCATCATTCCTATCGGTGGTGCTGATATGCCAGTCGTGGTCTCCATGTTGAACTCCTACTCTGGTTGGGCTGCAGCAGGTATTGGGTTCTCTTTAAATAATTCGATGTTGATTGTGGCGGGATCTTTAGTTGGTTCTTCAGGCGCGATTCTGTCTTACATTATGTGTAAAGCCATGAATCGTTCATTCTTTAATGTGATCTTAGGTGGCTTTGGTGGTGATACTGCGACTGCTGCAGTTGCAGGAGCTCAAGCTCAACGGCCTGTCAAAAGCGGATCTGCAGATGACGCAGCATTCCTCATGGGCAATGCTGAAACATTAATCATTGTTCCTGGATATGGTCTTGCCGTTGCACGTGCTCAGCACTCTCTCAAAGAACTTACTGAAAAATTAATTCACAAAGGCGTTAATGTTAAATATGCGATCCATCCTGTGGCGGGTCGTATGCCTGGCCACATGAATGTATTGTTAGCTGAGGCTGAAGTTCCTTATGATCAGGTTTTTGAGATGGAAGATATTAATAACGAATTTGCTCAAGCTGATGTAGTGCTTATTCTTGGGGCAAATGACGTTGTAAATCCTGCGGCAAGAACGCCTGGAAGTCCTATTTTTGGTATGCCAATCCTAGAAGCCTATAAAGCCAAAACTGTGATTGTGAACAAGCGCTCAATGGCCTCTGGTTATGCTGGTTTAGATAATGATCTGTTCTACATGGATAAAACCATGATGGTCTTTGGTGATGCGAAAAAGGTTATTGAGGATATGGTCAAGGCTGTTGAATAACGAAAAACCCCTTGATACTTAAGGGGTAACAGCCCACCCAAATTTAAAAGTCCTAAATCTGCTCCACCAAGGATTGTGGAATGCCACTTCTAGGCTATGGCGCTACGGGGTAGACTTACATTTATAAAGTTTCTCGCCACCAAAATCTATGGAAGGCCTATCACCTCCCCAATAAATTAAAGGTAATGTTTCTTTTATAGAGGCCTCAACTTCACAACTTAAAATCGCAGAATACCCGGTATACATTCCACCAAGGCCCGCAATTAGCTTATCAATTCTTTTTAATTGGCATTGTTCAGCTGAGAACATTCCTGATACTAATTTACCATTCGAGAAAATGCTTTTGAAAATATCAGGGTTATTACCCGTAGCATAACTTGAATCGCATCTAGTTGGTTTTCCATCAGCACCTTTACCCCACGTACTTTGTGCTGGGCCCCAAGTTCCCACTAATTCTTGGGGAAAATTAACAGCAAAACTTAAATTTTGAATACTGAAATACACAGATCCAATAAGAAGTACTTTTATACCTGTTTTTTTCATCTTAAAACTCCGTTTTTAAATATTTTCCTTTTGGTTTAATTCATACATTGCTGAAAATCAGCTGAGTTAGGCGCAAGCCCCAAGCGGATACATTTCTGACGTTTGATATCTTGTGGATTACTTACGGGTACTGGTGGTTTAGGAATGACAGGTGGAGGAGTAGTTTGAGCTTGAACAAACCAGTCATCACTCCATAATCCTTGTTGTCTAATCGAGCCGTTGGCATAGTAATAAGTACCAAATCCATTTCTTTTGCCATCTATATATTGCCCCACGAATTTCTCCCCACCAGCAAATGTAGAAGTTCCTAGACCATGAAATTTGTCATCTTTCCATTGCCCGACATACTCATTCCCACTAGCAAATGTATAGGCTCCAAAACAAGGTCCTGAGAAGTTGCCATTACAGGGTGGTAAATTACTCTGTCCAAATGAACTACAAGATATAAACAGACTCAAAAAGATTAATATGGTTTTCATGGTTATTAGTTTATAACATCTCCATTTCACTAATCGTTTGAGTATTTCTTAGTACATAGCAGAATATGGGTCCTCTTTCCGTGGTTTTAGGGTATACGGGTCAGCTTTATATACATAAAAAATATTACCCCGTAGGGGGGGGTAGTACCCGGATGGCCTGCATTTAATTTCTTCCAGTATGAACATCGGTTGCCGCTAAGATTAATTCATACACTGCTGAAAATCTGCTGAACCGGGTGCTAATCCCAACCGGATACATTTTTGACGTTTGATATCTTGTGCGTTATTGACAGGTGGTTTAGGAACTTCAGGGGGTTTAGGAATTACAGGCTCTTCAGAAACTACAGGGGGACTTATTGAATATACGAGATTGTCATCTCTCCATAATGCTGCTTTATAAATCGCTCCGTTGGCATAGTATAAAGTGCCCCATCCATCATATTTATCATCTTTCCATTGCCCTACGTATTTTCTTCCATCAGCAAATGTATAGGTTCCTTGCCCAGTAAATTTGTTATCTTTAAATTGCCCCACGTATTTATTCCCACTAGCAAATGTATAGGCTCCTTGTCCATTTCTTAAGCCATCTTTTAACTGCCCAACGTATTGTCCATTATCGTACTCACGGACCTGAAAACAAGTACCTGAATAGTAGTATTCATTACAGGGCGATAAATTACTCTGGGGTGGAGTTTGCGCTTGAACAAACACACCATCTCTCCATAATCCCTTTTGAAGAATAGCTCCATTAGTGTTGTATAAAACACCTTGACCATTTTGTTTGCCATTAATAAATTCTCCAATGTATTTATCTCCATCAGCAAATGTATAGGTTCCCATACCACTATATTGGCTATCTTTAAATTGCCCGACGTATTTATCCCCACTAGCATGAGTAAAAGTTCCTTGACCATCATTTTTGCCATCTTTCCATTGCCCTACGTATTTTCTTCCATCAGCAAATGTATAAGTTCCTTGCCCATCCTTTTTGCCATTAATAAATTCCCCAACATATTTATCTCCATCAGGATACTCTCGGACTGCAAAACAAGGACCTGAATAGTCCCCACTACAAGCAGGCGAATTACCCTGTGCATAAGAAATTCCAAATATAAACAGGCTAAAAATGATTAATATGGCTTTCATAATCATTAGACTATAACAACCATTTTTCAGGAATCATTTGAGCATTTCTTAGTGCATAGCCGAGTATATGGGTCCTCTTTCCGTGGTTTTAGGGTATGGGGGTCGGCTTTATAGGTCTAGAAAAATCATTACCCCGTAGGGGGGGGTAGTACCCGGATGGCCTGCATTTAATTTCCTCCAGTATGAACATCGGTTGTCACTAAGATTAATTCATACACTGCTGAAAATCAGCGGACCCTGGCGCTAAACCTAACTGGATACATTTTTGGCGCTTCTGAGCATTGGAATTTTGAACTTGTGGCGAGGGGGTATTTATCTTTTTTGTTTTCGCATCATTTAAACGAATTCTTTCTTCTTCTAGCTTCGCTCGCTCCTCATCTAATTTAGTTCGCTCTTCAGCCATCTGAATTTTTTCTTCTTCTAATTTCTTTCGTTCGTTTTCAATGGCGGTATTTGCTTGATTATTAATCTTAATATCTGTCGACTGTATTGGCACATTAATGCTAGTCATTGAAGTTGGGAAATCGTTACTGGTTAAAAATAAGCGCTGAGAAAATATATATTTATATGATTGCAGTTCATCTAAGCTTATGATATCTTGGCCCATTGAATTGAATCTATCAATTAGATTAGGGTCAGACATAACAGCTCTCAAAGCATTTCTTAATATATTTTTCTTTTCTTGCATCATGCCTCTTGGAGCTAACAAGCCTGTCCAATTACTAAAACCCTTTAAGCTCAGCTCGCTCATCGCTGGCACATCAGAGAATACTTGGGAGCTTCTAACATTTGCGGTAGATAACAGGGGCAAAAGTTTTTTTCCCATCGCTTGTGCCGCCGCCAGAGGTATAAATGCTGCCTGAATATTATTCCCTGACATTAAATCTACCATCATAGGACCCAAACCTCTCATATATTTTTCTTGTTTAGGCTCAATATTCAAATATTTACTGAGCAATACTGTATTTATGAAACTAGAGGAATATCCATCTATAGAACCGAAAACGATTTTATTAGGGTTGCTTTTATACATAACCATAAATTTTGCAAGACTATCGACTCCCAAAGAAGGGGATACCATCAAGTATTCAGGTGATTCACTAATTAGGCTAACCAAATCAAGAGTTTCATTAGAATTTTGTGAGCTAATCGCACTTGTGTACAACAACAATGTGTAACCATCGTTCGGGGCAGAGGAAACGGCACCTAACCCAATCGAACCACCTGCTCCTGGGCGATTTTCTACAATGACAGGTTGCCCTATTTTTGAAGTTAAACCCTGCGCAATCACTCTTGCAATTACATCTGTTGAGCCACCCGGAGCAAAGGGAACAATTATTTTTAGAGGCCTTTCAGGCCAATTACTTTGCGCAAATGAAACACTCGATATGAAGAGGCTCAATAAGATTAATATGGTTTTCATGGTTATTAGTTTATAACATCTCCATTTCACTAATCGTTTGAGTATTTCTTAGTACATAGCCGAATACGGGTCCTCTTTCTCTATTTTTGGTGTATAGGGTCGGCTTTATAGGCTTAGAAAATTTCATTACCCCGTGGGGGGGTAGTACCCGGATGGCCTACATTTAATTTCCTCCAGTATGTACATCGATTGCCGCTTTGTGATATCTTTAGTTCTGGCCCAAATTTGGCCCACTGGTTTTAATTATTGGATGTTTTTTCTTTTAACAATTGCAGTTTGGTTCTTTTATTTTTTTCTCTAAGTCTTTGATTCTGTTCTACATGGATAAAACCATGATGGTCTTTGGTGATGCGAAAAAGGTTATTGAGGATATAGTCAAGGCTGTTGAATAAAGTCTTTATAGCCATGGGGCGAAAAAACTATCCCTTTTCGCCCCTATTGACTCATATGCTATTTAAAACTTATTAAAATTGGCCATACAGTAGTCGGCTGTTTTCTGCATCACCCCATTAAATAATGCATTATTAGCAAGAGATTTTTCATCTAAACTATCCAACATAACGATTTGCTTATTACTCAAGCTATTTGCTGAAGTTTCTGCCGAACATTTACAGTACGAATTAATTGTTTTTAATGGTAGCCCTTTATTTACTGGCATTGCCTTTTGATTTTCTACACAGCTAGGAATAAAAGCCTTTACATAATTGGTTCTTATCTCTCCACTGGCTTGAGCAAATGACGTATTTGCAAAACTTATTACAGACACCACTCCGACTAAACGTAAAATGAAATTCATTGTTATCCCCATATAAATTAAAAAGTTCCACATAAAAATTAGTCTTCAAACTTCTAGTTTATTTTTTACGCTTGTATTCCTCTTCCTCTTCATTCGGATCAAGTCTTTTTGATTAAGCCTCAGAAAAAATATTAAAGAGGGTATATGCAAGCACTAAGCCTATAAAAATCAAAAAGGCTTTCATCAACCCAGATAAAATGGGAGACTTCGTAATCCATTCATCAGATCCGTAAAACGAGGAAATCATACTTCCAATAAGAGAATTTCTCATCCACCAGTTCATAAATCCTTTTTTAGGCTCGTTCATATTTTTCCTTTTTTGTTGAACAACGTTAAATAGTTTCTAAATAACTTTATTAAAAGACGTTAATAACACGCTCATTGTTTGAAACCTCTTAGAATCCATAATCCCACAATAATTCAAAATATTAGACTTTATTCATCATTTTTGATTAATTGCACGCACAATCCTATCAGTTTGTTTTTTTTGCTTGTAATCTGATACAAATCCCCATGCATGTATAACCCCAGGAATATAAAATAAGCAACAAAGCAATACATTTAATAATGCTGAAAAGATCGCCCCTCCACACAATCAAACTGCGACTAGAGCAAGAAATAGGGCTAGTAGTCTCATTAAATGTCCAGGATAATGAATATCATTTATGTAGTAGTATTAATTATAACTTTTAAAAAAATAGGTTCGGGAGGATATGTCTATGCCAGCATTGATTAAAATAATCTTTTCGGCTTATTTGTTGATGTCGTGTTCATTGACGTCAACACTCATCTTTGCCCAGACATCCAAAGAAGATGTCGAAATAGAAAATATCAAAGCCCCTCCGCGTGATATTAAAGACATCCTTAAAATTCTAGAACAAACCAAACAAGACCAATCACAATTAGAAAAAGCAAAAGCAGTTCTTGCTCTCCCAGTCCCGAATTCAACAGATGCTGAAATTCTGAATAACTTCTTCTATCGCCGTGCTTATGCCGATGGTATTTTAGGAAACTCTAAAGACGCTCTTGATAATATGAGAAAAGTTGTATTCGATTACCCTAGTCGTGAATCAAATCTTCGAATAGACGAATTAGTTACTCTAGCAAATTTTGAAATGCAGCGAGGCAACCGACTAGCG
>CANFUO010000005.1 GCA_947450225.1 Burkholderiaceae bacterium | reverse complement strand
TTGCTGCCTTTGAAGAACAAGCTCCTCAATTTGGATCGATTCTTAATCCTGATGTGGGCATCCATTATCGACAGCAAATTTTAGAGGTCGGGGGAAGCAGATCTGCCGCCGATTCGTTCGCTGCTTTCCGTGGTCGTTCACCAAAGATCGATGCTTTATTACGTCATGGTGGTCTTTTAACTCAAGTGATCTCTTAATTTTATGACAGCCATCCGCTTCGCTTCATGGAATGTCAACTCTTTAAAAGTTCGATTGCCCCACCTTTTGCAGTGGCTGAAAACCTGTGATGATCGTCTTGAACCAATTGATCTCATTGGCCTTCAAGAGTTAAAAATGACGGATGATAAATTTCCGATTGAAGATTTAGAAAAAACAGGTTTTTTAAGTTTATTTATGGGTCAAAAAACCTATAATGGTGTTGCCATTCTCGTGCGTAAAAGCGCTCTAACCCATCTCAATCAGGATCAAGATACTGCTTTTTTAAATATTCAACTTAATCTTCCCGATTTTATTGATGACCAAAAAAGATTACTTGCAAGCACTCTACATTTCAAAGAGACTGCCCCCATTCGAGTGATCTGTGCTTATTTCCCCAATGGCCAGGCTCCTGGTACGGAGAAATTTTTGTACAAATTACAGTGGCTATCAGCTCTTAAAGTGTTTTTAGTTTCTGAGTTGCAAAAATACCCGCGCTTAATCCTCATGGGTGATTTTAATATCGCGCCTCAAGATGAAGATGTGCATGACCCTGCAAAATGGGTAGGACAAAACTTAGTATCTCCGGAAGAGCGCGCGTTTTTTAAAGACTTTCAAGATCTCGGCTTAATCGATAGTTTTCGCTTATTTGATCAAGAAGCGAAATCATTTAGTTGGTGGGATTATCGAATGATGGGCTTTCGTCGCAATGCAGGTATGCGCATTGATCATGTCATGGTCTCTCAAGCTCTCAAAGAGGCTTGCACTGCGTGTCTTGTTGACAAGGCCCCTAGAAAATGGGAGCAGCCCTCGGATCATGCCCCCGTTATTCTCAGCCTCAGAAAATAATACTATTCAATCCCAAGCTCTTGTAGTTTTCTAGTGATGGTATTGCGACCAATACCTAAACGCTCTGCTGCTTCTACCTTGCGACCTCGGGTGGTTTCTAAGGCAGCTCCAATCACCGACTTTTCAAACTTATTGAGTAACTCCTGAAATACATTCTCACGACCATCTTCTAACATTTTTTTGGCTAAAACACCTAATTGATGCTCCCAGTTAATTGTGCCCGTTGGCGCTAGATGAACTTGAGAATCCGCTTCTGAAAAGGAGTTCATAACCACCCCTCCAACGGATAATGGGGCAAGAGATTTTGCAATAGTCGGCGGGTAAGTAAGGTCCTTCGGTAAGTCAGCTACTGTAATCTCAGGCGCTGAAATCATTACGGTTAACCAATGACAAATACTTTGGAGTTGTCTCACGTTTCCCGGATAACTTAGTTTAGATAAGGCTTCTATCGTTTCTGGCAAAAGCACCTTAGGCCTTACTGCTAGTTGTCTAGCGCTCATGGTCAGAAAGTGTTGGGTCAATAATGGAATGTCTTCAATACGGTCCCGTAAGGACGGTAAACGTAATCTAATCACGTTTAATCGGTGGAACAAATCTTCACGGAATAAACCATGAGCTACTAAATTTTCTAAATTTTGATAACTCGATGCAATAATCCTGACGTTCGCCTGCAACTGCGTGTTGCTACCTAGTCGATAAAATTTTCCATCTTCAAGTAATTGCAATAATGAGCTTTGAATATGCTGTGGCATATCAGAAATCTCATCAAGAAATAAAGTGCCGCCATCTGCAAGTTCAAAATGGCCTCGTTTCATACTGGTTGCATTGGCAAATGCCCCTCGTTCATAACCGAATAATTCAGCCTCAATCATGTCTTTTGGTGTCGCTGCCAAGTTAAGCTCCACAAATGGCGTGTTTGCCCGCGCTCCATGGCGATGCAATGCCCTTGCGACAAGCTCTTTACCAGTCCCTGACTCTCCAGTGATCAGTACTGTTGCATTGGATGTAGATAAGCGGCCAACAGCTCGGAAAATCTCTTGCATAGCAGGAGCTTGTCCGATCAACTCAGGAACAACACCTTTATCTCTTGAACCAATGTTTGGGGCAAATTGCGTCTTGATTTCCTCGGCACTTTTACTCTCTGAAATAGCCCGTTGTAATATAGTCATCACTGCTGCAATATCAAATGGCTTGGTGATATATTCAAACGCACCGCCCTGAAATGAAGCAACTGCAGAATCCATATCAGAAAATGCTGTCATGATAATGACTGGCAATTTTGGGTAATCATGCTTGAGTTGTTGCAGTAAAGTAATGCCATTACCACGTGGCATGCGAATATCAGAGATCACTACTTGTGGCATTTCTTTCTCTAATGCATCAAGAACATCATTGGGATTTGCAAAACTTTTAAACGGGATCATCTCTCGTGCTAAAGACTTTTCAAGTACCCAACGAATGGACTGATCGTCATCGACAATCCAAACTGATTTCATACTTCACCCCTTAACTCTGAATTATTAATATTTTCCATAGACATATAAGGAATTTGAACATGGAAATTAGTATCACCTGGCTGACTATGCACTGATATGAAGCCTCCATGCATCTGAATAAAAGACTGTGCCAATGTCAAACCTAAACCACTTCCTGAAGCGCGACCAGAAACTAGGGGTAAGAAAATATGATCAATAATTTCCGCCGGGATTCCGGGTCCATTATCAATAACATGAACGTTCAAGGCCAACTTATACCTTTTTTTACCAATCGTGACATTGCGTGAAACACTGGTTTGTAACTGTATTTTTGCATCGCCAATCTGACGACGATCTTCTAAGATTTGTGCCGCATTATGAACAATGTTCAATAGGGCCTGAATCAAAATTTCTTTATCCCCAATAATGTCAGGCAAACTGACATCATAAAAACGCGTGATACTTAAACCCTGAGCAAACTCAGCCAAAACAACACTGCGAACACGCTCTAAAACCTCATGTATGTTTACTTCTGTAATTTCTTTTTTACGTTTATGTGGCGCTAATAGTCGGTCCACAAGCATTTGTAATCGATCAACTTCCTTAATCATCACCTTGGTATATTCTTTGAGAGATGGGTCTGGTAACTCATAGTCCAATAATTGCGCTGCCCCTCGAATACCCCCTAGTGGATTCTTAATTTCATGAGCGAGGTTTCTCATTAATTCTTTATTTGCCCGAGCTTGCATAATCAATCGTTCTTCTCGAGCACTTTTCATTTGTTGGTCTATTTCAAACCACTCAAACACAATAAGATCCGTACCCTCTAATGACGCCAATATGACGTATGCTAAATGCTCTTTTTGATCTGGTCTTAAATTCCCAGCACCTAAAATCAAATCAGTACGCTGAGTAATACCGTCTAAACTAAATTGATGAAACAAATCATCTAGATGTGGGTACTCTCCAAAAATATCATTGATTTGATAACCAACTAAATTTTTTCTAGAAATTTTTAATGCGATCTCTGCTGCAGTATTTGCATACACAATAGCCAGCGTCTCTCGATCTAGTAATAAAACCGAGTTTGGCATTTGATCCAAAACATCTTGGGGACTAAAAAGGGCAGCCGTAGCTGCCCTGCTTTGAAATATGCGCATGGCGCTTAAGTCAATCTTAGAGTGAATAATACATATCAAACTCAATCGGATGAGTCGTCATACGGAAACGTGTGACTTCCTCCATCTTCAGAGTAATGTAGGCATCAATCATCGTATCTGTAAAGACACCACCACGAGTTAAGAACTCACGATCTTTATCCAAAGCTTCAAGAGCCATATCCAAACTACTACAAACCGTTGGAATCTGAGCATCTTCTTCTGGAGTTAAATCATAGAGGTTCTTGTCAGCAGCTTCACCTGGATGAATCTTGTTTTGTACGCCATCAAGACCAGCCATTAACAATGCTGAGAAACAAAGGTATGGGTTTGCTAATGGATCAGGGAAACGTGTTTCAATACGACGACCTTTAGGGTTAGCAACATAAGGAATACGAATAGAAGCTGAACGATTCTTTGCGGAATAAGCCAACTTAGTAGGAGCCTCAAATCCAGGCACTAAACGCTTATAGGAATTAGTGCCAGGGTTAGTGATTGCGTTCAATGCACGAGCGTGTTTGATGATACCGCCAATGTAGTAAAGCGCAAATTCAGATAAACCTGCATATCCATTACCTGCAAATAAGTTAATGCCATCTTTCCATACAGATTGGTGAACGTGCATACCAGATCCATTGTCGCCAACAACTGGCTTAGGCATAAAAGTAGCCGTTTTGCCATAAGCATGAGCAACATTGTGAACAATGTATTTTTGCAAAATAGTCCAGTCAGCACGTTGTACTAAAGTACTAAATTTAGTACCTAGTTCGTTTTGACCTTGACCAGCAACTTCATGGTGATGAACTTCTACTGGAATTCCGACAGACTCTAACAATAAACACATTTCAGAACGCATATCTTGGAATGAATCCACAGGGGCAACTGGGAAATAACCGCCTTTTTTACCTGGACGATGACCTGTATTACCACCTTCTAACTCTAGACCTGATGACCATGGTGCTTCTTCTGAGTCAATTTTCACAAAACAACCCTGCATGTCAGAACCCCAACGCACGCCATCAAAAATGAAAAATTCTGGCTCAGGACCGAAATACGCAGTATCACCAAGACCTGTGCTCTTTAAGTATGCTTCACAACGCTTTGCAATCGAACGTGGGTCACGATCATAGCCTTTACCGTCTGAAGGTTCAACCACATCACAAGTCAATACAAGTGTTGGCTCTTCATAAAACGGATCAATGTAAGCAGTACTTGCATCAGGCATTAAAAGCATATCTGAGGCTTCAATACCTTTCCATCCTGCAATTGATGAACCATCAAAAGCATGTCCACTTTCAAACTTATCTTCTCCAAACGCAGAGACAGGCACTGAAACGTGTTGCTCTTTTCCTTTTGTATCCGTGAAACGGAAGTCCACAAAAGTGATCTCTTTTTCTTTGACCAACTTCATAATGTCAGCAACAGCTTTACTCATCTAGTTCTCCTAAAACGATGAAATGCAAATTAAATAACCTTTATTCATTAAAACAAACTCAGGTCTCTCAAAACAACAAAGATGCACCATGATAGTGCATCCTTGAGTAAACGGTCATAAAATTACGTCTTTGTTAAATCATACGTGATGGTGTTAAACGATTCAACCCCAACACGTAATTCTTTTAATGCTATTTCAACTTGATCAGCTGGTCCCTTAACACCAAGCTCCATGTGACGCTGAGCAAGAATACCCTCTTTACTAGGATCGCCCACAGAAGGCAGGCTAAAAACCTTGATTTGGGGGTATTTTTTTTCAATTTCCTCCATTAAAGGGGTAATGGTTGCTTCCATGGCACCAGCCGCTATAAAACTCTTTTCAACATAGTCATTTTGGTGAAAAAGTGCTGTATAAAAGGTATCTAATACCCAAATCATCATCGGTCCAGCCATGACGGGGAAACCCGGTGTGAAGTAATGCTCTTGGATGTGAAAGCCCGGTATTTTGTTGTAAGAATTCGGAATAATGCTAGCCCCTTGAGGAAACTCCCCCATACGCAGTCTAGGTGCATTTAACGCTGAATCAATGTCTGCTTTGACTGGATCACCCTCAGCCATCTCTACAATACGTTGCCCTATGAGTTCCTTGGCCTGTGGATGGAGCACTAAATCTAAACCTAAAGCCTTGGCGGCACATTGCCGGGTATGATCATCTGGCGTTGAGCCAATCCCCCCTGTGATAAATACGATATCACCACTAGCAAAACTTCTTTTTAAAGTGGCGATGATCCGCTGTGGGTCATCACCAATATATTCTGCCCAACCGAGTTGTAGCCCTCTTTCTTTTAATAACTCTAATAATCTTGGCATATGCTTATCCATCCTGCGACCAGATAAGATTTCATCACCAATAACAATTAATCCAATGGTTTTATTTTGCTGCGTCAAATGACTTCTCCTTTTAACTCTCTGTAGTGCTTAAGTGCAAATAATAAATAATGTGCAAACCATAATGATGCAAATATAAAGACTAAAGAATAAACCCACATCATGAACATCGATACAAATGGAAATAATACCAAGACAAAAACTGAGGATAACCAAAACAAAGTCGGCACAGCACCAAGTAAGCCAACCAAAATACCTATGATTAACAACGGCATGCGATGCAGGCGCATCAAATCTTCTCGCTCGGTTTGATTTGCGTGTCTTGATAAAACATCATAGGTCATGAGTCGCGCCGTTAACCACCCCCATAAAAGGGGTGGAATCAAAGCAAAAAAGGGGGGAATCCACCAAACCGGTAAAGTCACAATGAGCAATAGGATAAAAATACAGCTTGAACTCAAAGCTACCCACATGCTTCCTAAAAAAGAACCGCCCTCTTCTTTTCTTAAACCTTGGTAAGTCACTTGCTTTTCAACATGTCGTAATACAGATGTTATCGATGTAAAAGAAACTAATACCAAAATACTCAGAACAACAAATGGCATGATGATCACGACAGAAAAATAAGGGGCAACAATCGCTCGTACACTTTCCCAACCGACAGAACTCATCACCTTTGCAATCCATTGGGTCGCAAAAGAATTAGTTAAAAACTCTTTCATCAAGTCAAGTAAGGGTGTCCAGATGGTCCATAAAATACCAAACCAAATAACTGCACCTATAACAAACGGTCGGAGAGTTAGCCATAATACCCAGGGGTGAAACATCCCCGTTAAGGCATAACCTAGAGATCGCATCATCAGTTTCATCTTGACCGTGCTTTTGAAAAAATGGCTTGCCAACTGCTCTGTATACCAAACCATTGCTGCAAGAAAAAATGATTCGGGGGTAAATAATCTTTTACGCCACTGGGGTAATACGATTCATCAAACACCGCTGTCTTAAAAAACATATCCCACCAAGGAAATAGAACCCCAAAATTACATCCGCCTAATACCCCAGGCTTACCAGGAACCTCATACCCTAAGCCAATGGCGTGATGGTAACGATGAAAATTAGGCGTCACAATCACGTATTTTAATAAACCGAAGTGATATGGATAAAAACCATGTTGCCAACTTTGAATTAAACGACTGGTAACCATTAATAATAAATATTGGCCAGGTAATACCCCTAACAACAAACCACATCCTGAAAAAATGAAGGCCCTAAATACATCATCGAATAAATGATTGCGATTATCAGACCAAGAAGTTAAATGTCGTTGGCTATGATGAAGTGCATGAAGTTTCCACCACCAATTAAAGCGATGTGAAAGTCGGTGGTAACCATAATCAATAAAATCAAATAAGACTAAATAGATTAAAAAACTCACGATTGGAATTGAAGTCACGCCAGGAATCCAAAGTTCAACGTTAAATCGCAAAAATCCTTGATCATGTAGTAAAGATCCAATAGAGAAAAAAGCTCCTGAGAAAAAGTAAAAAAATGCAAACTGAAAGACCCCCAATCGATGGATGCAACTGTAAAAAATATCGATGCGCGTGGCTTGTCTTACATCCTTTATCCAAGATGCTTTAGTTTGATCACTCCGTTGATAAAAAGTTGCTTCATCTTTTTCTAAAGGACGCATGATGAAGGCAATAATGATGATTTGTAAACATCCCAGCATGACCCAGTCAATCACCAGATCAGCATCATCGGCATACCCCATCCAATTCATGAAGTATAAAATGGGCAAAAGTGCCTGTTGCACAAGCCATTCATGAGTTAGGTCATATATATTCATCATCGATCAAGGGTCGCAAAACAAAAGCCTTTAGCTTTTAAGCCCTCTATCAATGGCTCAAGCACACCAGGAGCCCATGGATCTTTTCGCGACCAAATACCTAAATGAGCCATCGTAATATCGCCACCTTGTATTTGATCTAAGGCTTTTTTTAATAAGAGTTCATTCGGATAACTTGTCGATGAGAGCTCATCACCTAAAAAGCCCGTCTCATGCCAAGCAATATGTTTATAACCACATGCATTGCCCATCTGGATTAAACGCGGAGAAGTTTTCCCACCAGGCGCGCGCCATATTTTTTTTATATGCGTTCCCGTGAGCTCGTAAAAACGCTGATCGACTAATTTAATCTCATGACAGACTTCTACTTGATCAGCGTTGTAGGACTTACCAGCGCGCGGTCCAAACTGTGGCTTGAGAATCACGTCATTATTTTTGCCGTCTTTTTGAAAATAGGCATGATGCAAAGTATGACTACCAAACGCATGTCCTTCTTGGACCATGGTCTGCCAAAAACTTTTCCAAGAATCATCTAAAGCCATATCACTGCGATTTGTTTTTTCGCTTGCGAGAAAAAAAGTGGCTTTGACTTGATGTTTACGTAATGTCTGAGCTACATAATTAGCGACTGACATATTGCCAGTATCAAAAGTTAAATAAACGATTTTCTGACAAGTTTGTGCTGAGGCTGTCCCAGCAAAAAAAAGAAAGACCACTAAATAATTGATTCGCCATTGATGCAGATATTTCGTCATTTCAAGGAATTATTGCCAAGGTGCATTTGGGGTAAAAAATACGCCATGAGGACTATTACCGACTTTAATCACTTTTTCTAGCTCATTGGTCGTTAAATTAATGATGCCTACTTTTTTGGAAAATCTAAAAGTAACCCAGAGCTCTTTTTGATTAGGGGTAATATCCATACAATCAGGTCCAGCCGGTAAGCCTTTAATGGTTAGCACATTTTCAAGTGTTTCCATGTCGATTTTGCTGATAGTTGACTCTACTCGGTTCGTAACAAAAACGTGACGTCCATCGCCTAAAGGACGAAAGTTATGTGCGCCCTTACCGGTTTTAATTGTTTTAATGATTTTTTTATTTCTCCAGTCGATGACCTGCACAAAGTTCTCGCCTGTTACTCCCAGTAATAAATACTTATCACCAGGCGTCATCCAAAGACCAGCCGGCATTTTACCAACCGGCATTTTCCAGAGTTCTTTTTTTGCATTTAAATCGATCGCTACTATTTCGTTAGAGTCTTGTAGCGTCACAAAACTGATTTGACTATCGCTGGTAAAAGCAATGTGACTTGGTGTCTGTGGTAATTTGTAAATATCGGGCTTAGGAGCTATGACGCCATTATTCACAGCGTAAATATCCACTCGGTCCAAACGATTGCCTGCAACTACAAACCACTGATTATTTGGAGAGTACCCAATCTGATAGGGGTCTATTATTTTCGGGATAGTGCCAACCTTGTTTCCAGTGCTTGCATCTAATATCACCAGGTTATCACCTGCTGCATTAGCCACAATCAGATTTTTACCGTCTGGCATCATCATCAAGTGATGCGGTTCTTTGCCAATTGGAAAATCATCAATGACTTCTCTTTTTTGCATATCAATTCTACTAACAGATGCTGAACCCGAGTTTAGAACAATGGCTAGCTTAGGAGCAGCGACCGATTCACTCTTCACAATCACCTTTTCTGTGGCGAATACATTCCAGCAAATAAGGCCGAAAACGATTTGAATGATAGCAATTTTGTTCCGATTTTTCATATACTTATTTTACCCTCGAATGCTGTTTAATATTTTTTCAAGTCGTTTGACCGACATTGGTGTTGGAGTTTTTAGCTCCTGTGCATATAAGGCTACTCTGAGTTCCTCGAGTTGCCAACGTATTTCGTTGATTTGTCGATTACCTTCCCCAGTGTGCTGATTTTTAAGCATTTGTGTGTATTGCCGATGTAACTTGCTCCATTGCACCTGATTGTCTTGATCCCTTGCCAAATTGGTTCTTAATTTATCTATACGAACCATGATGGCTTTCAAATACCGCGGCAAATGCACCATCTGCTCATAGGGGATTTGTGCGACAAATTGACGATGGATGAGTTGCTGATATTGCTGTTGCATGTCTTCATATGCAGGAATACTTACACTCTTGGCAAAAGCAAGCTTTTTAGGTAATTCCGCACTGAGTTCTAAGCAATGTAATACTTGTTTTGCAATGTCCTGAGCAATTAATGACAACTTGGATTTAGCTAATTGCATTCTGCCATTAAATTCCCCTTCCGTGCGCGGCAATGGTTCAAACAAACAAGATCTTTCAATCGCCAAATCTAAAATTTGTTGAATAATTTCGTCATTGGTACCCATCTGCAAATAATACAAACCAATTTCACGAGCACCGGGTAATTGCTTGAGCAGCATTTTTATTGTGTCTTTGTGTGCCATTGCGCACAGTCGCTTTAAGCCACGAAAATGTATTTTACGAGCCAAATCAGGATCATCGTACACATTGATTTCACAATGCGTATCACAATCTTCTAATGCAGGGTAACCATAAAAAGTTTGTTGCCCTTTAGTAATTTCCAACATTTCTGGAAGTTCCCCAAAGCTCCACTCCTTAATCATTACTTTTTGATCTGTTGTTCCACGGTTAGACGCTTGGTCTGAAACTTTTAGATTCGTTACTTGGTTCTGACTGACCTGTGCAATGGCACTCGTCGCTGCCTCTTGAAAGGTTTGCCGCGCATCTAATGCGTAGGACGTACGGAGTTTCGATAAGTTTCGATCTAAGTCGAGTTGTCGTCCATGTTCGTCAATGATTCGATAATTCATTAAACAATGTGCTGGTAAGTTTTCCATACGAAAATCTGTGCGACTCATGATAATTTGTGTTTTTTCTCGAATACTCTTGATGAGAGCATCGATAAAATCACTTTTACCAAACTGTTCATTTTCGAGCCAATCATCAACACAGTTTTTAGAAAATTCAGGTAATGGCACGCAATGCCTGCGTAATTTTTGTGGCAATGATTTTAATAAAACATGGATTTTCTCTACGCACAAGCCTGGCACTAACCACTCACATTTTCTTTCGTCCATTTGATTTAAGAGTGCAAGTGGCACTAATATGGTTACCCCATCTTTCGGGCTCCCCGGTTCAAAGTGATAACTTAAGCTTAATTGCGTTCCCATCATTGGCAACTGCTTTGGATAGCGGTCATCATTCACATGTGAGGCTTGATGCTGCATTAAATCTTCTTTTGTCAACAAGAGTTGGGCCGTATGTTCGTGGTTTTTATCTAACCAGGCTTGCAATGAACTGCGCGACAAAACAAACTGCGGCAATTTAGATGCATAAAACTCATAAATACAGACATCGCTCACCAAAACATCTTGCCGTCTTGAGCGATGCTCGAGGGCTTCTACTTGCGTAATTAATTCTTGGTTTTTCCAAAAAAACGCAAATGTTTTCCCGGTCTGCTTTTGGATCTGACTCGTCTCGACTTGCCCCAATAATGCCCCTTCAACCAAGGCCCGCTGTATAAAAATTTTACGGGCCTCATCAGGCTCCATGAGCGCATACTTGACTTTTCTACCGTGATACAGACTCAACCCATAAAGCGCACCTTGTTCATGCGCCATCACTTCACCGGTACGTGTATCCCAAAAAGGCTCACTCCAAGTTTTTTGTAATCGATGCTGACAGATGCGCTCTACCCATTTAGGTTCAATATTTGCAATGTTTCTTGCATATAAACGATGTGTCTCAACCAATTCTCCTGCAACAATCCAGGATTTTGGTTTTTTCAATAAATGACTGCCTGGCCACAGTGTTAATTTAATGCCGCGAGCCCCTTCAAACCATTGGTCTTCATCTGATTTTTTGCCAATATTACCAAGTAAGCCTGTGAGTAATGCCGTATGGATTTGCTCATAGGTGGCCGCTAGTGTATTCATACGCCAACCTTGCGCAATTAAGATCTCTTGTAATTGTTGATGAACATCGCGCCATTCACGCATTCTTCGTGGCGATAGAAACTGTTTTTTACATAATTCATCAAATTGACGATTACTTCTTTTTTGGTCTGCCGCTTGATGGTACCAATCCCATAACTTGATATAACTAATAAATTCCGATTGTTCATCGGCAAATAATTTATGAGCTAAATCTGCAACCTGCGCTAATTCTGGGGGGCGCTCTCTGGGGTCTTGGATAGCCATCGCTGAAGCAATAATGAGTACCTCGCGCAAAGCAACTTGCTCTTTAGCTGCGATTAACATTCTTGATACTCTGGGATCAAGGGGTAACTTGGCTATTTCATGACCTATATCAGTAAGCCTTATCTCACGCGCACCTTCTTTAAAGGAGGCATCTACCGCCCCTAACTCCTCCAGTAACAAAATACCATCGCTAATGGCTCTTCCAGATGGTGCTTGTATAAATGGAAATTCATCAATTTTAGGAAGGCGCAGGGCCGCCATGCGCAGAATCACACCGGCAAGAGAACTTCTTAATATCTCAGGATCAGTATAGGCAGCGCGTGCTGTAAAGTCGTCTTCATCATAAAGACGAATGCAAATACCATCCGCAACGCGTCCACACCGACCTGCTCGTTGATTAGCTGCCGACTGGGATATGGGCTCAATTTGTAATTGCTCAACTTTATTCCGATAGGAGTAGCGCTTGACCCTAGCTAGTCCAGCATCAATCACGAAACGGATTCCTGGAACAGTGAGTGATGTTTCTGCGACATTGGTCGCAAGAATGATGCGCCTTCCTCGTCCCGTTTGAAAGACCTTCTCCTGCTCTCCAACCGACTGTCTAGCGAATAAGCTCAGAATATCTGGATGAAAACGTTGTTGGAGGGGGATGCTTTTACGTAAGACTTCGGCACAATCCCGAATCTCTCGCTCTCCTGGCAGAAATACTAAGATATCCCCCATCCCGGAGACACCCTGCCCCCAGAGTTCCATAATCCCTTCTAAAACGGCCTCAGAGATTTCTTTAACATCTTTGCTGCTTCCTTGAGTTAAGGGGCGATATCTCATCTCCACTGGAAATAATCGACCACTGACCTCAATGATCGGCACTTCTTTACCGAGTGAAAAATGCTGGGCAAATAAATTAGCATCAATGGTTGCTGAGGTAATAATAATTTTTAAATCAGGTCGCTTGGGTAATATTTGACGTAAATAACCTAATAAAAAATCAATGTTTAAACTGCGCTCATGCGCCTCATCAATAATGATGGTGTCATAGGCTAACAGCAATGGATCATGTTGTGTTTGCGCAAGAAGGATGCCGTCGGTCATTAATTTGATCGATGCACTAGTACTACTTTTGTCCGTAAAGCGAACTTGATATCCAACATCTTGGCCAATTGGGGTCCCTAGTTCATCGGCAATTCGCTTAGCAGTCGAGGTGGCAGCAATTCTCCTGGGTTGGGTATGGCCTATCAATCGCTGGGTGCCGTTCATCCTTCCACGACCCATTGCCAAGCAAATTTTAGGTAATTGTGTGGTTTTTCCTGAGCCTGTCTCTCCGCAAACAATAATGACCTGATGGTCAGCTAAGGCATCCATAATGCGTTGCCGCTGCCCACTAACAGGCAAAAGTTCCGGAAACTCTAGGCGAATGTGAGGTTTTTCCAACTGATTCTGAGTATTTTTAGCATTTTGATTCATAAGCATCCTATAATTTTCGCTTATGTCGACAAAATCATCAGAATATCAGTTTACCGAGGGGCAGTCCCCAGATACTTTTCCATTTGTAAGTTGGTTAAGAACTGTCGCACCCTATATCCACTCATTTCATGGAAAAACCTTTGTCATCGCCTTTGCCGGTGAACTTGCCACGGATAGTGAACTAGAGAATCTCGTCGAGGATATCGCGATGTTACATGCCATGGGAATGAATATTGTTCTTGTACATGGCTCACGTCCGCAAATTCAGGAACAACTTGCCTTGCATTCGATAGAGGCTAAATACGGCAATGGCCAAATGTTGGGCTATCGGATTACTGATGCCCCAACGATGGAGTGCGTCAAAGAAGCTGTCGGTGAACTTCGCCTAGATATCGAAGCGTGCTTTAGTCAAGGCTTGCCTAATACACCTATGGCAGGGTCACGTATATCGGTAATTTCAGGTAATTTTATTACTGCAAGGCCTGTTGGTATTGTTGATGGCGTAGATTTTATGCATACCGGTCTCGTCCGCAAGGTTGATGCTGAGTCCATCAAAATGTCCTTAGAACACAATAAAATTGTCTTGCTATCCCCTTTAGGCTTTTCACCGACTGGTCAAGCTTTCAATTTAGCCTATGAAGATGTTGCTTGTTCAACAGCCACTGCACTCAAGGCCGATAAATTGATTTTCTTATCGAGTGTGCATGGGCTCAAGGATAAGGAGGGTGAGCATATAGCAGAAATCGCACTTCCTGAGTTATCTAAACTCTTAGGTGATGAGGGCCTTGCTCCGGGCGAATTAAGGTCCCTCTTAGCAACCGCAGCAAGAGCAGTAAAGCTGGGTGTTAACCGCGTGCATATTCTGCCTCACGATCGTGATGGTGCGGTTTTAGAGGAATTATTTACCCATGATGGTGTCGGTACGATGATTGTTGCCTCAGATATCGAAAATCTAAGAGAAGCCAATATGGATGATGTCGGCGGAATTCTACAAATCATCTCCCCCCTAGAGGAAGAAGGTGTTCTTGCCCCCAGAGGTCGATCGGTCATCGAAAGAGATATTTCGAGCTTTTCAGTGATTGAACATGATCATGTCATCTTTGGTTGCGCCGCCCTCTTTCCCTTTTCTCATGGGATGGGTGAACTTGCCTGCTTAGCAGTCGATCCCGATACTCAAGGAGTGGGTGACGGTGAACGCCTGCTCAAACGAGTAGAAGCGCGCGCTAAAGATCTTGGCTTAAAGAAAATATTTGTCTTAACCACGAGAACTGAGCATTGGTTTTTAAAGCGTGGCTTTGTCAAAAGCTCAGTCGATGAGTTGCCCAAAGAACGTAAATCCCATTACAACTGGGACAGAAAATCAATGATTCTCATTAAAAAACTATAAGCTTTGTGTAATCTACAATATTCAATGTTTCAAAAAATCAATCATAGGAATCTTTATGGCACGCATGGTCCAATGTATTAAATTAAACAAAGAAGCTGAAGGTCTTGAATTTGCTCCTGTTCCTGGTGAACTTGGAAAGAAAATTTGGCAACAGGTTTCCAAAGCAGCATGGGCTGATTGGCTTAATCAACAAACGATGTTGATTAATGAAAATCGTCTCAATATGGCTGATGCAAGAGCCCGTCAATATCTGTTAAAACAAACTGAAAAATACTTTTTCGGTGAGGGTGCTGATACAGCCCAGGGATTTGTACCCCCGAGTGCCTAATATTGGATGGTTCTCACGCCTTCTTGGCTAGAAACAATTAATACATTTGCCGCATTGCGCGCAAAGATGCCGTTGCAGATGACTCCAGGTATCTGATTGAGTTCTATTTCTAATTCTTTTGGATGATGGATTTTTAGACCACGCACATCGAGTATCCAGCCACCATTGTCCGTAATCATTTTTTCGTCAGGCCTGCTCTTGGACATCCGAATACTGACCTCGGCTCCCAACTGCTGTTCAATAGTTCGTGCTATGTGCGCACTTGCTAATGGAATCACCTCAATTGGTAAAGGAAAATTCCCGAGCACTTCAACCTGCTTACTTGAATCACAGATACAGACAAACTTTTCTGCCATGGAAGCTACAATTTTTTCTCGGGTAAGTGCTCCGCCCCCTCCTTTAATCATGTGACCTTGGGCATTGATTTCATCAGCACCGTCCACATAAGCAATAATATTGCCTACTTCATTGGCGTCAAATACGTGAAACCCTTTTTCGATTAACCTAGCAGTACTCGCTTCAGAACTAGAAACCACTCCACGAAAATGCTTAGCGTAAGGACTAAGCGCATCAATAAATAAATTGACTGTGGAACCCGTCCCAATCCCTAAAATTTCACCAGCTGAAATCTCCCGCAACATCAGTGCGACAGCTTCCTTCGCTACAAGGGCTTTTTGCTCATCTTGGTGCATTAGGGTATTCCTATGTATGCTAAAAGTTTATTTTAACTACTTTCACCGGCATGTAAAAATTTTCAGGTTTAAAATCCTTAGTATGAATTTATTAGAGCAAATGAAAAAACACACCTTCATGGTTGCTGATAGCGGTGACTTTGAACGCATCCATACCTATCTGCCAAAGGATGCTACTACTAATCCAACTTTAATTTTACGGGCAGCAAAATTACCTGCTTATCAACACCTCATCGATGAGATTAAATCAAGCTATCCTGATTTATCAACGGCTGACAAAATGGATCATCTGCTCGTTAAATTCGGGATGGAAATTTTAAAAATTATTCCTGGCAGAGTCTCTACTGAAATTGATGCAAAGCTTTCATTTGATATTGAAGACTCTGTTATGCGCGCGAGAAAAATTATCGATCTCTATCAAAAACAAGGGATTGGTAAAGATCGTGTGTTAATTAAAATCGCCGCCACTTGGGAAGGTATCCAATCGGCGAAGATTTTAGAAACTGAGGGTATTCACTGTAACTTGACCTTAGTATTTAACCTTCCTCAGGCTTTAGCCTGTGCTGAATCAAAAGTAACTCTCATCTCACCTTTCGTCGGCAGAATTACTGACTGGTACAAAAAATCATTAGGTGAGAAGTGGGATGATGCCAGTATGTCAGGCTCTAACGATCCAGGTGTGAAGTCTGTAACTGCCATTTATAACTACCTCAAACACCATGACTTTAAAACTGAAATCATGGGCGCTAGTTTTAGAAATATAGATCAAATCACCGCTTTAGCTGGCTGTGATTTACTCACGATCAGTCCAGAACTTTTAGATCAGCTACAAAATACTGAAGGCGAAATCAAGCCTCGGTTAAGCTTTCTAAGCGCCAAACATATGCATTTTGAAAAAATGTCTGTTGATGAAAAATCGTTTCGCCAATATATGAATGATGATCCGATGGCCACAGAAAAACTAGCAGAAGGGATTCGTAACTTTAAAAACGATATTGATTTACTAGCACAGCTTCTAGAGGGCTAATTTATTTGGTTTTTAGGATACGTTGACGGGCTGCTTCATACAAGCAAACACCACTAGCAACGGAGACGTTTAAGCTCTCTACCCCACCAAACATCGGAATACTAACAAGCTCATCGCAGGTTTCTTTTGTTAAGCGCCTCATCCCCTCGCCCTCAGCTCCCATAACGATGGCAACCGGACCCGATAAATCAACTTCATATAAGGTTTTATCTGCCTCTTCAGAGGTGCCAATAAGCCAAATACCAGCTTCTTGTAGTTCACGCATGGCGCGGGCTAAATTAGTCACCGCAACAAAGGGCATGGTTTCTGCAGCGCCACTAGCTACTTTACTCACGGTCGTATTTAATTGTGCTGAACGGTCTTTGGGCACAATAATTGCATCCGCCCCGGCACCATCAGCCACCCGCATACATGCGCCCAAATTATGGGGGTCAGTGACACCGTCCAAAATTAATAAGAGTGGCTTTTTATCTCCTATACCATCGAGTAACTCGGCAATGTTTCTGGCAATTGAAGCAGGCTCAGCAAAAGCTACGACGCCTTGATGTCGATCATGTCCCGCAAGCTGGCGGAGTCTTTCACTGTCTGCCTGATGAAGTTTACGACCAACTAAGGCTTGTGTGGTCTCAATAAAATCTTTCATCCGTCGATCGCGTCGAGATACATCGTAATAGACTGTCTTGAGGCTATCAGGTGCTTGGCGTATTCTGGCAATCACCGCATGAAAACCCACGAGTATTTGTTGCTCCATTAACGGCGACCTCTGGTTTTCGATCGTGAACTTGGAGTTGTTTTTTCAGCAACTTGCGTTTGTTTGGCATTACTTTTTGCTTTGGGTTTATTACCCGCACGTGATGCAGCTGATTTCTTTGAAATGGTGGCGCGTCCAACTTGCGGTGCTTTTTCTGGTGGGCGTGAATGTTTCGAAGCTGCCCGCTTATTCGGCTTACCCATATCATCCATGGTCACTGGTGCTGAGAAACGATTGCGATCGAGTGTATTTTTTACGAGACTAAACTCAATCTTACGTGCGTCTAAGTCAACTCGACTAACCAACACGTGTACCCGATCACCTAATCGATAACGAATCCCAGTCCTTTCGCCACGTAACTCCTGACGAGCCTCGTCGTATTGGAAATAATCACCACCGAGCTCTGAGACGTGAATCAGACCTTCAACAAATAAGGTCTCTAATTGCACAAATAAACCAAAACCGGTAGCCCCCGTAATGGTTCCAGCAAATTCTTGACCAAGTCGGTCACGCATAAAATAACACTTCAGCCATGACTCGACATCACGAGATGCTTCGTCAGCCCGTCGCTCATTGGCAGAACAGTGCACCCCTAACTGCGCCCAAGATGCCATATCAATACCATCACTGGCTGTTTTTTTTCTGCTGCGTGGGGCAACTTCTGTCGTATTTTCTTGTGCTAAATTCTTTTTCACTAAAGCAGCATTGACACGACCTGGCCCATTTTTTGGCATCGCTAAATTAAGAGGTACGTCCTCTGGAATACTAGGCTTATAACTCTTTTTCGCCAAAATAGCCTTAATTACTCGGTGCACTAACAAGTCTGGATAGCGCCGAATTGGACTTGTAAAATGGGTATAAGCGGGATAGGACAGGCCAAAGTGGCCTAAGTTTTCTGGCTGATAAACGGCTTGTTGCATCGACCGTAAAATCACCGTTTGTAACATACTGGCATCCGGCCTATTTTTAATTGCATGTATCAACTTGGCATAATCCATCGGATGGGGTTTATTGCCGCCTTCTAGACTAAGTCCTGCTGAGCGTAATACATCTCGCAATGCATTGACCTTTTCAACCGTCGGCTCGCCGTGAACACGATATAAGGATGAATGATTTTTAGCGCCTATAAAATTAGCGGCGCAAACGTTAGCAACTAACATACACTCTTCAATTAATCGATGGGCATCATTTCTGATTCTTGGCTCAATGCGTTCAATTTTTCCAAACTCATTACTAATAATCTGTGTTTCAGTGGTATCAAAATCGATAGCGCCACGCTTTTCTCGTGACTGCTTGAGTACCTGAAATAATTTGTATAAATTCTGTAATAAGGGTTTTTGTTTAACAAATCTGGCCGCTTCAGGACCATTGGTATTGCTGATGATTTCCCAAACTATATTGTAAGTAAATCGTTGCACTGAATGCATGAGACCTGGATAAAACTGATAGGCCTGAACTACACCTTTTGTATCAATAATGGCATCACACACCATGCATAAACGATCGACACCTGGTTTTAAAGAGCACAAACCATTCGAAATTTTTTCCGGCAACATCGGAATCACGCGTCTTGGAAAATAAACGGAAGTGCCGCGTCGAATTGCATCCGAATCTAAGGGGTGGCCAGGCTTGACATAATGGGATACATCAGCAATCGCAACAATCAATCTCCAGGCCTTGGCACCTTTAAACGTCATGGGTTCACAATAGACTGCATCATCAAAATCACGCGCATCTTCACCATCAATCGTGACTAAGGGGATATCGCGTAAATCAATTCGCCCCTCTAAATCTTCTTCACGTACTTCATCCGCAAGAGCTGCAGCTTCTTTGATGCTTGCCGGTGAGAATTCATGGGGGACACCATATTTACGTACCGCAATCTCGATTTCCATACCGGGATCATCAATTTCCCCCAACACTTCAACAACTCGTCCAACAGCTTGACGATAACTGTCTGGATAGTCAATGATTTCACAGCTAACTACTTGGCCTAATTTGGCATTTAAATGCCCTTTTGGCGGAATAAGGATGTCGTGTGAAATCCTTTTATCTTCAGGAGCCACAATTAATACACCATTTTCATTCAACAATCGACCAATCACATGGCGTGTAGCTCGCTCGATAACATCCGTGATCTGTCCTTCTGGGCGTCCTTTTCGATCAGTCCCTAGGACACGAACGGTAACTCTATCACCGTGCATCACACGGGTCATCTCTCGCTCGGAGAGAAATATATCTAATTGACCATCATCTGGAATTACAAAACCAAAGCCATCACGGTGACCTTGTACTGTTCCAATGCGATCTTCTTTTTTTTCCTGCAATACTGCGTGTGGTTTTATCATGTATTAATTCGTTTTTTCTTCAATTTTCTGAATATCTCTAATTTAACTCATTTAAAAAGACAGTCATGAAACCCAATGTTGTTCTCGATACCAATATACTACTTGACCTTTTTTATTTCAAAGACAAGAGTGTTCAAAATCTACATGATTGCCTTAAAAATCAACACATTCATGCCTATACCTGCGAGGCGATTTGGGGTGAGTTAGAGGAGGTTTTAGCGCGAAAGCCCTTTAATCAGGGTATTGAAGAAATTCTTAAGATACGAAATGAATACCAAGATTTATTTTTATGGCAAGCACCTCAAAAAAACACGTCTAGAATTAAGTGCTGTGATCCTGATGATCAGATTTTTGTCGAACTATCAGTGGAGCTTGCGCCCTGTCTTTTAATTACAAAAGACAAAGACTTGCTAAGATTACACAAGAAACTGCAGCAATTTCAGGTCCGAACCTTAAAGCAATTTCCATCTGACCTGTGTTCGATATCGCTTTAAGCTTTTGTATCAAGTAAAGACCCCTTAGTATTAATGCTTGTTACATTTTGTGATTTTAAGTTTTGACTCATTTGATCTAAAAATGATGCCAACGATGAACTGTTAGTCGAACTCACATTCCCAGAGCCATTAGATCCCATGGAATTAAGTAAGGATTGATAAGCCGCTTGCAAACCTTCAAGGGTGTTAGCACCACCAGTTGGATTGGCTGATTTCAGGGTTGAAGATAAGGTGTTTAAACGTGCTGGCAGATTATTTAAGTATGTCGTATTTGGACCAGGCGTGACTGCAGGCAAGGGGCCCAAACCAGAACTTTTTGCATTTGGATTGGGTTGATCATTACCCTTTTGTAAATTTTGAAACAAGGAATAAGTAAATGCTTGTAAAGCATTACTGGAATCTGCTGTTGTTGGTAAGATGGAATTGGCATTGGTTGAGGAAATTTGACCTTGACCACCAGCACCTTGATCAGTTCTTGGGTTATTTTGGCTTTTTTGATCAATTTGACTCAAGGTCTGGAAAAAAGCTGATAAAACCGGACTGCTAGCACTAGGCTGGACTGCATATTCACTCACTGCACTCGTTGGCGCAGTAGGGGCAGTCTTATTCGTCGTGTTCAGAATGGCACCGTAGGTGTTCTGAATCGTTGAGGGCGTTACTTGCGTCGGGTTTTGTAAAATCATATCTTTTTCCAGTTTGAAATACACCTGATATGTCTTTTACGACACGAAACTGAAGAACTTAAGGGTAAAGTCACAAAAAAATGCTTTTAGGGAAGATTTTTGATTTTTTTGAATTAATACCAAAAATCGCCGTTATTTGGAGGTTTAAAAATCAACCCAGGCTTTAAAGTAAACAAATCAATAGATTGGAGCTTATTAATGACAATTCCTGCACTTACTGCCTTATTTAATCCTGTCGCCTCATTGAAAAGCGTATCTAGTGTTCTGCGGGCGGTTGATTCTGCCGATAATGCCAGCCCAGACTCTACCGACTCCGCTCCTAATTCAAGCAAGATGATGGAATCTATTTTGCAGTCTTTGTCAAAAATTGGTAGTAATCCACCACCCCAGTCTCAAAATGATGGTCAAACCATCCCTAATTTTATTCAAAGCTTGGTAAGTGCCCTCCAGTCTCAACAAGGCGATTCCTTATCTTCCCTGCCAAAATCTTTTCAAGGCAGTGGAAAACTTGAGCAAGGCCTTCAGTCCTTAATAGATCAAATTGGTCAGCAAGACAAACAAACACCTTCGACAACGAAAGGTCTTTACCAGTTAGAGCAAAACGCTAATCAATTATTTACTGCATTGGGAGCCCCAACAGGTGATCAATCCCTCACGCAATTTTTGAATAACTTCAAGCAGTCGATGGCTGGGAATGGTCCGATTGGCAATATTTTGTCGACAAAAGCCTAAACCTTTTTCGCGAAATGAGATAAAATCTTAGATTAGCCTGATGTGATAAGGCCCAGGTGGCGAAATTGGTAGACGCACCAGCTTCAGGTGCTGGCGATGTAAAAGTCATAGGAGTTCGAGTCTCCTCTTGGGCACCAATCAATGTATTTACGATGTTCTAAACCCTACTAGATAATGTAAATCTATAGTTTTTTGTAACTTCTACTTAATACATAAACATCATTGTGGGCTTTTCACCATGCTCGGAAGAGTACTTGGCTCCATCGACCAGTAAGTTCGAGTTTGTGAGTAGGTCGTTTCAAGTTTTGCCAGTGTGACCGCAGCTACATGTGGCTCACATCGCTCAAAAACCTCGGCCAGCGACGCAATCGAATTAAAGCCTAGGTTTGCCGACGAACCCTTAAGACTGTGCGCAGCACTCCGTCGGGCCGCCACATCCTGCGCAACGACCGCAGCACGGCAGGCTGCCAAGAGGGTATCGCTTTGCGGCCAGTAGATGTCGGCAACCGCCGTCCATACGTCGAGTCCGAGTTCGTCGCGCATGCGGCCGATAGTCTTAACATCAATCGGTGCCTCGTCTTCGCTAACCTTAGCGCCCTCCACGCTCAACACCTGGGTCACGACCACGTCTGAATTTTCCTGAGCTTCTGGGGCGTCGACCGCCGCCCAGGGCAGATGGCGAAGGATAGTTGCATAGAGCGCTGCCCAGTCGATCGGTTTAGTGTGATAGTCGTCAAGGCCGCTAGCCATATATACATCGCGTAACTCCGGCAGAGCATCGGCCGTAAGGGCAATGATCGGAATCCGGTTGCGCTTAACATCAGGCAGCGCACGGATCGCGCGTGTGGCTCCCATTCCGTCGAGCACTGGCATCTGCATGTCCATCAGGATCAGGTCGAAATCTCGAGCCGACGCTGCGGCAAGCGCCTGTTGCCCATCATCGACCATCTCCGGTAGATGACCGTCGCGGCGCAAACATGTCTCAATCAGCAGACGATTAGTCGCGTTGTCTTCGGCCACCAGAATACGCAGGCTACGCATCCTCGAGACTACCTGAGACGTTGTCCGCAGAATCTTTGGTACTCTTTGGCCGTTTGCCTTGGCTAGGGTGAGTTCGACACGAAAGACGGAACCTTTTCCGACTTCGCTTTCAACACTGATCTGGCCATGCATTAAGTCGACAAGATGCTTACAGATCGCAAGACCTAGACCTGTTCCACCGAAGCGGCGGGTGGTCGAGGTATCGGCCTGCTGAAAGGGCTGGAAGAGAGTCTTTTGTAGCTCGGGTTCGATACCGATGCCGGTATCGTGGACCTCAATACTGAGCGCCACCCGACCGTCGGCTTGCGATGGCTGAGCCGCCAGGTGGATAACAATCGAACCGTGCGCAGTGAACTTGACAGCATTACCGACCAGATTTATGAGCACCTGCTTGACCCGCGTCGGATCGCCATGTAGCATCGGCAAACTAGTATTGCCCAACTCAACTCGCAAGATGTTATGACGCTGACTCGCTACAGAAGCGATCGATTCCAAAACTTCGCTGACAATTTGTGCTGGATCGAAGTCGATTTGTTCGAGCTCGAGGCGACCGGCTTCAAACTTCGAAAAATCTAGAATGTCATTAAGCACCAACATCAGTGAATCTGCCGATTTGCCGAGAATCCCGACCTGGCGCTGCTGCTCGGCAGGCAGGTGCGCTTCGGCCAACAACTCAATCATGCCGAGGATGCCGGTCATGGGCGTGCGCAGTTCATGGCTCATGACTGCAAGGAAGCCTGACTTGGCTTTTGCGGCGACTTCGGCGGCATCGCGCGCCTGGCGCAAGCCTTCCTCATAGCGTTGCTGCTCAGTGATGTCTGAAAGGGTCAGAAGCATGGCCTCGGCATTATCCAGATAAATCGGCGTCATGACGATTTCGAGCGGGATTTCACGACCATCGAGGGCAATTGCCGCCCAGTTCAAGCGGCAGGCGCCAAGCTGGTGAGCGATCTCACGGACATTGTCGAACTCCTTGACCAGTTGTAGCCCGTTCATTTCCCCGACTGCAAGATCTTCGATCCGCAGGCCGAGCAACTCGCCCCTGACCTCGGCGCCGAACAGCTTGATTGCCGCCTTATTACAATCGAGAAGTTTGCCTTCTGCAAATAGCAGAGTTGGTTGGCCTGAGCGCTGAAACAACGTTCTGAATCGATCGTTGGCCTGCTGTTCTTCGGTCACATCCCGAAAGATGCAGGTCAGCAGCCGCTCGTCTTTGATGGTGACTTCGCTGATGGCATACGACAAGAGCATATGGCTGCCGTCACGGCGCCTGGTTTTGATTTTCTGACCATCCGCAAATACAGGGGCCATACCAGTGCGCAGGAAATAGTCGACTAGTGCCTGATAATCAGCTGACTCTTCCGGCGCAAGGAGTCCCGAGGCGTGCCTACCAATCGCTTCTTCTGATGGAATGCGAAATAACTGTTCGGCCGCGCGGTTATATTCGTGCACGATGCTGCCGACATCTATCGTGACGATCGCGTCAGCCGCCGAATCGAGAATATTGCGCAGTCGCTGTGCCTTGCTGGCAGAATCTTCCTGCATCATGGCGCGCTGCCGCACGGCCCACTGAGCGGCCCGGGTGAAGACGAACAATGCCAATAGTGTTGCCACTAGGATAGACAACGGCGTGATCATCTCTGTTCGCCAGCGTGCCGCAACCAGATCCTGCGGCAGCCTGACTTCGACCACAACCGGGAAGTCGGACGTGGTAGCAAAATAGGCCAGCCAACTACTACCCTCAAGGTTGGTATCCGTGAAGTTACCGGTTTCACGGTTGGGCAAAAAGTCCCTGAAAATCGGATGAGAAGCCTTGTCATGGGTAACCTCTGCTTGGCTAGTCGCCAGCAATTTTCCGTCATAGCGATAAATAGTCAGCACATTCGATTCCATCGACGCCATGAAGCGCAGATCGCTAATCAGGCTATCAGCCCCAATGACTGCCACTACAAGCAGGCCCGAAAGATTGCCACCCAGCGGACGTGATACGGTGATGAAGCCCTCAACAGCATGAGCCGGACCTTCGGTTGCCTGAAGATTGCCCGTGAAGCTACGACCGGCCTTTGGTTGACCAATGAACAGTCGCTGACGGGGCTCGTCTGCCGCAAAGTCATAGCCCGAAACGTCAACAGCGATGCTGCGTGGGTTCGATGAAGCGATGATGCGACCAGCGCGATCGACGATCGCTACTTCACGAAGTAAGAAATTCTGGCGAGTCATCGCCTCTAGTCTGAGGTTGTAATCGACCGATGCAACAGACTTCAAGCCACTCGACATGTCGTCAATCTGTTCCAGCAAACCGCGAGTTCGCATCAGGCTGCGGTTGACCTCCTGCGTCAGAATCCGTGTCACAGTCTTTACCTGACCCTGCGCTTCACCACGCATCTCTTCGCGCAGCTGCAGGCCGTGAGCGATCGTAGCACCGATGATCAGTAGGGCGAACAGGATGCCAGACACCACGATCAGCAGCTCAAAACGGCTGTTGTATTCCTTGGATAAACGACCGAAAATGATCATTGGGTAATGATGATCGGATCCAGCTTAAAGGCCCTAGCAGCATTTAACAGCCGCCCATCGCGCTTGATGTCAGCCACGAACTTGTCGATGCGCGCCAACCAGGCATCATCTCCAGGGGCTACCGCATAGGCATAGGATACTGGGTTGATTGGACGATCAGGAGGAATCACCCTTGCCCAGTCGGAGTTATCGAGCACTCGGCGGCTGTAGGGATAATCGGTCATAAAGACATCGGCACGCCCCGACTGTACTTCGCGCTCGCGGGTATTAGGCAGTTTCACTAACATCAATTCGGCCTGCTTGAGGCTGGCTTTCATCACCGGCTCCATAAAGGTACCGGTCTGAACTGCAACCACGCGTCCTGGCTTGTCAATGTCGTCCCAGGTCTTGAGCGAGGGATGGTTCTTGGTAGTCACCGCATAGATATCGCTACGAAGATAGGGCTGGGAGAACTTCACAAGGGCGGCACGCGCTGGCAGAATGCCTACGCCAAACATGGCAATGTCGCAACGGTCCGCGAGTAACTCATCGGTGAAGGTTGCGAAGTTGGTATCAATATAGACTGGCTTGACACTGAGTTCGCGGGCAAACTGTTCCGATAGCGTTACGTCGATACCCGACAACTCCCCATTCTTGGGGTTCCGAAACGAGATACCGTAGTAATCGGGCCATATGCATACCCGCAGAGTAGCACTCGCCTTAATGCGCTCGAGGTGACCGCTTCTGGCTATCGCTTGGCCGGATTGTGCCTGGGCGCTTGCTGTAAAAACTCCCAGCAACATAACCAAAGCGCCTAGTTTAAACAAAATACGCATTTTTTCTTCAATCTCCGATGTGCGGTAAGGACGTAAATAAATCTTTAAAGCCATTGTCAGCAAAAGCATTTAATAATGAGACCGCTTTTAGTGCAACAACTTAAATGAATGGCTTTTTTAAAAGTATCTGATTAAATCTTAATGTTAAGAAAAAATAGAGGGATAACTTTTATTTACGACAACTATTTACAAAACTTAAGTGCTTGTGTTGTCATATTCAGAAAAAATATTCGGTTTTCCCAGAAGAACCAAACGAATACTTCGGGATCTGTTGGTATCAACTTTGGTTTTTAAAGGGTCTCAATGCAGACTAGATAAAACCCCTGATTTAGCTATCAACATAAGAACCGGGGAACCTAACCGAAGCATGACACCTTGGAGTTCAACGATACCTAATGCGGCTAATTTTTGTTCAAATTGACCATATTTCATGGCCTCTATCGCCATAGGAACACTGATATGTTCTGCATAGCCATTCTCTTGAATCGATTGAATCAACACACTAGCTCGCACAATACTGACTCGCTCTACGGCTCGGTTAGAAAACTTAAGCGGCTTGAATAAAACAAAACTATCAATCAATAAAAAATTCAATTTCATGTCTTTAAACAACTCTTTTGTCAAAGGGTGTTTAGTGTCCTTATAAATACTGTCAAGAAATTTTGCATGCTTGGCAACGATCCTTTCGAGTGCGTCATTCACTCTCTTTCTCAGAAAGAAAAAGCTCGCCAAAAAGCTAATTAAAACCAATACCGCTGAAATAATTGTCGTTTGATAGTCCGAGGATTCGCCACCCGTAAATTCTATATAAGCAATCGTCGATAACGCATAGAGTAAATTAATCAAGGCATTTTCTACGCCGGCTTGTAATAATGGGGATTGGGGTTCAAGTATTAATAACTCATCTAAATGCTCATCGACATATTTAGGGGTATATGTATTTACCGTTAAGCGGATCGTCGCAAGAACTCTAGACCAAATGACAGCTAACATGAACCACTCAATGGTCCAAATTGGTCCAACAATAACCCAATACGCATTACCCATCGTTGCAAAATGCTCTTCAATGAGTGAATACCCTTCGATGAGATCCTGCACCATGAATGGGGTAATTAATAGCAAGGAAATAAGAACTGCGCGAGTATTTTTCTTCAGATCCTGCAAGATGGATTTAATACTAATATCTTTATAGTGAGCTCCAAACGCAGCCTTTTTATAGACCAAAATCGAAAAATAAGCTAAAAGGATGTGAAAAGGGAACCAAAACACTTGGTAAAGCGCAGAGTGATTGCGTGTAAAAGCAGTTTTATCAATCGCTAAATAAAAGCCTAATAACCACAATAAGCCTGATAGAAGAATCGAAAGACCCACTATTTTAGGGAAATGATTTTTTGTAGGCAGCATTAAAAGCCTTACGTTATCGATATAAATTCAATCATATCAATCATTATGACAAACTTTCAAAAAAAGCCCTATAAATGCAATAGAGGAGTCAACGCTAAAGCGCTGGCTTTTACATAGTCAAAGAGTGGCTTTTATTTGTTTTTAAATTGTGCTTTTCGTTTCTCAACAAAGGCCGCCATGCCTTCCTTTTGATCCTCACTAGCAAAAGCTGAATGAAACATACGTCTTTCAAATCGAATGCCTTCAGACAGTGTCGATTCATAGGCGCGATTGACCGACTCTTTAGCCATCATAAGAATCGGCATCGATAATTGCGCTATTTTTTCAGCAACTTTTAAGGCTTCTTCACGAAGTTCGGCAAGGGGCACTACCCTACTAACCAAACCAGAACGTTCCGCTTCTTGTGCATCCATCATGCGACCAGTCAGAACCATTTCCATCGCTTTTGATTTACCAATGAATCGGGTTAAACGCTGCGTGCCTCCAGCCCCAGGCAAAATCCCCAGATTAATTTCAGGTTGCCCAAATTTGGCATTATCTGCCGCTAAAATAAAATCACACATCATCGCCAGCTCACATCCACCACCCAATGCAAAACCAGCTACCGCAGCTATCGTGGGCTTACGAAACGTTGCAATTCGCTCCCAATCTTTGGTCACGAAATCACTTTGATACATTTGCATGTAACTCATGTCTTTCATGGCTTTAATGTCCGCACCAGCTGCAAATGCTTTGTCACTTCCAGTCAAAACAACTACTGCAAGCTCTGGATTATCTTCACTTGCGGCAAGCGTTTGACAAAGCTCGTTCATTAAATCAGGGGAAAGAGCATTCATCGCCTCAGGTCGATTTAAGGTAATTAGTTGAATCTTACCTATTTGCTCAATGATTAAATTTGACATTTATAGCCCCACATGAATAATGAATAACTGCAGTATATAGTTACTCCATGAAGTTTTTATCATGTATTTTGAAGGGGGGTATCCCCCTTCAAATCTATTATCGCCAACCGCGATGCCAGCCGCGATCAGGATGAGACCATCCCCAGCCTTCTCTTGGATGCATTCTCCAACTCCAGGCAGGACTAGGCATCGAATAGTTTGGTGCCACGTAAGGACGTGGGTAAACCGAATCAACCGCACATCCAGAGATGCTTAATACACTCAAACCAATTAAAAAGACACCTACAACTGTAATGATTCTTTTCATTTTATGATCTCCAATGAACTCTATGTATCTATAACGTTTGAACTATGAAAATAGAATACATTGTTGATAGAATATTTATTACTTTTTTTTACTTGGGGTAACCACATCAACAACCGTATCAACCGCTCCGGTAACGACATGTACACCAGTTGACACGACATCCGCCGTGATGGATACCGCAGAACTGGCCACTGAGTAGACCGCACAGGCCTGCAAAGACATCAGCATAACAAGGCTAATGCAGTATTTGATGATCATGCAAAGGGATGTTGCAACAAAATAGTTTCTTCACGATCAGGCCCAGTGGAAACCATCGCAATCGGTGTTTGCGCGAGCTCTTCAATACGACGTAAATAGTTTTGAGCCTCAACAGGCAATTTATCCCACTGCGTAATCCCCACGGTACTTTGTGTCCAACCAGGGAAATATTCATAGATAGGCTCACAGCGGGATACTGCATCTGCACCGCGTGGTAATACATCTAAGATCTGTCCATCCAAATGATATCCAGTGCATAACCCAATTTTCTCTAAACCATCTAATACATCTAGTTTAGTCATACAAAGTCCGCTTACTCCATTAATCTGTATGGAACGTTTTAGGGCTGCACCGTCTAACCAACCGGTACGTCTTGGACGACCAGTCACTGATCCAAATTCCTTGCCAACTTCAGCTAGACGAATGCCAATTGGATCTTGACGATTTGGATTGTCATGATCGTATAACTCACTTGGAAACGGTCCTGCCCCAACGCGTGTGCAGTAGGCTTTCGTAATCCCTAATATATATCTTAAACTGCCAGGCCCAACACCCGATCCAGCTGCTGCATTACCAGCGACACAATTACTCGAGGTGACATATGGGTACGTGCCATGATCAATATCTAACAAGGTACCCTGGGCACCTTCAAAGAGTAGATTTTTTCCCGCGCTTTGGGCGGCGTACAGAGCGCTAGATACATCAACAACCATGGGCTCTAAGCGCTTGGCATAGGACATTGCTTGATCGAAGGTCGTTTGAAAATCTATCGGCGCAACACCATAATATTTTTCTAAACAAAAATTATGAAACTCTAGATTTTCTTTTAATTTCTCGGCAAATGCTTCCGGGAAGAATAAGTCCTGAACGCGCAATGCCCTGCGCGCGACTTTATCTTCATAGGCAGGACCAATGCCTCTTCCTGTGGTGCCAATTTTTGCACTACCGCGCTTAATTTCCCGAGCATGATCAATGGCTACGTGATAAGGCAATATCAATGTGGCTGCTTCAGAAACCTTTAATCGTGAACACACATCTAAACCAGCACTTTCAAGTTCGTCGATTTCTTTAAATAAGGCCTCTGGTGATAAAACAACGCCGTTACCTATATAACAAACCACGCGTGGATGCATAATTCCCGATGGAATTAAACGCAGAATGGTTTTCTTACCGCCAATAATTAAGGTATGACCAGCGTTATGTCCGCCCTGAAAACGCACGACTCCTTGAGCATGATCTGTTAACCAATCAACTACTTTACCTTTACCTTCATCGCCCCACTGTGTTCCAATGACAACGACATTTCTACCAATATTGAGCTGCTTCATTTGATACCTTTTAAACGTTTAATTTTTTGGCACAACTTGCCATGTTTGATCTTTGAAGACTAAACACCGATCACAGATCATTGTTGATTCATTATGCTCATGACCCGGAAAGGATTCAATCACAACTTCACCTTGACTGCGTAATGAGGCAATCATATTTCGTAATGTATCAGAATCATCCCAAGGTGCCATGATGGCAGGTGTGATGACTTTTTTTGTTGATAGTCCAGCTAGTGCTATCAAATCCACAGAAAAACCTGTTGCTGGTCGCGAGCGACCAAATGCATGACCTACTTGGTCATATCGCCCACCACGGGCAATGGCAACTGGATATTGCGGCACATAGGCAGCACATAAAATTCCAGTGTGGTATTGAAACCCATCTAAATCAGCTAAATCAATATTTAATTTAATGTCTAAAGAAGATTTTTTAATGCCTAAACAAAACTGCTCAAGGTCATTTAAAACCTTTTTTGATACTTCACTCTTTGGTAATGTTTTATGGGCTTGTGTGAGGACTTGTTGCGCATCACCACTCAAGTCCAATAAAGAAAGTATGGTATTTTTTGCAACAAGATCCCAGCTGTGCATTAAATTCTGTAATCCAGACTTATCTTTTGCTTGTAAGTACCGGTATACCTCTGAAATATCTTCCACACTTAAATGTTTTTTATCAAGAATGTCTTTTAACAAGCCAGCATGCGTCACATCAAGCGTAATGGGTCCTACTTGCGCAATTTTCAGAGCCTCAATCATGAGCTTGATGACTTCTATATCTGCTTCAATACCCTGATACCCATAAACCTCAGCACCAACTTGTAACTGTTCTCTTGAAAATATCCCAGGAACCACGCGGGTTTGCAATGTAGTACCTGCATAACAAAGACGGGCAATATTTTGTCGATTCAGAATATGAGCATCAATCCTTGCCACTTGCGTTGTCATATCTGCACGCAAGCCTAGAGTTCTTCCAGAGACCTGATCCACCAATTTGAAGGTTTGTAAGTCCATGTCACTGCCAGTGGCAGTTAAGAGTGATTCAATATATTCCAGCATGGGAGGTATGACTAATTCATACCCATAGGATTGGAACACATCTAAAATCTCACGCCGAAGTATCTCTACAAGGTTCGATTTGCCTGGTAAAACGTCTGCAATATTCTCAGGAAGTAACCAGCGATTTGACATATGGACTTAAATAAAGTTATTTACTTTTTTTCATAAATTTAAAAAAGTCGCTATCGGGAGATATGACCATCAAATCTTTTTTATCTTTGAATGTGGCTTTATAAGCCTCCAAGCTACGATAAAATTGCGCAAACTGCGCATCTCTACTAAATGCTTCATTGTAAAGAGCGTTGGCCTGTGCATCACCCTGACCTTTGATTTTTTGAGCTTCACGATAAGCCTCGGCCAAGATCACATCTCTTTGACGTTCAGCATCAGCGCGAATCTTCTCAGACTCTGCGGCTCCAGTTGAGCGCAACTCATTGGCAACACGCTTACGCTCTGCTTCCATACGTCGATAGACAGAGTCGCTGATTTCTGCCAATAAATCAACGCGTTTTAATCGTACATCGACGATTTCAATACCAATATCAGCGGTATCATCAGCAACTTTTTTCTTAATTCCTTGCATGACTTGCTCCCGCTGTTCGGAGATGAGTTCTCTCACCGTGCGTTTCGTAAACTCTTCATTCAATGCTGATTTAACGAGTTGCGAAAGACGGTCCTGAGCTAAACGCTCATCACCTTTGAAGCTAATAAAGAATTTACGTGGGTCAACAATCCGCCACTTCACAAAGGAGTCTACTAATAAATTTTTCTTTTCTGAAGTAATGAAACGCTCAGCTTCTGGATTATCAATGGTCATGATTCGACGATCAAAGAACTGAACATTTTGTAACGGTGAAGGCAACTTAATATTTAAGCCAGGCTCTTCAATCACACGTTTGATTTCACCAAACGAAAACACGACTGCGAATTTGCGTTGATCAACAACAAACAAGGTAGATGTAATCAGGTAAAAACCCGCCACAAGGAGGACAAGGATAGGAAGTATTCGTTGGTTCATATTGGGCTTATCTCAAATCTCTTTCACGACTTCTTAATGTTTCTCTTTTATCTTGTGGAATGTTTGTATTATTCTGCGGATTAGAGTTACTTCCAAGATTAGAGGACGGGTTAAGGGGTACTGTCACCGATCCACTAGGAGGCTGTGTCCCTGAATTAGTTGCACCACCAGGGTTGTTTTGTAAAATCTCTCCAGCTGTAGTTTGCTGAATAAGCTTGTCTAATGGCAAATACAACATTTGATTGTTGTTGTGTGTATCAACGATTACTTTAGTCACGCTGTTGTAAACCTGCTGCATCATATCAATATACATACGATCTCTGGTTACTTGCTGGGCTTTGGAGTATTCAGCATAAACCTGCTTAAATCTTGACGCATCACCCTCAGCTGTTGCAACTACTTTAGCTTTATAACCTTGCGCTTCTTCGATTAAACGTGCGGCAGCACCTTTGGCTCGAGGAATCACATCATTGGCATACGCTTGACCTTCATTTTTCTGTCGCTCTTGATCCTGCCCTGCTTTAACTGCATCATCAAATGCGGACTGTACTTGTTCTGGAGGCTGAACGTTTTGAACGTTCACGCTAGTAATGTAAATACCAGTCTTGTAACTGTCCAAAATCTTTTGTATCGATGAGGCAAGCTCAATACCAATTCGCTCACGCCCCACGTAAAGCACATCATCCATTTTGCTTTTACCAACAATTTCTCTAACTGATGTCTCAGCCGCCTGAATCACAGCACCGTCTGGATCACGATTATTAAAGATAAATTCTGTAGGCTCTTTTAACCGGTATTGCACCGCAAATTTGACATCAATAATGTTTTCATCTTCAGTCAACATCGATGAATCTTTTAAATTAGTCGCCTGAATAACAAAGGATCTACCAATCTCAACCGACCGAACATTCGAGACGTTCACAATCTCATGGGCCTGAATTGGGTAGGGTAAGCGCCAATTAATACCGGGCTTAGTCGTATATTTATATTTTCCAAATTGAAGCACAACCCCTGCTTGACCTTCTTGAATGATAAATAGTCCAGTAAATAACCAAATACTGAAAACACCTATCGCAATAACACCTAGCCCAATATTCGGGAAATTAAAGCCTTTATTACCACCTGAGCCACCCGAATTGCCACCCTTATTCATGTTTTTCTTCAACCACTCTTGAGCCATATTTCCAATATCAGACGCTTTATTTGAGTCGTTATTCGAATTTTGATTATTTTGCCCAGGCTGATTGACTGGTGGTTTTGGTTGTTGATTAGATTGCGATGGATCCTTTGCATTCCCTCCAAACAAGCCACCAAGCCTGCGATTAAAGTCTTTCCATAAGTCATCTAAATCAGGTGGACCATCTTCAGCTTTCGGACGGTTTGGCTCGGCAGGCTTCTTTTCATCTTTCCCAGAATCTTGAGGTGGTTGTCCCTCTTGCATATATGCTGGGCGATGCACCCAGTCGTAGATGGACCAAAGGATTCGATTTTTCGAATCCGTTATCAATGCTCGCATGGGGCTTATTACACGATCAATCACAAATACCTTCACTTAAATGTCCCTAGGAATATAACCAACGTTGATATTTTTTAAACCTTCTAGATAGTCCGCACTTACTGGTCTTTCTCCAACCGAATCAACCGCCACCTCATTATTTCTGAGTTCTTTTCTTATTTTATCAGTGTCGTTGGCTATTGTGCTTAAGACTTCTCGAAGTAACCCTAAACCCTCACCACTTTGTGCTGATAAGTATATCTTGGACACAGAACCATTTTTTTCATAACGAATCTCCGCCCCTCTACCAACATACTCGGGGAGTTGATCAATCTTGTTCATCACGAGGATCACCGGTATGTTTTGAGCCCCAATTTCCTCTATTACCTTCTCAACTTCATGGATTTGCTCATCTCTCACTGGGCTTGAAGCATCTACCACGTGGAGTAATAAATCGGCATGGACAGTTTCATCAAGCGTTGCTTGGAAAGCTTCAACTAATTGATGCGGTAATTCACGAATAAAACCAACCGTATCTGAAATAACTGCATTTCCATAATCTTGCAAATAAACTCTTCGTGTGGTCGTATCTAGCGTAGCAAACAACTGATCAGCGGCATATGTCCCCGCCTTGGTTAAAGCATTAAATAAAGTCGATTTACCAGCGTTGGTGTACCCAACAAGGGATACAGAAAACACTTCTCGCTTGACGCGTGAACGACGTTGATTTGCTTGCTGTTTTTGTAATTTAGATAAATCGACTTGTAATCGCTTGGATTTGTTTTCTAACATGCGGCGGTCTAATTCCATCTGTGTTTCCCCTGGGCCACCACGCAGACCAATACCACCTTTTTGCCTCTCTAGGTGGCTCCAAGCCCTTACTAATCGAGATAAACGATATTTGACATTCGCTAGCTCAACTTGGACTTGTCCAATGTGTGATTTTGCGCGCTGCGCAAAAATATCTAAAATCAAGCCCGTTCGGTCAATCACATGATGACCAAGCGCACGTTCTAAATTTCTTTGTTGCGCAGGGCTAAGCGGATGATTGAAAATAGCAATTTCTGCGTGCAACTCATCCATCAACTCTCGAATCTCGACTGCCTTGCCACTTCCAATAAATAAGGCTGGATCTGGTTTAGCTCTCTTAGTCAGAATCATTTCAACAGGCTTGGAACCCGCCGCTTGAGTTAAGAGGTTTAACTCTGACATACTTTCAGCAAAATTTGACTGACCTGAGTCGACGCCGACTAGTACGGCGCGAATTTCATCAGCATGCGTGGTTTGGTTAACTTGCTGCGTCCTCTTCAACACGGAAGGTCACAGCTTTAGCGGGAACAATGGTTGAAATAGCATGCTTGTAAACCATTTGTGTCACTGTATTACGCAAGAGAACCACATATTGATCAAAAGAATCAATGTTCCCTTGTAATTTAATGCCATTAACGAGATAAATAGACACTGGAATGTGCTCTTTTCTCAACGCATTTAAAAATGGATCTTGTAAAAGCTGACCTTTGTTACTATTCATAATGCCCTTTTTGTTTTTTTTGTTGGATCTTCACGTTATTGTAAATTGCTGCTTCTTGCTTTTTACGGCAAATCAAAGAAATACTCTTTACACAAGCATTAATATATATCAATTTTACTTTTTGTGGGGTGACAATCCCTGTTCCAAAAAGGGGTTTTTGGTCGACCGGAATTCAATTCGTAAGGGAGTTCCCGTTAATTTGAACTCCTCTCGAAATTTCCCTTCCAAATAACGCTTATAACTATCCGTTACTCCGTCTAGTCCATTGCCGTGAATAATCACAATTGGGGGATTCGATCCGCCTTGATGGGCATAACGTAATTTCGGTCTAAATCGACCGACTCTTTTGGGTTGTTGATACTCAATGGCGTCTGCTAAGATCCTTGTGAGCCTTGGTGTGGGCAATTTGGTCATGGCTGCAGCGTAGGCCAAATCCACATCCTTAAAGAGTTCTTTTAGGCCAAATCCTTTTACTGCAGAAATCGTATGGACGTTTGCAAAATCCAAAAACCGTAACTTTCTGGCAATGTCGTTTCTTGATGTCTCTTTTTGATGGGCATCAAGGCCATCCCATTTATTGACTGCCACAACTAATGCCCTGCCTGCCTCAACAATAAATCCCGCGATATGCGCATCCTGCTCTGATATGTCTTGCTGGGCATCAAGCATCAAAATAACAACATTGGCATCGGCAATAGCTTGTAGGGTTTTAACCACAGAGAATTTTTCTATAGCTTCGAATATTTTTCCTCTTTTGCGAAGTCCTGCTGTATCGATGAGGGTATAGGGCTTATTGCCGCGCATAAAAGGTACTTCAATCGCATCTCGGGTCGTGCCTGGCATATCAAATGCAATGACACGCTCTTCACCCAAGAGGGTATTAATGAGCGTTGATTTACCAACGTTCGGTCTACCTACTACAGCAATACGAATCGATCTGTCTTTGCTTTCGTCTTCATCTTCTTCTGGCTCTGGAATACCCAAGGCATCTAGTGCTTCGTCTAGAACATCTTTTACGCCATCCCCATGCGCTGAGGAAATGGGGTAAGGCTCCCCTAATCCTAGTTCGTAGAATTCGGAAGCAACTGTGGCGCGTGTCATTCCCTCTGATTTATTAACCGCCAAAATAACAGGTCGACTGGTTTTTCTCAAAAAATCAGCAATCACCCGATCTTGTGGTGCCATTCCTAAGCGACCATCGACTAAGAACACAATTAAATCAGCTTCAACAACCGCTTGTTTGGTTTGCTTGGCCATTTCTGCCAAAATTCCGGTTTTGGCAATCGGCTCAAATCCACCAGTATCAATACAGATAAATTCTCGCTCCCCAAGTCGACCATTTCCATAATGTCGGTCACGTGTCAAACCTGAAAAGTCTGCTACTAAAGCATCTCTTGAACGCGTTAAGCGATTAAATAAGGTCGATTTCCCTACATTTGGTCGCCCAACGATGGCTATAACTGGTTTCATTGGACCTTATACGCAGCCAAAGTACCGCCTTTGGTCTGCACAATGATTAAGCCTTGCGTAGCAATTGGTGCGGCCGTGATTCCTGAACTATCGACCCGAACCCGACCTATAAGGTCTCCGGTGGTCTGAGATAACAAATGTAAATACCCCTCAGTGTCTCCCGCCAAAACGCTAGATCCTGTCGCTAAAGGCTCTCCTAAGTCACGCCATTGTAGTTTTTCATTGCGCCACAACTCAGTACCTTGGGTCGCATTGAATGCCGCGACATAGGATTTATCATTCACCGCATAAACAGCATCTGTTGATTGGGTTGTTCCCGTGAAACTTGAGAAGTCCTTTACCCATGACATCTTGGCATTTTTGATATCACCACAGCCAATTTTTCCTTGATAAGACACAGCACACATGCGCGGCCCTAATAAAGTGGGTTTCGAGGTCACATCACTTAAACGCTCTATCTCTGAGGTGCCCCTTGGTGGAGCTAATAAGGATTCCCAAATGGTATTTCCATTGGCGAGTGACAGCAGTCCAAATTGACCATTACTAAAGCCTGTAAAAATAACTTCATTGTTAATCGATGCCATGCTGTAACTGGTTCTAATTGATAACACTGAAGGATTTTTAGTGACTACCCACAAACGTTTACCAGTGGCAGCTTCTAATCCAATAAAACGATTATCAATCGTTCGAATCACAGCCACTCCTGCCGCAACTAAGGGCTCTGTTAAGACTTCCGTTCCAACACTAGCTTCCCATTTTTTTGCTCCGGTTTGAGCATCAAAAGCATATATATCACCCTTGATTCCACCAACAACAAGAATATTTCCATCTGATCCTGGACCAGTCGAAATATCTTTCGGCGCAGATGCTGACCACATCACCTTCCCTGAGGATGCATCTATCCGGTAGACATCGCCATTTTGAGCACTTGCATAGATATCACTGCCAACCAATAAAGGCTTAAAAGCATATTGGATTGACTTACCTAAACTGACTGACCACACCCGATTTAAATTAATAGGATTAGGTATAGGCGTGAGTTCAGCTGCAGATCGACGCTTGGCTCCTTGGCAACCTTGAAGGACTAACATCAGCCCCAGCATACCTATTAATGCATACTGCCTAACATGTTTAATGTGTTTTTGGGTTTGCATTAAAAGCCTCCCAAGCTATCAATTTTGACTTTTAATAAGCGTTGATCTGGCCCAGGATTTTGTTGCTGCAACTTCTTCAATGCTGGATCAAGTTCTTTAACGCCCGAGGTCTTTAATCGCTCATCTGATAATGTATTCCAAGCAGCAATATATGACTTTTTGGCATCTGCAGTTTTATCCTGCGCCCAATACCAATCCCCTCGACGCTCGAATTGTAAGGCCTCAAATCCGGAAGCCACTTTTCCACTTAAGAGTTTGTCTGCCAGCGCAAAACTCTCCGGTGTTTTCTGATCAATATAAATCAGACTTAACCGCAATTTAGCAATGGTCACAAAGCTCTCACTTTTAGAAGAGTTCGCCACCCACTCGAGTTGCGCAATCGCGGCATCTTTATCACTCACGGAGTAAGCTAAATTCGCAGCCAATAACCCCGCCATGCCTGCATAAGCAGTTCCAGAATATTCGCTTTGAATCTTTTTCGCTGTGCCTAGCACTGCCGGCAAATCGTTTTTAGTTAACTGTTGTAAGAGGATTTCATAGGTATTGGATGCTACTAATGCTTGTTTTGCCTGGTATTTTTGAAATCCCCAATAAATTGCAAATCCAAGCAAAGCAATTGCAACTCCAATTGCTAACCAACGCCCGTAATCTTGCCAAAAAGCTTTTAACTTTGCTAATTGTTCTTGTTCTTCTAGATCTAAATCCATCGCGCTTATCTTTCTAACTTCTTAACATTGTTTAATCGGAATTACTCACTAATAGATCAATGACTTTATCAAGTACGTCATCAAATGTTACTTTTACTTGCTCACCAGTGCGACGAAGATCTTTAATTTGAGCTTGCTGTTCGGCAAATTCATCTTCCCCAATAATAACTGCATATAAAGCCCCACTCGCATCTGCCTTTTTCATTTGTGATTTAAAACTAGCTGCTTGACCGTCAGCGCTACCATGGACAATCACATCCACACCGGCTGTTCTTAACCTTTCAGCTAAAACAAAAGAGGGTTCTAAAGTATCTCCGCTGGCGTGAATCATGTAAATATCACATTGTGTCGGGGGCTCGCCCTCTAAACCCTGTTCCTTCATCAATTCAATAACCCGCTCAATTCCCATGGCCCACCCACAAGCAGGGGTTGGTTTGCCCCCCATACGCTCGATCAAAGGGTCATACCGACCTCCTCCAGCAACTGTTCCTTGAGCCCCTAACTGATCTGTAATCCATTCAAAGACGGTTAGATTGTAATAATCTAAGCCGCGAACTAATCGTGGATTAATTTTAAAAGGCAAATTATTTGCTTTGAGCAAATACTGTACTTTCTCAAAATGATCTAATGACTCTTTGCCTAAGTAATCAATTAATTTTGGCGCTGCAATTACTAATTCTTGCATCTGTGGATTTTTGGTATCCAAAATACGCAGTGGATTCGTTTTTAGACGGCGTTGCGAATCTTCGTCTAACTCTGTTACATGTGCCTCAAAATAGGTCACCAAAGCAGCCCTGTGATCTTTACGCTCTTGTTCATTCCCTAATGAGTTGATTTCTAAACGCAGGCCGGATAAACCTAAATCGTCCCATAATCTGGCACACATTAAGATCAGCTCAGCATCAAGCTCAGGGCCACCAAATCCTAAAGCTTCAACACCAAATTGATGGAATTGGCGATATCGCCCTCGCTGTGGTCGTTCATGCCTGAACATGGGACCAATATAAAAAAGGCGTTTGGGGCCTTCGTAGAGTAAATTTTGTTCAACAACCGCCCGCACAACTGCAGCTGTGCCTTCAGGACGAAGTGTTAACTGTTCTCCATTCAATCGATCTTCAAAAGAGTACATTTCTTTTTCAACGATATCGGTCACTTCGCCAATACCGCGCTGAAACACCTCTGTGTGCTCAACAATCGGTGTGCGGATATTCTGGTAACCATAGGCTTTAGCAAGGCTTTGGACAGTTCGCTCGAGAAACTCCCAGCGATAAGCATCTTGCGGTAAAAGATCATTCATTCCTTTAACGCCCGTGAGCTTTTTCATTTTCTTATTCACTTCTGGTGAAGAATGAGTTGGAGTCAAATCAGACATGCGAACTTTTTCTATTAATTTTTATGAGTGCCGTAACGGCGGTCAACATATTCTTGAACAATTTGTTCAAATTCAGTAACGATATTATCACCTCGTAAGGTTTTAACCTTTTCCCCGTCAATAAATACTGGCGCAGCGGGTGATTCTCCGGTACCTGGCAGGCTTATGCCTATATCCGCATGCTTACTCTCACCGGGTCCATTAACGATGCACCCCATGACTGCAACATTCATGGCTTCAACGCCAGGATAGCGTTGCTTCCAAGTTGGCATTTGTTGACGTAAATAGGATTGAATTTGTGAAGCCAACGATTGGAAAACAGTACTAGTCGTTCTGCCACATCCAGGGCAGGCAATCACCATGGGCGTGAAATGTCGTAAATCCATCGTTTGTAATATTTCTTGGGCAACGATGACTTCGTTTTCACGAGGGGCTCCTGGTTCTGGCGTTAAGGAAACTCGAATCGTATCCCCAATACCTTCTTGTAATAAAACCCCTAAAGCAGCGGTAGATCCGACAATTCCTTTACTGCCTATACCTGCCTCAGTTAAACCTAAATGCAAAGGGTAATTACAACGACTAGCTAAATCTCGATACACAGCGATTAAGTCTTGAACAGCACTGACCTTACAGGACAAAATAATTTGCTGAGATGGCATTCCAATTTCGACGGCTTTTTGCGCGGATTGAAGTGCGGATTGAATTAATGCCTCAACCATGACTTCACGGGCATCTTTAGGATCTGCTAAGGATGCATTGGCGTCCATTAAACTCGCCAACAAATCTTGATCAAGACTACCCCAGTTCACTCCAATACGCACTGGCTTTTCATAACGGCAAGCCATTTCAATCATTTGTGAAAACTGCAGGTCGCGTTTAGCACCCTGCCCAACATTGCCTGGATTAATTCGGTACTTAGATAGCGCTTTTGCACAGTCAGGATAGTCTTTAAGTAAGGTATGACCGTTGTAGTGAAAGTCCCCTATTAACGGCACATCTACTTCCATTTTGTCTAACTGTTCACGTATCAACGGAACTGCGGCAGCCGCAGCTGGGGTATTGACCGTAATCCGGACCATCTCAGAGCCAGCTCTGGCAAGTTCTTTCACCTGCACAGCGGTACCAATCACATCCTCAGTATCTGTGTTAGTCATTGACTGCACACGGATGGGAGCATCACCACCAATCGTGATCGTGTTTAATCCCCACTTCACGGTTGCTTGTTGTGTTTTGTGCCGCCGATACTTCGTCATTTGTAAACTTATATTATTCGTCATCGTCTTCAACTTGCAAAGGCTTACTCCAAACAATGGGTCGTTCATTACGCTTGGCTAAATTGGTACGATCTTGAACGTCCCCAGCTAATTGACCGCAAGCAGCAGCAATATCGTCACCACGGGTTTTTCGAACTGTTGTCACTATTTTCGCATCTTGCAATATTTTTGCAAATTGTTCAATACGGGCTCTTGGCGATTGTTTTAACCCTGATTCCGGGAAAGGATTAAAGGGAATCAAATTTAATTTACACCTTATGGGGGCGAGTAATTGCACTAACTCTCGAGCCAGTTGGTCAGAATCATTCACACCATCTAACATGCAATATTCAAATGTTAAAAAATCTCTTGGTGCAAATGGTAAATAACGCTGGCAAGCAGCCATTAATTCGTGCAATGGATATTTGCGATTAATAGGCACTAATTTATCACGCAATTTATCATTGGGTGCGTGGAGTGAAACGGCTAATGCTACGGGTAAATCTTTTGCTAAGCGATCAATAAAGGGTACAACTCCCGATGTCGACAAGGTAACTCTACGTCTTGATAAGCCATAAGCGTTATCGTCTAGCATCAAACGCATTGCTCCAAGGACAGGCTCATAGTTGAGTAAGGGCTCGCCCATTCCCATCATCACCACATTGGAAATCACACGACCCTCGCCGTGCTCGAGGATTGTTTTATCGTAGGTATCAATTCGTTTAACGGCTCGTGAGTCGTTACGTAAATGATGTTCTGCATACCAAAGCTGGCCAATGATTTCACCAACCGTCAGATTTCGCGCAAAGCCTTGTTTACCTGTTGAGCAAAATTGACAATTGACAGCGCAACCAGCTTGAGTGGAGATACATAATGTTCCTCGCTCGTCTTCAGGGATATACACCATTTCAACTGCATTACCCTCACCGACATCAAGTAACCATTTTCGGGTTCCGTCAGATGCGGTTTGATCACTAATAACAGGCAGGGACTTAATCTCGACCGTGTCGTAGAGTTGTTCACGAAAACTTTTCGCTAAGTCACTCATCGCGTGGAGATCGCTGACTCCACGCTGATGAACCCAACGCATCAATTGTTGGGCACGAAATGGCTTTTCATTGAGGTTAGCTATAAATTGAACTAACTTATCCCCATCGAGATCTAATAAATTCGTGCGGGGAATTTGCGTCACCTATTATCTTGAATACACTTGCATGCCAGCAAAGAAAAATGCGATTTCTTGTGCTGCTGTTTCTGGAGCATCTGAGCCATGCACTGCATTTGCATCGATGCTTTGCGCAAAATCAGCACGGATTGTGCCTTTGTCAGCTTTAGATGGATCTGTTGCGCCCATGAGTTCACGGTTTTTTGCAATGGCATTTTCACCTTCAAGCACCTGAATCATTACAGGACCTGAGATCATAAAGCCAACTAAATCTTTAAAGAATGGGCGTGCAGCGTGCACAGCATAGAACTGACCGGCTTCTACTTCAGACAAATGAGTCATCTTTGATGCAATGACTTTTAAACCAGCAGATTCAAAACGACTATAGATTTGTCCAATGACATTTTTCGCAACAGCATCTGGTTTAATGATAGAAAGAGTTCTTTCGATTGCCATGGGTAATGCTCCTCAAATTTGAAATAAAGTTAAAAAAGCAATTATACAGACTTATATTAGTTAAAACCCTTAATCACTTTTCTGTTCTTTTGATATAAGTTCCTGTTTTTACTGAAATAACCACAATCTATATAGTGTCGTTTATTACACAAACAGCTATTGAAATTCTTAAAAATGGCTATAATTAGTTATCAGTTGGATGTCCAACTTTTTATAGGAGATAGTTTCGATGAGTGATCAAAATACTTTTGGTTATAGTGTTGGTAATTCGTTATCGGGTGCACTTGCTACTAATCGTGTACTTCGTAATACCTTTGCGCTTTTAGCTCTAACGATGGTTCCCACCATTCTTGGTGCATGGATTGGTGTATCGACAGGATTTTCATTCTTTAGTACAAGCCCCTTCTTAGGTATGATTATTTTCTTAGGACTGGCCTTTGGTTTTTTCTGGGCGATTGAAAAGAATAAAAACTCAGGTACTGGCGTTCTTCTGCTTTTGGGATTCACTTTCTTCATGGGCTTGATGCTAACTAGCATCTTAACCCACACCCTCCAATTCAGAAACGGTGCTCAACTCATCATGATGGCGTTTGGTGCTACCGGCCTTATCTTGGCTGGTATGGCAACTTGGGCAGCAACATCTAAATCTAACTTTGAGGGTTTAGGGAAGTTCTTGTTCATGGGAGTTATTCTGCTCATCTTGGCATCAGTTGCAAATATCTTTATGCATATCCCAGCACTGTCTTTGACAATCATGGTTCTTGCAGTCGGTATTTTTTCTGCTTATATTCTCTATGATGTGAAGCGGATTGTGAATGGTGGCGAAACTAATTACGTGATGGCTACTCTTGCGATTTATTTAGATATCTATAACGTGTTTACCAATTTGCTCGCACTGTTCGGCTTTATGGGTGGTGACCGCGACTAAGGCTTTTGTTTTCCTTACCAAAAAAACACGGGCCATGCCCGTGTTTTTTATTTCTAGGTGCTTAAATCAAATACCGCGATCGACTCAATGTGGGAAGTATGCGGAAACATATTAAAAATGCCCGCTTGAGATAGTTCATAACCTGCTTCATTCACTAAGATACCCGCATCCCTTGCTAGCGTAGCGGGATTACACGACACATAAACAATACGACGAGGTAGTATGTTTAAGTTTTCTTCTAGTTGAGATTGATATGCATCTCGCAATGCTTGCACAAGGGCATAAGCACCATCTCGCGGCGGGTCAATTAACCATTTATCAAATCTGCCCCATGTCTTTATATGTTCTAACTGCGTTTCAAATAAATTCATCTGCTTGAAGCTGACTTTTTTATGTATATTATTCCTTAGGGCATTTTCTTGAGCACGCTGACATAGAACGTCACTTCCTTCAATACCTAATACTTCTTTTGCAAGGGTTGCTATAGGCAAGGTAAAGTTTCCAATACCACAAAATAAATCCAATACTGATTCATCTGGTGCAATCTCTAATAAACGGATCGCCCGACCAACCAAGACTTGATTCATCGCATGATTGACCTGCGTAAAATCAGTTGGGACAAACGGGATTTCAATACCAAATTCTGGTAAATCATATTTCAACTCACCTGTTAGTGGGTAAAAAGGTTTAACACTCTCTGGGCCATGGGTCTGCGTCCAAATCCATACCTGATGTTTTTTTGCAAATTCAATTAAGATCGTTTCATCATCCGCAGTCAGTGGCAATAGGATTCTAATGACCATGGCTGTAATGGATGTTTCACTTTGACTTCCCATTGCCAGTTCTATTTGAGGAATTCGATCTCGAATCGATAAATCCATCACTAATTGCCTGAGATAGGGTAATAGCGCTGACCATTGTGGAGGTAGTACTTCACAACTGGTCATGTCAGATACATATCGATTTTGGGGTTCATGAAACCCAACTAATACTGTCCCTTTTTTGATCGATCGATTCACAACACTTAATCTGGTTCTGTATCGATAAGCCCAGTCTAGGCCTGCAACGGGTCGCAATAAAGTCGTGGCCTTAACTTTGCCAAGATGCGCTAAGTTATCTTCTAATACCCGTTGTTTAAGTGCTATCTGCGCTTTTGAGTCTAGATGTTGCATTGTGCATCCACCGCAATTGCCAAACCACGGACATTTAGGTGTGCGTCGATAAACCGCGGGTGTGATGACCTCGGTTAATTTACCTTTTAAAAATTTACTTTTATCTTGTGTAATTTGATATTCAACATATTCACTGGGTAATGCTCCTGCTACAAAGATGACTTTATTGGGGCTGTGAGGATCAGTACTTGGTAAGCGGCCAATACCCTGTGCCTCCAGGTCCATGGACTCTATATTGATTTTATTTTTTAATCCAACGAGTGGGCTTGGTTTTACGCGTCGCACAAATTTATTGGGTAAAACCCGCTAAATATTCTTGCCAATGCGCACCACCCTCTTGCCTCGATTGAATAGCTAACTCTTTTTTAACAAACTCTAGTTCAAGGGCATACTCTTCCGCACTAAATGCACCACGAAATAACTGATATCGGCAATACATTAAATACGTATTGACCACATCAGTTTCACAATACGCTCGGATCTGAGGGAGCTGGCCTGCCTGATAGGCTGGCCACACTTGCGAACCATCCATACCCATTTTTCCTGGGAAGCCACATAACTTCGATAGTGCATCAAGTGGCGCATTGGCTTTACCTTGATAAAATGCTAATAGGTCCATCAGATCTAAATGTCGTAAGTGATAACGGCTTATGTAATTGTTATATTTAAATTCACGTGCGTCATGATCACCACTCTCGCCCATCTCCCAATATCGAGAGGCGCTTACTTGATTGACTAATGCTCTGTAATTTAATACTGGTAAATCAAAGCCTCCACCGTTCCAAGATACAAGCTGCGGGGTATATTTATCAATCAACTGATAAAAATCATGAATGATCTCTTTCTCAGTACTTGATTCACTCCCTAGACTCCCTACTTTAAACTGCGGCAATCCTTCTTTTGTCGTTCTTCGAATAACGCAGGATATTGCAACTACTCGGTGTAAATACAAGGGGAAAAATGCATTTTGTCCATTTGCAAGTCTCGCTTGGGTGGCAGCTTCTACAACTTGTGCATCAGACAAGTCTGTGGGGTATTCATTTAAAAGCCGAATACCCTGGGCATCAGGAATAGTTTCGATATCAAAAACTAGTACGGTTTTCATGATTTTTGGATTAGCTATCAAAGTAACCCGTCGGGTCAACTGGTTTACTATCACGCCGTAATTCAAAATGTAATTTCACACGGTCAGATTCGGTATTTCCCATCTCAGCAATTTTCTGGCCACGTTTGACGGTATCGCCCTCTTTAACTAAATTTTTACTATTATGGGCATAGATACTTATGTAGTTATTATTGTGTTTAACAATCACTAAATTACCGTAACTGCGTAAGCTATTCCCCGAAAATATAACTTTGCCCTCACCAGCGGCTAAAACAGGATCCCCCATCTTGCCCGCATAATCAATACCTTTATTGGTGGAGCCATTAAAACCTTCGCCAACTGGCGCACTCGATGGCTTACCAATTCTAAAGCTAGGATCTTGAATAATGGGCTCTCGTATATCTGTTCTTGAATTACTGTTTTCAGTGGCCGACTTGGTTTGCGTAGTCGTATTGTTATTTGTAGTCGTTGTATTAGGATTTGCTTTTGCTTTATTGGTAGTAGTACTTGGGGTAGACTTCGCCTCATTGGTTACTGACCAATTTGGAATAACTACTGGCTTAGCCTTGGGAATGTTTGAAGACTGATCTTTAATCGGCGCAGGAGTTGGGGCTGAACAGGCCACACTCACTAAAATAAGTGTGACCAAAAAAACTCTTTTTATCATGGTAAATACACTATTCGTCATTTTTAAATAGTCCCTGACTGCAGTGGCACAAAAAACACTTCATCCATCGTCGTCCTTTGGTAACGCTGTGAACTTAGACGTTCTATCAACAATAATTGCTGTTCTGTTTCGCTTTTTGCAACGGGTGCAATCAATTTACCACCAATAGCCAATTGATCCAATAGTGGATCTGGAATCCCGAGGCCAGCAGCTGCCAAAATAATACCGTCAAAAGGCGCAGCCTGAGGTAATCCTCGAATGCCATCCGCATAAATTAAACGTAGATTAGCGATTCTAAATGGTCTTAATTTTGCTCGCGCACTGTCGTGTAATGTCCTGATGCGTTCAACTGAATACACTTCCTCTGCAAGCAAGCTTAAAACTGCAGCTTGATACCCACACCCTGTGCCGATTTCTAAAACACGCCCCATTTTATTTTTTTCTTGCATCAATGCTTGAATCATTTTGGCAACGACTGAGGGTTTTGATATTGTCTGCTCCCGTCCAATCGGCAAAGAGGAATCTTCATATGCTTGAGAAACAAGACCAGGATCCACAAAAGCATGTCTTGGGACTGTAGCCATGGCTTGGAGAACTTCATGATGGTTAACGCCACTAGCTGCTAGACGTTGCGCCATTTGCCGCCTGGCTGCATCAAGAGTTTTATCTGGTTTAACCACGTTTGATTTAACCCCTATTCCAATTGGCTGACAACATACTCATCCGCCGCTGCTCATCCGACAAATTGAGTTGCAATGGTGTTAATGAAACATATCCTTGATTGATCGCATCAAAGTCGGTACCCGATGATGCGTCTTTCGCTTCTCCAGCAGGTCCAATCCAATATATAGAGTCACCCCTGGGGCTTTTTTGCATAATCACAGGCTGTGATGGGTGACGGTTACCTAATCGGGTAACGCGCCATCCATTCAGACTTTCATAGGAATGATTGGGTAGGTTCACATTAATCAGAGCAGCGTGATTGCCTTTGTCAGCAGGTAGGCCACCCTCTAAAGCATATTGAACAATATCGCGAGCAATTCGCGCAGCATCTTCAATTTTGGCCCAGCCTCGGTCGACTTGTGAGAAAGCAATGCCTGGTATGCCAAACATCACCCCTTCTATTGCAGCTGCGACTGTGCCAGAGTACAACACATCTTCACCCATGTTTTCACCTTGATTAATACCGGAAATAACATAATCGGGCATTTCATCTAAAAACCCAGTTAAAGCAATATGGACGCAATCGGTGGGGGTGCCATTGACAAACAAAAAGCCGTCTCTTTCTCCACCAGCAACCCGGTGAATGGACAAAGGTCTTGATAAGGTTAATGAATTAGAAGCGCCACTATGGTTTTGCTCAGGAGCAATGACGGTAATCTTCCCCAATGGCCGTAAAGCATTGACTAGTGCCAATAAACCCGGCGCAAGGTAACCATCATCATTAGAGACAAGAAAGTGCATGGAATTATTATGAACCTATTTAATGTATTGTGAAAACGTATTCAGATCAGCTTATTTTACTAATTAACTTTCAACTTATTGAACTTTTTTAGTAAATCTTATGCCAGCCAAGGGGCTTGAGGGAGATTCTCTGGTTTTCCTAGCAGGTGAAATATATCATTAGCTACCTACAGGCTTGCGATCCATCATCGCCCGCGCCAAAGTTCCTGCATCTACATACTCTAACTCTCCTCCAACAGGTATCCCTCTTGCAATCCTCGATACTCGTATTCCTTTTGATTTTAAAATTTCACCTAAATAGTGCGCCGTTGCTTCACCTTCGCTTGTGAAATTTGTGGCCAATATGACTTCTTTTACTTCGACAAACTCTGGGTCTTTTGAAAATATTCGATCCATTAATTTGTCAAAATGTAGTTCTTTCGGCCCTTGCCCTTCCATGGGAGATAAACGCCCCATCAAGACAAAATATAAGCCTCGATACGCTAAAGTCTGCTCTACCATCAACTGATCCGAGGGGGTTTCAACAACACAGAGTATTTGCCCATCTCGACGATCATCATTGCAGGTTTTGCAGACCTGGTTTTCTGAAAAAGAATTACATTTTGTGCAGTGACCAATTTTTTCTACGGCGTCCTGTAAGGCAACCCCTAAGGATAAAGCACCATTGCGATCGTGCTGGAGTAAATAATAGGCCATCCGTTGGGCTGATTTGGGCCCGACACCTGGCATCACCTTGAGGGCCAGAATCAGCTTTTGCAGGGCATCTAACTGTTGTTGAGATGGCTCATTGGAATAATTCATCAAAATGGCAATTTAAATCCTGGAGGCATCGGCATTCCAGCTGTCGCGCCAGACATACGGCTCTCTGCGGCAGATTCTGCTTGTTGATGGGCATCTGATAAGGCTGTAACTAACAAGTCTTCTAACATTTCTCGATCATCCATCACACTTGGGTCAATCTGAACCCGCTTGATGACATGCTTTCCATTCGCAGTAATTTTGACCATCCCACCAGCCGCTTGTCCAACCACTTCCATGCTGGCCAACTCTTCCTGTGCCTTTTTCATTTTTTCTTGCATCTGCTGCGCTTGTTTCATCAAGCCAGCAATTTGACCCTTCATCATACGATTTCCTTTCTGTAAACTTTATTTGTTTTCTGTTGGTAATGGTCGAATTGATCCTTGAACAACTGTAACGCCTAGCTCTTGCTTGAGTTGTTCTAAAAAAGGATCTACTGAGACCGTTTTCTCTAATTCTGTTTTTGCAATAGCTTGATCTTTAGCTTCAAGGTGAGCAACAGTCTGGACCGCTGCGTTTTCTTCAAGGGCAATTTTGACTGGCATCTTCAAGTAATTCTGCAACGCATCAGAAAGTTTTTGTATAGACGATGCCGTTGCCAACTGTGGAATATCTGTTGCTAGCTTTAGATACTTCGTCCCTGATTTATCTTGTTGATGTGTCAAAGCGGTCTGGAGTGCAAATTGCCCTTCCAATCCTTTTAAATTCAAGAGCAAAATAATTTCTCGCCATGAGTCAGTTGAAATCTCTAACTGGGTTGTTACCTCCCTACTCGTTGCAACAACTTGCGTAGAAGGACTTGCCTGTATATCTGGTCTACTTGCACTATTCATCAAAGGACTATTTTGTGAAACCTGGGCAGGAGTAGTTGCCATTTGAGGTCTTTGTGTATTAGGTTGTCCTTCATCTGGCATAAATGCCAACATTCGAAGCAAGGCCATCATAAATCCAGTTTCTTCTTCAGGAGCCAAAAGAAGGTCTGAGCGACTCGTAATCGCAATTTGATAGAACAACTGTACTTCTTCTTTAGAAATCAGTTTTGCGAGTCGCAATACATCTTGTGCCTCTGGCCACTCTTCAATGACTGAGCTGGGTATGACCTGCGCCATAGCAATTTTTTGTAATAGTGAAGCAAGATCTTGCAAGGCTGTTGTGAAAGAGAGGCTCATCAGCCCCATCTCTGCGCTGATATCAACTAACTCTTTGCCATTTTTACTCGCTAGTGCATCAATCATGCGTATCAAATATCGATCATCCAATGAGCCAAGCATATTACGTACTGATTCTTCGGTTAAATTTCCTGATGAATATGCAATCGCTTGGTCTGTGAGTGATAGTGCATCTCGCATCGAGCCCCGTGCAGATTTAGCAATAATCCTCAAAGCCCCTTCATGGATCTGAATATGTTCTGCCTCTAAAACTGTTTTTAAATGGTTCACAATTAGAGCGGATGGCATTTGCTTTAAATTAAATTGTAAGCACCGTGACAAAACCGTGACTGGTATTTTTTGTGGATCAGTCGTTGCCAAAATAAACTTCATGTGCGGGGGCGGCTCTTCTAAGGTCTTTAACATCGAGTTAAAAGCCTGATTGGTGAGCATATGTACTTCATCAATCATAAATACTTTAAAACGACCCGTTGTTGGGCCATATACCGCTTTTTCTAATAAGGAGATCATGTCGCCAATACCACGATTACTAGCAGCATCCATCTCAACGTAGTCCACAAATCTACCCGCATCTATTTCTGTGCAGGCAGGACATTCTCCACATGGTGTAGAGGTTGGCATGGTGATTGGATGCTCAGAAGTCCCTGTGCAGTTGAGGGATTTTGCTAAGATGCGCGCAATCGTTGTTTTACCAACACCTCGCGTTCCGGTAAACAACCATGCATGGTGCAAACGGTTTTGATCCAAGGCATGGCTAAGAGCTTGTACTACATGATTTTGACCAATCAGTGTGCTGAAATTACGGGGCCGCCATTTTCTGGCTAAAGCTAATCCAGGTGTGGGTAATTGATCAGTTTCAAATAAAGAGATTTCGGACATAAGTTATATTCTAACAATCATCGAGGTACAATGCTAATTGACGGGCCTCCCCGCATATTGGCATGGCAATCTGGTCAGGTCGGGAACGAAGCAGCCAAACCCATTTCCCAGTAGTGCCGGGGGTAAGGCTCGTCTCTCTTCATTGCAAGTCTTTGTTTGAATTAGTTTTAATATTAAGCAAAAAAGTTTTGCCACCCCAGTAATTTCAAATCAGCAATACAACTTCGTCAATCTTTGATTTGACTGACATATTTATCTTAAATCTTCGTAGTTACCTTTATACGGTATGACATGTCTCACTCCACCTTTAGGAAACTCAACGTCACCTTTTCTGCGGGGTATTAAATGAACATGACAGTGCCATACGGATTGACCAGCTGTTTGACCACAATTCATCCCAATATTAAATCCATCTATCGTTGGATCTAGCTTGAGCAAATGGTCTTTCTGCGAATGTAATAAAGCATGAATGGCACTAACTTCAGATTGTGACACCCCAAAGTAATCCAAGACATGTCGTTTTGGAATAAAGAGTGAATGATGCTCTGTTACTGGAAAAGCATCACGCACTACAAATGCTAATTCGTTTTCTTCAACAATACGTCCACGATCAATGGTTTGAACATCACAAAATAAACATTCCACATGCCTCTCCTTATAGATGAGATGTCATTCTACGACATACTCACAAAGAGACGATACGGGATCAATTTAAACGATTTGTTTCATATGGAGCAATATCTGCAAAGCTCTCAAATTGATCCCCTCTTAAAAAAAATTATTGCGTAACACTTCTTACCCCACATTAGGAATCAATATATATGCCAACTCCGATGGCCTGGAAAGTCTAGAGTGGTTTGAGATTTTGCAAAAGAAATGGGATGGAATCAGCATTGCAATCTATACCGATTGTCAATCTGTAAGATATGTGGAGCTAATGGGGAGTCTCAACTATTGATTCAAAAAAATCAAGCCCAAGAAAAATGATATTGGAAAGAATCACGCAATATCACCAGGGCCTAACCAAGACCCTAAAAAGTTTTATCGATTGAGGTATTTCATGATTACTTCAGCTAATTCATTCAGCTCAAATGGCTTGACCAAATAATCATTCATCCCACTTCTTAAACTCTTTTCACGATCTTCTACGGTTATTGCAGCGCTGAGTCCAATAATAGGAAGGTCTTTGAACTTTTCATTAGATCTAATCTGAGATGTTGCATGTATGCCATCAATATTAGGCATTTGGATATCCATCAGAATAAGATCATAGGGATGTTTTTCTATCGCCTCGAGACATTCCTTACCATCTAAAACAAAATCAGCTTCGATCTTCAAAAATTCCAAATAATGCCGAACAACTTCCACATTAATTGGGTTATCTTCAGCAACTAATATGCGCTTTCCTACTAATATTTCTTTCGAAATCAAAATCAAATCAGGATCCTGAGAATTTAGTTTTAAGTTGATGGAATCTGATTGAAGTTTGGATGGCATCCCTAAACATAATTCAAAGGACGCATCGGTCCCAACCCCCGGCTGGCTCTTAATATCGAGCCGGGAATGCATGGCACTTAAAATACTCTGGACAATCGGCAAGCCCAATCCTATACCCTCATAATTCCGCGTATCAGTGTTATCCAATTGTCGAAATGGTTGAAATATCTCCTCTAAATCATCAAAAGACATGCCCACTCCAGAATCTTTCACACCGATGGTTAAGATTACATTTTGATCCACGATCTTTTCTAAACGAGTATGTATTTCAATCGAACCCTGGCGTGTAAACTTAATCGAATTACCTACTAAATTAAATAATACTTGGCGCAATTTAAAGAAATCACCCATTAGCACATCAGGAATCTTAGGGTCAAGATCAAAGCGTAAATCAATTTTTTTATCAGTCGCAGAAATCACAAACAAATCAGAGACGTCCTCAAACAATTGCTTCAATCTAAATGGCTCTATATTTACTTCAATCTTACCAGCTTCAATTTTAGCGAAATTTAAGATATCGTTTAGAACGAACAGCAAGGCCTTTGAGGAATACAAAGCCTTATCTAGTGATTTTTTAATTTCCTCTGACACGGGAGATCTTAAGATGGTCGATAACATTCCAATCAAACCATGTAAAGGCGTGCGGATTTCATGAGAAACATTCGCCAAAAACTGACTTTTCGTTAAATTTGCTTTTTGGGCAATATTCTTTTCTGCCTCTAATTGAGTCATTAAGTCATCTTTTTCCTCAGATAGGCGGGTGATTTCCTCTAATTGATTATTTTTTCGGATTAACTCCAATCCAAAAAAGAAAGAGTGCTTAATCAAAAAGATCATCGTCAGAAGCAATAAGGTCAACCAATTAATAAGACCTGGGTCCAGTGACTCTCCAAAACCATAATACTGGGAAAAAAAGAGTCGGAATAGCCAAATAAATGAGGAAGCCAAATAACAATACGTAATTAATTCAGCAAATAAATTTGAAATGCTCTTCCGCATTCTATAAAGTTTTACAAAGATCCATGGATGAAATAAACAATTAGAAACTCCGACATATAAGGCTATAAGATTTGGATCGTCGTGGTAATTTTTGAGGAAGATAAAGCCCAATCCATAAAAAACACAGAATAGCTTCATCAAGTAGTCGTTTTGATATGATCCATAACTCATGTATTGCATCGACCGAAAACACATGAAGTGAGAATAGAAAACCAAAAAATTTCCGATGGCATAACCTAAAAATAGAGGAAAAAACTCTCTTGTTGCTATTAGCAATGTGCCAATGGAGAAGTAAAAACAACCTTTAATCCAAATGTCAACTTCTATTAGCTTGTCTTTTCTGAATAATCCCCAAAAAATAATGCCGTAAATCAAATTAATAATAAGCATGACCGGAAAAAGGCTAGTCGCAGCAAACTGGAATTCGGGATTACTAGATAACATATATTCTTTAACTTACCATGACTGAAAAATCTTGCTAACTATTATATTCAACTAAATTCAATTATGCGACTAGACATTACCTTTAAATCAGAACTTAGCTTATAAAACAACCGTATACTTTTCTTATTCAATCTTCTCACATAGGCTATTAAAGCCCTCACAACAACATCATTTCAGGGTGTAGTTTCATTAAGTGATTGAAGTACAGGCGTTTTATGCAGATAAGTAAAAACCCGAACATTTTAGAGTGAGTAATCAAGGGACTTAAGTGAATAACCCTATTCAATTGAAGCAGAAGAAAAAAATCTTCAGAAGTGCTATAGATTAAATACCCCCTATCACTCCAGTCACGTTTTAGATAATGGTTTATCCATTCTTATCAATCTTACCCATCTGGCGCCGGATCACGCCTATGATGGTTGGTATTAAACCGATCAAGATAAACCAAATAATGGATGGAAATGATTTATTAGATTTATGTTCGTCCGTCATGTCAATAATTGCCTTTTGCGTGGCAGTCTTTTGCTCTAGCTTCACAATTGCCTCAGCGTCGCAAACCGGGGGCACTTTTTTCCATACTTCATGGGGCAATGCATTGGCTTTTAATTCTTCTGCTTCTTTGACACATTTCTCCCGCGCAGATTGGATACCTAATTCTCTACTACTTTGCGAAAACTGATCGGACATAGTCACGGCTAAACCAACAAACACAAATCCTATAAAAAATTTCTCTGCAAAACCTAATGCCGCAAACTTTGAAAACATGAATTTCTCCTTGAGTGGAATAGTTCTACTTTAAACAATTTCTTTGACATTGGCATGTTGATCTACAAGTAAAGCTCGAACCGGCTTATCTTGGCGAATTTTATGAACCAATACTTGGTAATTATTGAGTTGGTTTTGATATTTCTTAAAAAACTCGGTACCCTCTTCTGGAATCGTTAACTTATAGTCCAAAATCACAAATTCATTATCTAACTCAACTAATCGATCGATTTTGAATAAAACCCCTTTCTCATCAATCATCTCCAATTCATTCCATACTGCAATAAGTTGCTCGCCATAAAAATAGTCTTTTAGATGCACGGCATTTAGTATCTTCTTCACAATGGGTATTGCCTTCTGAGTAATATCAGGAGGTGCTTTTTGCCCTGCCGACAACTTTTGCAGAAATTCAGTACTGATCTCACTAGTGATGGGTTGTTGGGTGGTGTGCTCAAGCAACCAATGCACCCAAGTTCCTAAGGCAAGGATCTCTGGGTTGGGTTTACTTGCCTGTATTGTTGCTTGATTGGTTTCTTCAAAGGACTTACTTTCTTCATCCTGTGCTTGCGGCACTTCCTGAAAGATAATTTCCGGAATCCTTGGGAACTTCAATCGCGACTCAAGTATGGTGGGTGCAGTTTGAGCTAAAGTTGGCAGAGGTACTTCTTCAGAAACAATCTCTGTAATGATCTTGACTGGTATTTGGGCTTGCATCATGAGGGCATACCAAGACTTCTCTTTTAACTTACCATTTCCACAGGCCACAAAAGTTTGTTTAGCGCGGGTCATGGCGACATAGAGTAAATTCGCATTTTCTCGTTGCGCAATTTGGTTCTCTTCATCTTTTAACGGTTGAAGCACTTCGTTTAACCCATCTTTTTGGTGAGCAAACATCAGGTTTGGGACATTTTGACGCGTTGGCCAATCTATCAAGACGCCTGCACTATCTTTTTCTGATGGAACATAGTTGGTATTCATTAAAAACACAAAAGGTGCTTCTAATCCTTTGGCGGCATGGATCGTCATGATTTTGATTGCGGTTTGATCTGCCTCTGGGTCATCGTCTTCTTCGTCATCACTAGCCTCTAATACTTCCCCTTCATCAGGCGTTTCAGTTTCTGCACCTTTGGTGAGAATCTGCAACTCTTCAATAAAACGACTGAGGGATGGATATCGTCCACCATTGGTATCTAATGCCAGCTTCAGAAATGCCTCTAAATTAGCCAAGACTTTGCTATGCATCAGGGGTGGACATACCTTGGAGTAGCTTGCATACACGTCACCCTCTTCATAGATGCAATCGAGTAAATCATGTACCGGAAGATGATTTGCAAGGGTACGCCAACGATTAAGTAGACGATAGGCTTTCTGAATATTGTCTTGCGGAATCAGCTCTAAATGGTTCCACCAAGATGTTTTATTTGCCAACATCGCTAAATGTTGTAATTGACTCTCCTCACAAGCAAACATCGGGCTACGTAGTACATGTGCCAATGCTAAATTATTGCTAGGGGTAAGTAAAACATGTAAGAGCGCACTAATATCTGCTGCCTCTAGGGTTTGTAACAATCCACCCTTCCGAGGACTTTGATAAGGTAGTCCATAAATTCTGAGTGCAGTCTCAATTTCTATCATGTGTGTTTTATTGCGTACTAAGATATAAAAATCGCTTGGGTTGGCTTTTCTAACACCAGAGTCATTTTTCTCATCCTTAACGTTTTTGGTAGTTAACCAATGGCTGATAATGCTTGCTACTTGCTTGGCTTCCATCAAGTTTTGTTGCGCCGCTGCTCCTCGGGTGCGATCGAACATCCCTTCTAAAAAAGGATTTCGATTTTCAGATGTTTCTCCAGTGTCAATCTTAGGTATGAGTTCTAGACAAAAAACCTCGGCGTAGAGAGGTGCATCAGAGGGGCTCTCCCAGAGTGTTTTATGATCCATAAACCGGTAATCTGGTATTTGCTCTTTGACTTTGGTAAACACTTGATTAACCGCTTGAACAACAGCGGGTGGATTACGTCTCGTATCATTCTTATCAAGTAATTTTGCGCCGTAATCGTGTTGCAAAAACTCTTGTACCGCTTTAAATAAACGCGCATCAGCTTTACGGAAACGATAAATAGACTGCTTTGGATCTCCCACCACAAATATCTTGGGCTGCTCTCCTGCTTCCCCATAACCACTCAACCAAGATTTTAGGATCATCCACTGAGTTGGATTGGTGTCTTGGAATTCATCGATCAAAATATGTTTATATTTGGCATCAAGTCGCACCTGAATATAGCTGGCGAGCACTTCATCTTTTAATAACTGCGCCACATTCATCTCAAGATCATTAAAGTCCAAAATACGGTGGTTCTTCTTGTATTCTCTAAAGTGCTTAGCTATCGATGTTCCCAGAATGATCCAGGACTGATTGAGTTGATATAGGTTTTGATCTTTTTGCCAAACTTTATAACGCTCAGTAAGATCTAACCATCCAGCGAAGCATTCTGGTATCCCTGTTTCTAAATCGAGGCGACCAGCTTTTTTGAGGATTTTCTTGAGATTACCTGAGCAAGCTGATACTACAGCTCTAATTTTTTCTGTATCTGAGCGATTGTGTAATGCAATAATTAATGTATCAATTAAGTCTTTATCACTCACCTGTTGGCTCTTTTTTGCAAAGACTTTCAGTAGGTCTTCTGTCAACTCTTCATCTCGTGCTGCACCAATACTCTGCGCATACCAATCCAGACATGTCTGCAGTCCTTGCCAATCATATTGAGTTTGATCATGGAGATTTAGTATGGGGCTTGATTGATGGAGAAGCGGTAATTTCTCTGCCAGCACTTGCAGAGGATCTTTATCTATAGGCAAGGAGTCAACATACTGTTGCCAAGCACTTAATTGCTCCAAAATACTGAAAGAGCCTTCTAAAAGTTTGTCAGCGGCTGTTTTGGAAACCAAATCCAATAGTCGTAAATAATGTTCTTGTAGCTGTAAAAACTCGCCCTCTCCTGAACCAAGTTGTTTCCACCAGTCAGCCATCGCTTCTTTCAATAACCGCTGTCGATCTTCTCGCAGGCTTCCTTGTGTAACGATACCCGAGGTCATCGGCGCCGCCGAACTGACTCGACTAAACCAGCCATGAAAGGTTTCCATGGCAATGACTTGGGGTTGGGTCAATACTTCTTCATACAAGGCTCTAGCTCGGGGTAATTGTTGCTTGGCCTCTTCTTCAGTTAAGCCTCGAATCTTTAATTCATGTATCACTTCTACATCGGATTTTTGATGTATTTCTAAAAGAAGTGTAGCCAAGCGATCATTCATCTCTTGGGCTGCTTTGCGGGTAAATGTAATCGCTAAGATTTGACTAGGCAGCACATCTGCTAACAATAATCGAAAGATTCTAGAAATCAGTAGCCAAGTCTTTCCACTTCCTGCACAGGCTTCCACGACCACCGACGAATTTGGGTCACAGGATATTTTGGTCAAGTCGTCAATCATGCTTCCCACATCCCTTTTCGACAAATCCCGCGTGCGTCACAATACTTACAAACCTGTTGTGGTCCATTAGCTGGCATCGGCACTCCTGTCCAGATTTGATTGAGATCTTCACGGATTTGTTCTTCGATCTGCTTGAGTGTCTCTGGCGTGACTTCAATCTCTAGGTCTCTTTGTCCTTCTTTCGCTTCTCTTAAACTGACCCAACCAGCTTTTTTAACTTCTCGATGTCGGTGTTGGTGAATTTCAGTAAGCGCTTGACTGTAGATGAGGATTTGCGGATCATCGGCAAGATGATCTTGAGAAAACTTTAACTTGTCCCCATTTTTAAATTTATAGTCCAAGACTTTTAGATCGGAATTATCTTTAATGTCCACGCGATCTACACGACCAAAGATGGTGATTAAATCACCACTTGTCAGTTGAAGGGCAAACTCGACTGTCTTTTCTGATTCAGCAAAGGTCCATCCATTCTTCTCTAGTTCTATTTGCCAATCCACCAAGGACTCCATTTGCTGGAACCATTTGTGTTGATCTGAAAATAATTGCCCATTCTGGGCAATGAGGATACGCCACTGCTCTTTTGAAATTTTCTCTAATCTGTCAATCATCCATGGACGCTTGGCTAGGTCATCGGGGAATGTTTGTTGTTGATAATCTTGATAAAACTGATGCAAAATTGCGTGCAACAAACTCCCGATTTGTCCAAAGTCGGATTGCTCTTGCAACGCCTTGGGTGATTTCAATCCCAGCACATACGTTACGTAAAATTGATAGGGGCATGAGCGTAAGGCTTTATATGCACTTGGACTTAATTGATTTGGCAACAAGCCTGTATTAAGAATGGGCGTGCTTGACCGGGTTTGTGGTTGACTATCTACCGACGCATCGTTTAAGGCAATGGGCTTTGTCAAATCCGGCATATCCATTTGTAATCTTGCTAACCAACCACATAAGCGGTTTTTTTCTTGCGCTTGTTGGTATTCCTGCCACAATAAATCCACATGTTCGTGGGACGTGAGTAATTGTGAGAGATCTCTTGCTTGTTGGATGTACTCAGATTCGGGCAAGGCTTCATCTAGCTCTTTCAACATCGCCCTGGAAAATACGGAGCCATAATCTTTGGTACTGGGTAACTGCCTTGCATCACAACCGATCATTACAACGGCTGAATAATGACTAAAGCGGATGGCAGATAAGGCAATAAAAGAAATATTAACCTCTTTCCGTGAGGCCTTTTGTATGTAGGCTGCTTGATCAATCCATTGATCAAAAAGGCTCGTCCATGCAGAATTTTTGAGCGTTTCTGTATTTAGTTCTTTTAATTCGCTCAACATATCTAAAATACTTTGACCTGCTTCATCTTCCGCTAAACAATCCATCATGCCAAAGCTGTGTAATTGCTCTTCAAGTAAGTTAACCCAAGCATCGCTTTTATGACGGGAACTTTGCCACAAGGTACTAAAACTTTGTAATTGCTTGAGGAGTGCTTGTGCGATTTGGCGATACTCTAAACTCAAAGGGTGTTGATCTTGTCGTATCTCTTGTGTAAAGACGGATTGGAGTTCATGCCAACCCATGCCAACTTGACTCGCTAACAGTCGACTTTCCATCCACCAGGAAAAATCCTGTGAGTCAATCTCTTTGTTCACAGTAAACGGTGCAAGAAAGGATTGCCACTCTAGCATCGGATTTTTTAAAAACCCAAATATGGTGGCTAAACTTGGCCCCTCAGAACTCGACATCAACTGTAAATAACTATCCACCGCTGCTGCGGCACTTGTGGTTGCAAGTTTCCAGCCTGTTGGATCTTTAATCGAGATGCTGTCGCCATACCGCGCAAGGAGTGCTCGCACTCTTCTGGCGACTAATCGGTCTTGGGCAACAATAGCGATGTTTTTTCGGTCGGCTTGAATGTGCTCTTGAATACATGCAAGTGCCGCCCAGGCCATTTTCTCAAAATTCGGCTGCGAAATAATGCGCCATGGGTGCTTTTGAAATTTCTGACGATTATTTTTTACTTGCTCAAGGATTTGCGCTCCAAAATGCGTGGTCTTCCCAGAAATACATTCTGGCCATAACGCACTCTGTTCCCAATCGATGTCCATTTTTAATACTTCTTGTTGCTGAGCATATGCCTTCAAAAATTCTGCTTGTATGGTTTGAAGGGTTTTAGAAGGTGGCGCCATTTCTAACCAGACTAACGGCGGGGAATCTGAGTTTTCTAATTCTTTTTGACGATACTGATATGCCATCCGTTCGCGCACAAATGGGTCTTCTGTACTGCTGAGGTATTTCCAAAAGGCAAAGATGAGTTGGCCTTCTTCATGTGCTAATTCCAAATTATGCGGGTAGGCATTTTTAATCGTTTCCTCAAACTCTGCTTGTACTTGATCGTATACAACGTCCATCGTTTTAGATTTTTCAGGCGCAAAGGTAATATTGGCTTGTGTTAAAAAATCACAGGCTTGCACAATGGCTTTTGCCATTGCCCAACGCCCACCCTCACCAATCACACCAAATTGACTTTGGATTTTTTTGTGCTTTGCAAGCTCTCCATAGACCATTTCCCAGCGCTGCAAAGTGGTAAGTACCGGTGGGAAGTGCATTAAGCTAGGGGTTTTGGATAGCCAGTCTGAGACACTTAATATCTTGGGTAAAAAAGCAATCTTGGGATTGAGTTGAGCCGGTCTTGAAAATTCGAGAAGTCGTCTTAACTCAATAATTGGTCCTGAGGTAGTAGTCAGTACGATGGGTGTTTGACCACATTTTTGAGTATGTGCCCAAATGAGGTTTGCAATATCTTGCATTGCACCATGATGCGCTAAGACACTTTTTTCAATCATAGCCATTTAAAAATAATTTTCCAGCGAGAGAAGTTAAGTGTTTTAGGTTAAGATAATCGTAGTTGTTGATTAAATTCAACTCTTATCTTACAAGTATTTTGCATTACATTTAAATTATATTAAGGAAGCATCATGAGCGAAGCAATCAAACATATTACAGACAGTTCATTTGAAGTAGATGTAGCTCAATCCAGCAAACCTGTTTTACTGGATTTTTGGGCTGAATGGTGCGGTCCTTGCAAAATGATCGGCCCTATTTTGGAAGAAGTTGCTAAAGAATATGGCGATAAAATCCAAATTGCTAAAATTAATGTTGATGAAAATCAAGCAATTCCAGCAAAATTTGGCATTCGTGGCATTCCGACTTTAATCCTTTTCAAAAATGGTGAAGTCGCCGCTCAAAAAGTCGGTGCGCTTGCCAAATCGCAATTAACAGCCTTTTTAGATTCCCATCTTTAATCCTTCATATCCCCTACTGTTGTTTTTTAGTAGGGGTTTATTGAAGCTTTCTAATTTCTAGTGTTAGAATCCTTTAAAACCTAGATTTAAATGCATTGTAAGTTTATCTCTACCTGTTGCCATTCGGCTTATTTCCCCTAATTACTTTGGTCAATCACTTTTCTGTATTCATCTAACCTTCAATCAGCCAAGCTTTTCCTGGCACCCTTTACCCACTAAAACTACTAAAGACTATGCAACTCACTGAATTAAAAATTCTGCACGTTTCTCAATTGCTAGAAATGGCTGCCTCCCTTGAAATTGAAAATACGCAAAGGATGCGCAAACAAGAACTTATGTTTGCCATTCTTAAAAATCGCGCAAAAAATGGCGAAACAGTATTTGGAGATGGCGTCTTAGAGGTTCTACCTGATGGTTTTGGCTTTTTAAGGTCCCCTGAGTCTTCTTATTTGGCTTCACCGGATGATATTTATATCTCTCCTGCTCAAATTCGTCGCTTTAATCTCCACACCGGTGATGGTGTAGAAGGCGAAGTTAGAACACCTAAAGAGGGTGAGCGCTATTTCGCTCTCGTAAAAGTAGATAAAGTAAATGACATTGCTCCGGAAGCCTTAAAAAACCGGATTATGTTTGAAAACTTGACACCTCTTCACCCTGATCGTCCTATGCTCCTGGAGCGGGATATCAAAGCCGAGGAAAATTTAACTGGTCGTATTATCGATATGATCTCGCCAATTGGTTTTGGTCAACGCGGTCTGATTGTTGCCTCCCCTAAATCTGGTAAAACGGTCATGATGCAACACGTTGCTCATGCGATTTCATCTAACCACCCTGATGCTATTTT
>CANFUO010000004.1 GCA_947450225.1 Burkholderiaceae bacterium | reverse complement strand
CAACAAATAACTTAGATATTCATACGATTCATTGGTTAGAAGATGTTCTTAACGAACGTAACAGTACCATGGTGATTATTTCTCATGACCGACATTTCCTGAACTCTGTGTGCACACACATGGCAGACATGGACTTCGGCACATTACGAGTATATCCAGGTAATTACGACGACTATATGCTTGCATCTGCTCAAGCGCGAGCCCAGCAAATGTCTGATAACGCTAAAGCCAAAGATAAAATATCAGAGTTGCAAGACTTTGTGAGGCGATTTTCAGCTAACAAATCGAAGGCCCGTCAGGCCACCTCGAGACAACGTCAACTTGAAAAGATTGAAGTTGCGGACATTAAGCCATCTTCACGTCAAAACCCATTTATCCGCTTTGAACTAGAAAAAGTTTTGCACAATATTGCAGTCGAGTGCGAAGGCATTACGAAAGAGTACGATCGCACTATTTTTAAAAACTTTAATCTCGCCATTCAACCTGGCGAAAAAATTGCAATTATTGGTCAAAATGGAGCAGGGAAGACGACCCTTTTAAATACGATACTGAGTGAACGCTTTAATGGCATTACAACCGATCACGGAAAAGTCAGGTGGGCGGAAAATGCAGATGTCGGAGTTATGCCCCAAGATACCAATGAAAGTTTTCCTAAAGATATGAATTTATCGGACTGGATGAGTCTTTGGGCAAAGCCTGGTGATGATGATCAGGCCATTCGCAGCATTTTAGGTCGACTATTATTCTCCGGGCCAGAAATCACTAAATCCGTCAAAGTTATCTCTGGTGGCGAAAAAGGTAGGATGATTTGGGGTAAATTGATGCTAGGAAGACATAATGTCTTGGCCCTTGATGAGCCAACAAATCATATGGATATGGAGTCGATTGAGAGTATGCAAATTGCTCTTGAAAAATTTAAGGGGACATTGATTTTTGTATCCCATGATCGCGAGTTTGTCTCAGGTCTAGCAAACCGTATTTTAGAAGTTCAAATGGATGGAACGATTAATGACTTCTCAGGATCATATGAAGAATACCTTTCTAATCAAGGTCTTGAGAATTAATATTAATCTGAATTATTAAATCTCATTGCAGTCCCTTCTTGAGTAATACGCACCCAAACAGACTTTTTTTCTTCAGGGGTCATGGCTACCCAATGAGAAACCTCCAGAATAGTCCGCCCACAACCCTTGCAAACATCGTCAAATAATGTAGAGCAGATGCCTATACATGGTGAATCTACATTTTCAGAAGCATTTGACCCAAAATCATCGCTCATCCATGAGACCCCAGTTGAATTAATTCAATTTTATAGCCATCAGGGTCTTCAACAAACGCAATAATCGTATTACCACCCTTGACTGGACCAGCTTCTCGGGTGACTTTGCCCCCTTTTTCCTTGATTTTTTCGCAGGTAAGGGCAACGTTATCAACACCCAAAGCGAGATGTCCAAAAAAACCCCCATGCTCATATTTCTCTAGACCATAGTTGTAGGTAAGCTCTATTTCACCTTGATTCTCTTTATTACCCTGGCCATATCCTAAAAATGCCAAGGTATAGTGTTGATCAGGCCGGTCAGTTGTTCTGATTAAATTCATCCCCAACATCTCGGTATAAAAGGCAATAGAAGCTGATAGGTCAGTAACCCTGAGCATGGTATGTAGAAACTTCATTTATGCACTTTCGAAGAGATATATCTTATTTAACATAATAATTATTATACGCATTAATTTTCTTACTGGAGCGATAGTTATCTAGGTTTTATTACATAATCTGTTCCATACAACTTCTTCCAACGCGATCTTAAACCATCAGCAATTTCCTTCTGGTTATTCATCAATGCAAAATCAATGGCTGTGAGATCTTGGGTATTGTGCAAAGACAGATCGGCTTCATGATCCAATAGATATTTAACAACTTTAATATGACCATATCTCGCTGCCATCATTAAAGGAGTTGTATCACTAGGACTTTGTGCATCAACATCAACTTCTTTACTGATTAGGTATTGAACCACCTCTAAATGACCATTAGTGGCTGCATAATGCAATGGTGCCCATCCGTCCTTTTCAGGTTCTGCACCTAAATCGTCAACCATCATTTTGACAAGATCTAATTTGCCCTTAAATGCAAGCATCATCACGGCATTTTCAGTGCTTTTATTTTCCATATCAATATTAATATCAGGAACTTGCAATAGATACTTAAACACTTTATACGAATCTTCTTTTACCGCATAAGGTAATGGCGCATCTCCATATTTACTTAAGGTATTTGGACTTAAGCTATTGTTTTTTAATGATTTTTTTACACCCTCTACATCATCAAAGCTAATATATCTAAAAAAAGTGTCTATTTCAGGGATAGTTTCATCTTTCGAGTTTTGAGCGTAAAGAGATGAAGTAATGAAAATACTTACACAAGTCAAAAGTATGGATAGTAAACGCATAAAAAGCCTAAATGTTAAATAATTGGTGAAAATTACGAGAAGTGATCTCCCCTAGATTTTCGACAGGAATCTCTTTTAATTGGGCAACATATTGAGCTACATGACTAACCCAGGCCGGCTGATTCACTTTACCTCGATGCGGTACAGGTGCCAAATAAGGTGAGTCCGTTTCTATCAATAAGCGATCAAGGGGGACATACTTACAGGTATCCTTAATTTCAAGAGCATTTTTAAATGTCACAATTCCAGAAAAGGATATGTAAAAACCAAGGTCAAGAGCGGCTTGTGCGACTTCTTTAGACTCAGTAAAACAGTGCATTACCCCACCTACTTGATCAGCCCCCTCTTCTTTTAAGATTCTAATCGTATCGTCTGAGGCCTGGCGAGTATGAATGATAAGGGGGCATTTGGATTCAAGTGCTGCTTGAATGTGGGTTCGAAAGCGATTTCTTTGCCAATCTAATGACTCATAAGAGCGATCACTCATCCTGTAATAGTCCAGCCCAGTCTCTCCAATTGCAATGACTTTTGGATGTTGCGCTTGGCTAACCAACCACTCTTTAGTAGGCTCAGGAGTATCTTCATAATCTGGATGAACACCAACTGATGCGTACAAGTGTGGATATTGATTTGCTAAAGCCAAAACCTTTGGATAGTCGGGGATGTCAACACTAATACATAGCGCTTTTTCAACTGATGCATTTTTCATATTGAGCAAAATATCATCCAATTGATTGGCGTATTCATCAAAATCTAAATGGCAATGGGAGTCAATAAACATAATTATTTAAACAGTTGAGTGTATTTCATTAAAACGGCTTCAAGTTGTACTTTGGGAAACAGTGGATGGTTAGCCAATCTCAAATCATCCTTAAGACTAGACAAAAATTGTTGAAAGTGGATTTTATTCATCGCTAAACAAGATGATTTCATCTTTGCTTCAAACTGAGGAAAGTACCGGACCTGTTGTCCAAATAAAACAAGATTCATATCAAAAGACCATTTCAAAATACAGTTCAAAATTTCTAAAATAGAGTGTTGACTTAACAAATCAATTATCTCACCCGTATGTAAAGATTTGAATTTTGCTAATTGATTGGTAATGATTGATTCGTCAAGTGCTTTGTCGTTAATGGAGGCCATTACTTTAAGCGGCGCACCAGAATGTAGCGATAGACGTTGTGCCAACAAGGGAGTTGTCCACCTATCCGGCAATTGAGTACTTAACCAACTGATCGCTTCATTGACGGGGGGTTTAGGCATCGAAAATAAAAGACAGCGGGAACGAATTGTAGGCAAAATTCTCTCTAATTGATGGGTAATTAAAATAAAATGAAGCTTACTTGAAGGCTCTTCTAATGTTTTCAAAAGGCAATTTGCTGCTTCAATTTGCATACTTTCGATCGGATATATCAGAACTACCCTTTTACCACCTCGATAAGAACCTAGTTCATTACTAGAAATCACGTGGCGTATTTGCTCAATACGAATTACTTTACTTTGCTTTTTTTCATCCGCATCGTCTAGGTCAGCATCGTTTTCAATCTCAAAAGGCAGCAGATGCCTGAGATTTTGAGGAAGTACGATAAATAAATCAGGATGACTACCCTGCTTTATCCAATGACAAGCTTCACAGACGCCACAGGGCTTTTGATCGGAAGATTCGCATAATAGATAGTTTGCAAGCTCTAAGCCAAACTTTAATTTGCCAATATCTTTTTGACCAAATAACAAGAGCGAATGAGGTATTTGATGTTGAGTGAGTTCATGAAAAAGACCCTTTTGCCATGGATATAAATAGGACTCCTCTTGGATTGCGCTGCGAGTTGTCATAGCTTAGCAATACATGTTTTCAATTGTTGTTGGATATCTTGTATAGAGTGGCTTGAATCAATCATCACAAATCTTTCAGGACTTTGTGAAGCGCGTCTTAAATATTCATTACGAACACGATTAAAAAAATCAACATCAAGTTCTTCGAATTTATCTGGATTTCTTGTAGCACTTCTTCTTTGTTGCGCAACCTCTGCAGATAAATCAAATAAGAATGTCAATTGGGGTTGCAGCAAAAATGTCTGTTGACCATATTGCCTTGTTTGAACCCATGTCTCTAGTACATCTAAATCACGAATAGAAAGTCCCCTACCGCCACATTGATAAGCAAATGAAGAGTCTGTAAAACGGTCAGAAATAACGATGTCCCCACGCATCAGTGCCGGTTCAATCACGGTTGATAGATGTTCTTGACGACTAGCAAACATGAGCAAAGCTTCAGTACGGATATCCATCGATTCATTTAAAAGACTTTGCCTTAATTTTTCACCGAGTGGTGTTCCACCAGGCTCTCTAGTTAAGATTATTTTTTTATCCGGAAATCGACATGCAAGTTCCTCAGAAAAATACTGTATATGGGTACTTTTGCCTGCGCCATCTATCCCTTCAAAAGAGAAAAATGTGCCTGGATAATGATGAGTTAGAGTCTTCATACAAGATTTAGATGTTCATTTTAACAGTGCGATAACTTTAGCCAAAAACTCCAAAACAATAGATAATAGGACGAATGACTAATACTAATACAAGTTTAATAACTGTTCTTCCTGAGTGGAGCTTGATCAAAGTCACAGGTCAAGATGCAGGTGCTTTTTTACAAAACTTATTGACGAATAACATTCTCAATTTATCAATTAGTCATCAACATCTATCAGGCTTTTGTTCACCTAAAGGGAGATTATTAGCCTCTTTTTGGGTAAGTCACCCCAAAGAAAACACCTATTTTTTATGGATAAGTCGGGATATTTCCCTTGAATTTTCTAAGAAGTTAACCATGTATCGTCTTCGTTCGAAGCTTGAAATTTCTCAGCTTGATGAACAATTCGCTATCCTCGGTCGAATCAGTTCATCGCCCTTTGAAACCGCGACAGATGTTTTCTGTGATTTGCCGCCAGTTTTGTATGACAATATTCAGTATTATCGGCGTCTTGTTGCCCAGTCCTCCAGCCATGTTGGTGATGAGGTTATTCAAGATCAAAACCTTTGGTCTCTTTTAGAGGTTCACAGTGGTATACCGAGAATTTCAGCAATAACGAAAGACCTATTTGTCCCTCAAATGATTAATTTTGAATCAATAGGTGGCGTAGACTTTCAAAAAGGTTGCTACCCTGGTCAAGAAATTGTTGCTAGAAGTCAGTACCTTGGAAGCATTAAACGACGTTTAAAACTTGCATACCTCGAAGTGGATACGCGTACACCCTTTTTAGTCCAACCTGGGATGGAAGTATTCTCAGAAAATGATCCTGAGCAACCATGTGGAGTAGTGGTTTTATCTAGTTTAAATATCTCAAATCATAGGTATTATTTCCAAATAGAATTGAAATTAACAGAAATTTCTTCAAATCTTTATTTTTTAATCAATCCATCAAAACAATCGAGTTATATCCATATTTTTGAACCACCTTATCCATTAATTACTATTTAGTCTTATGTGTTTGATACTTTTTTCCTGGAACTCCCATCCTGATTACTCACTTGTTGTAGCGGCTAATCGAGATGAGTTTTATGAAAGACCAACACAAGCTCTCGATTGGTGGACAGATCATCAAACAATTTTAGGTTCAAGAGATAATGCCGATGTCCTTGGCATGCGTGGAACTGCCTTAGGTCTTTCATTAGATGGCAAATTTTCAGCAATTACAAATATTCGTGCGCCTAGTGAAAAAAACCCTGATTTGAGAACTCGGGGTGAATTGACGGCCAAATTTCTATCTCAAAAATTATCGATTGAAGAGTTTATCCATGCGCAACAAAAATCTTTTATGCAATACAACGGATTTAATTTATTAACCGCTGATTTAAGTAAGCCTGAAAAACCTCAATTATGTTGGACCAGTAACCGAATGTTGATGGGGGGCAAGATAAGACAACGGAAAGTTGTTCACCCTGTCACTATTGATCCAGGTATTTATGGTTTATCCAATGCAATGTTAGATACACCATGGCCAAAAGTTCGCCAAGGTGTTGCGCAGTTTGCACAAGCAATTGCTATGGACCAAGGAAAATTTAACCATCCAGAGCATTACTTTAAATTTCTCAATAATCCTTCGGCTTTTCCTGATTCTGAATTACCCGCAACCGGAGTGAATCAAGATTGGGAAAGAGCACTCTCCCCTCTTTTTATTAAAACAGAGCATTATGGTACTCGCTCTAGTACATTACTCCGCATCCGTAAGGACGGCAGTTTTCAGATGATTGAAAGGCGTTTTGATCAATCAGATAAGTATGAAAGCACTTCGATTGAAGGGCAATTACAACGTTCGGAGCAAATCGATCGTTAGCAATTCGCTTATTTTTGAGGACGCATAGGGAGATTTTTAAAGTATTTAAAGGTACCCGTTGCTAAACAGCATAACTTATCATTCTCATCAAATACTCTCGCTTCACAAAAGGCCATTGTTGTTGATTGATGAACCACTTTACCGATTACCTTAACCTGCCCCTGAGCGGCTTGCATAAAACTATTCTTCAACTCGATTGTCACCACACTTCGGTCATTAGCATCTGCAGATCTTGCGGCAATAGCCATTGCTGCGTCTACCAGCGTCAACAATACTCCTCCATGAGCAACTGACCATGAGTTCGTGTGTTTTTCCTCAATGACTAATTCTATTTCTCCAATGCCGTCAGACATTTTTACGATTTGTACGCCTAAGAGCCTTAAAAATGGGACGTCTAGGGGTATTGCTTTATAGTTTTCTGTCATATAGTCGGGAGTTGATAATCTTTAAATTGTTCTCTCAGTTTGAGCTTTTGCATTTTACCAGTTGCAGTAAGAGGAATCTTTTCTACGAAAACAACATCGTCCGGTGTCCACCATTTAGCAATCTTACCTTCAAAATATTTTAAAAGTTGCGCTTTTAATTCCTGATCTGATAATTGATGATTGGGCTTTTTTTCAATTACTAATAAAGGACGTTCATCCCATTTGGGGTGTGCAATAGCAATACAAGCCGCCATCATGACCTCTGGATGGCCTGAGGCAATATTTTCAATATCAATTGAAGAAATCCACTCACCACCAGATTTAATGACATCTTTACTGCGGTCGGTAATTTGCATATTACCCTCAGCATCTATATTGGCTACATCGCCCGTAGGAAACCAACCGCCAACTAACGCATGATCCAAAGCCTTATAGTATTGGTCAATTACCCATGGTCCCCTGACATAGAGATCACCAAATGCTACTCCATCATGAGGTAACTCCTGATGTTGATCATCCACAATCTTCATATCAACCCCAAAAATTACTCGGCCTTGTTTTTGTAAGATCTTTTCTTGTTCAACGGCTGTTTTATAAACATCAGTTGCTCGTAATCGAGCGACTGTCCCGATAGGAGATAACTCAGTCATACCCCATGCATGGATCACTTCAACACCATATTGTGCGAAGGTTTGCATCATTGCCGGTGGACACGCTGAGCCACCAATGAGGACCCGCTTAAAATTTGTGAATCGCAAGTCATGTGTCTTCATATGTTGTAAAACACCAGCCCATACAGTAGGTACACCCGCAGATAAGGTAACTTTCTCAGACTCGATAAGCTCATATAAAGACTGTCCATCTAATTTGGATCCAGGAAAAACTAATTGAGCCCCAACGACTAAAGCAGAATATGGGAGCCCCCACGCATTCACATGAAACATAGGGACGACGGGCATGATAATATCCATTGCCGATAAACATAATGAATCTGGTAATGCTGTTGCATACGAGTGCATGACTGTTGAACGGTGACTGTAAAGAGCCCCCTTCGGATTGCCAGTTGTTCCAGAGGTATAACATAAACTTGAGGCACTTCTTTCATCAAGCAATGGCCATTCATATTGCCCATTTTCAGCAGCAATGAATTCTTCATAATTCAATAGCGTAAGTGAGCTCTGCGGTTGATGACTTGGATGGATTAAACAAACCCAATACTTAACAGAAGGACATAAAGGTGCCAAGGTTTCTATCAAACTCAAAAAACTCATATCGAAAAACACGACCTCGTCTTGAGCATGTTGAATAATATAGGCTATTTGATCAGAAAATAATCTTGGATTAATCGTATGACAGACAAGACCACTTCCTGAAACACCATAATAAATTTCTAAATGTCGGTATCCATTCCAGGCTAAAGTAGCTACTCTAGAACCTTGTTGAAGATTCAATTTTTGTAAAGATTGTGCTAATTTTTTAGCGCGTAACTGAAGGTCTTGAGTGGAGTATCGGTGGATATCACCTTCCCCAGACTTTGAAACAATTTGACATTGCGGATGATGTCTTGCTGCAGAACTTATAATAGTAGAGATAAGCATTGGACAATCCATCATTTGCCCAAAATTTCCTTTTGAATCAGTTGAATGAACCATTACCTATCTCCACAATCACTTTTTAATTTATTTAAAATTTATAATTGATGTCTATATTACTTAAATAACTACTTACTAGGCAATTTTATGAAAAAAACTGATCAGGAGTACAAAACGCAACTTACTCCAATCGAGTATGAAGTGACCAGAAAATCAGCCACGGAAAGACCTTTTACCGGTAAATATTGGGATGTCTGGACGAATGGTATCTATCACTGCGTGTGCTGTGATGCTGAGCTTTTCGAGTCATCCAGCAAATTTGATGCTGGATGTGGTTGGCCAAGCTTCTTTATTCCAGCCCAGGGAGCTCCTATTGCAGAAGTTAAAGACATGACACACGGCATGATTCGGACCGAAGTGAGATGTCAAGAGTGTGACGCGCATTTAGGGCATGTATTTGATGACGGCCCACAGCCTACAGGACTGCGTTATTGCATTAACTCAGCCTCTTTGAATTTAAATACTAAAGACTAACTCGTCATGAAACTTTTAAATGAATTTTTACCCATTCTCGCATTCTTTATCGCTTTTAAAGCTTTCGACATTTATGTCGCAACTGGGGTGGCTATTGGTATTACCTTATTACAGATGGCTTGGTTGGTTTATAGAAATAAACCCATCTCTAAAATGCAAATTTTTAATGGCTTAATCATTCTTGTTTTTGGTGGGTTAACCATTTTGTTACATGACAAAATGTTTATCATGATGAAACCCACTATTCTCTATTGGGGATTTGCACTGGCTCTTGCAATCAGTATGTATGTCTTTAAAAAGAACCTAATCGAGATGATTCTTGGTAAAGAAATTGAGTTTCAGACCTCTAGCCCCAACAGTATCTGGTCAAAAATCAACTTATCTTGGATTATTTACTTTGCATTTTTGGGGGGATTGAATCTCTTTATTGCGAATAACTATTCTGAAGAAATCTGGGTTAATTTTAAACTATCTACGATTGGTTTTCTTCTTGTATTTATCCTATTGCAAGGCCTGTGGATGAGTAAATATATCAAAAATAAATCCAGCGAAGAAAGCTAATATGTCAAATGTTCACCCCCAAATAAAGATCTATCAAGATGAATTAATTCAACATCTTGCCCCTCAAAGAATTGAGTTTATCGATGACTCTCATCAACATGCTGGTCATGCAGGCCACACCTCCAGTGGAGCAAGTCACCTCACCGTAAATATCGTCTCCGAGAAATTTACAGGCTTATCAAGGGTCGCTAGGCATCGTTTAGTGTATGATGTCTTGGGTAACTGGATGAAGTCTGATATCCATGCTCTTGTTATTAACGCGAAAACTCCATCAGAAAATGAAAATGTCTAATCTAGTAAAAAAAATCAGCATTGCATTACTTGTTTTATTAACAACGCATTCCTACACTTACGCGCAAAATGCCGTAGTTGTTAATGGCACACCGATTCCACTTTCGAAACTGGACCGCTTAATTAAAAGCTCTGGTCAAGAAAATACGCCTGAAGTAAGAAATAAGGCTCGTGATGTTCTTATCACGAAGGAACTTATCTCCCAAGAGGCTAACAAAAGAGGCATTACTAAAGACCCACAGGTTCAAGACGCTATTGAGCAAGCAAGATTAAGTGTCATTGTGTCTGCTGTTTTTGAAGATTGGATCTCTAAAGACGGCATCAAAGATGCTGATTTACAAACTGCGTATGATTCTATGAAGTCTCAAATGGGTGGTAAAGAATATAAAGCAAGTCACATTTTGGTTGAAAATGAAAAGCTCGCTAAGTCACTTTTGACACAAATTAAAGCTGGTGCTAATTTTGGGGAGCTCGCAAAAACAAATTCTTTGGATAAGGGCTCGGCGGTTAATGGCGGATCTTTAGATTGGGTATCACCATCAACTTTAGTTGCTGAATTCTCAGAAGCAATGACAGCACTAACTCCAGGACAATTAGCAGCTGCGCCAGTTAAATCACAATTTGGTTGGCATATTATTAAGCTAGAAGATGTTCGTGAACAAAAAATTCCAACGCTTGCGGAAGTTAAGCCACAACTGATTCAAATGTTGACCCAAGATCAGAATTTCCAGAAAGCGAAATTTATGGAAATGATGGAAAGCTTTAAAGCTAAAGCCAAAATCCAGTAGTCGACTTAAATACTTAATACCCCTTTGGGTTGAACATTACTTTTCATAAGCTGTTTAACCCATTTACGTGTAGGTAATGACCACTCTTTTTGAATTGTTTTTGCGCGTTGTTTTAGCAAATCCCAAGAAATCTCAAGATGTGGTCCTTTGAATGCGATGACAATTACATTGCAATCATGCACCTCTTTAAACAGCAAAACCCGATTATCAAAGACATCGCAAATGTGATTGATATTTTTTTGGAAACTCGGGTGTCGGCTAAATAAATTAACAGTCATTACCCCTACTTCACTCAAAACATCAAAGCATCCTTGGTAAAACTCTAAAGAGTTTAAGGCTGGACCAGAAGCTTCTCCATTAAAAATATCTACCTGCACACTATCAAATTGAAGTGCGTTTTGCTGGTTATTAACATAATTAAGCGCATTATCCTCAATGATTGTCATGCGTGGACTTTGTGTATCTAATCCAAACATGGTTTGTGCAGCTACGATCACCGCAGGATTTAATTCAACTGCTGTGGTTTGAACGGAATCATTTAGACGATTGGTAAACTGTGTCAATGTCCCAGTCCCAAGTCCTAACTGCAGAGTTTTAGCATTTACTGGACTCAAGAAAAGCAACCACGACATCATCTGTTGGGCATACTCTAGTTCAATTGCATAGGGTTTTTTGATACGCATCGCACCCTGCACCCAGGGTGTACCTAAATGAAGGTAACGAACACCTTGATACTCTGAGAATGTGACTGGTTCAAAATTGATTTTATTCATTGTGAATTAATTAACCCAATCCCTTGCATTTTTAAACATTCTCATCCAGGGACTTAAGCCGTCCTCCCATTGAGACCATTGTGTCGGCGACCAACTCATTTGTGCAACCCTAAATACTCGTTCGGGATGAGGCATCAACACAGTAAAGCGACCATCGGATGTTGTTACGCTCGTTAGGCCTCCAGGAGAACCATTTGGATTGAGCGGGAACTTTTCTGTGGCTTGACCATAGTGGTCGGTATATCGCATAACAGCTAACTGATTCTTATTAATAGCTGACAACGAACCTTTTTCTTGGAAGTTGGCATACCCCTCACCGTGGGCAACAACAATCGGCAATTGACTACCCTGCATTCCGTCAAAAAAGATTGATTTAGAAGGGAGAACTTCGACCTGTACAAGCCTAGATTCATATTGCTCAGATATATTTTTCGTAAAATAAGGCCAGTCTTCGGTCCCAGGAATAATTTCTGAGAGCTGACTTAACATTTGACAACCATTACAAACACCTAATGCAAAGGTATTAGATGATTGAAAAAATTGCTCAAAGTTATCTCTCAATCCAGAATTAAATAAAATTGACTTTGCCCAACCTTCACCGGCACCTAAAACATCGCCATAACTAAATCCACCACAGGCAACCAAGCCGTTAAAAGAACTTAACTTTTGATGCCCCTGAATCAAATCAGTCATATGGACATCATAAGCATCAAAACCCGCTAAAGAAAAAGCATATGCCATTTCTTGATGCGAGTTCACACCCTGCTCACGAAGAATAGCTATTTTAGGTTTTTGATTTGTATTCACAAAATGTACAAGCGGCTTATCTTTAGGGTCAAAACTCATTATCGGAGTAATGCCTGGATCTTGATCATCATCAACCAACGACTGCTCACTCAAAGCACACTCGGGATTATCTCGAAGAGCAACGATGGCACTGCTTGGTTTTTCCCAAAGCTGTTGAAGATCTTTTCTTGTTGCTTGAAAAATTTGCTGGGCATCTCGCCAAATCTCAATCACGTCTTTTTGATTGACTTTACCAATCACATTAGAAAAACCACTCAACTGATAATGACGCAGAATATCAAAGACCTCATCACGATCGCAACGCTTGATTTGAATCACAAGACCAAGCTCTTCATTAAATAAGGCTCTTAAGGTATTTTCATCCCTTCTTCCAGAGACTTGTTTGGCCCAGTTCTTGGCATCTCCATAATCTGACTCGTGGCCCTTTTCTAATACTAGAAGATCTACATTAAGAGCAACTCCTAGGTGAGAACAAAACGCCATTTCACAAATCGTAGCAAGAAGACCGCCATCCGATCGGTCATGATAAGCAAGAACATAACCTGCATCTTTTAGGATGCTCATTGCCGTAAATGCATTAATTAAAAGTTCAGGATTTGCAAGATCAGGACATACAGATTCTTCTTGATTAAAAACTTGAGCTAAGATACTAGCCCCTAAACGGTTCTCGCCTTGTCCTAGATCAATTAGGATGATTTCAGTATCATCCACATTTTGTAACTGAGGAGTAATGGTTTTCTTTACATTCTCAACTGGTGCAAAAGCTGAAATAATCAATGACACAGGAGAAGTAACATTCTTTGATTCTTGTTGATCTTGCCATTGGGTGCGCATAGATAAAGAATCTTTGCCAACAGGAATAGAAATTCGTAATGCTGGGCATAACTCTAACCCTACCGCTTTGACGGCGTCATACAATTTGGCATCTTCTCCAAAAGATCCACAAGCTGCCATCCAATTAGCCGACATTTTGATATGAGAGATATCTCTTACATCAGCACTTAAAATATTAGTGATGGCTTCACTGACTGCCATTCTTGCTGCAGCAGCTGAATTAAATACCGCAATGGGTGATCTTTCACCCATTGCCATTGCTTCACCACGATAACCTGAATAGTCCATCATGGTAATAGCACAATCAGCTACCGGAACTTGCCATGGACCTACCATTTGATCTCGATGAGACAAACCTCCAACGGAACGGTCTCCAATGGTAATTAGAAAAGATTTACTCGCAACCGTTGGGTGCTGCAATACCTGAAAGATGGCATCTTGTAATGGAAATTCTGACCATTCTGAACGGTAAGAAGTCTGCTCTACTCGCTCTACATTACGATGTGTCAGAGGAGGTTTTCCAAGCAATACCTCCATGGGGATATCGATCGGTAAATGTTGACGATTTGATTCATCATAATGATCATCAAACAAGACCAATTGACGATCTTTCGTTGTCTTACCAACAACGACAAAGGGACAACGCTCTCTTTCACAAATGACTTTAAAACGACTCAAATCATGTTCTTTGATGACCAAGACATATCGCTCTTGAGATTCATTACACCAAATTTCTGCAGGACTCATCCCTGTCTCTTCAAGAGGAATTCGTCTCATATCAAAAATAGCACCAAGCTTTGCACTATCCGCTAACTCAGGAAATGCATTCGACAAACCACCAGCGCCAACGTCATGAATAGAAACAATTGGATTATTTGTGCCAAACCGGATACAGGTATTGATAACCTCTTGTGCACGACGTTCAATTTCTGGATTACCACGCTGTACAGAATTAAAATCTAAATCCTGGGCATTCGCACCCGTATTCATTGAACTTGCGGCACCACCACCCATACCAATCTTCATGCCTGGACCGCCGAGCTGAATTAAAAGATCACCTTCTTGAATATCTTTTTTGTGGGTATGTTCATCGCGAATCGAACCTATACCGCCGGCAATCATGATCGGTTTATGGTAGCCCCAGCGCTTGCCTTGAATACTTTGTTCAAATACCCGAAAATAACCACCCAGAATTGGCCGACCAAACTCGTTATTAAATGCTGCGCCTCCAATGGGGCCTTGGACCATAATATCTAGAGGGCTAGCGATAGTGCTTGGCTTGCCATAGGGATTTTTTTCCCAGACCATCGGTAACTGTGGAACATGCAAGTGCGATACAGAAAAACCTGTTAAACCAGCTTTTGGCTTACCACCGATACCCGTGGCACCTTCATCACGGATTTCTCCACCAGCACCTGTTGATGCTCCAGGGAACGGCGATATTGCTGTGGGATGGTTATGGGTCTCCACCTTCATTAAGGTATGCACAAGCTGATGACGCTCTTCGTATAAATTGGTCTGTGGAGATGGTCCCCAGACACCGGATTCACAGCCCTCCATAATGGCAGAATTATCTGAATAAGCAACCACAGTACCTTTAGGTTGTAAGCGGTGTGTATTACGAATCATCCCAAATAAGGTTTGATCCATATTTTGTCCATCAATCGTCCATGAGGCATTAAAAATTTTATGTCGACAGTGCTCACTATTCGCTTGGGCAAACATGATAAGTTCGACATCCGTCGGATTACGCTTTAAGTCTTGGAAATTTTGTAAAAGATAAAGAATCTCGTCATCAGAAAGAGCGAGTCCAAGATCAATATTAGCTTGATCAAGCGCAGCTCTACCCATTAAAAGGATATCAATTAACTTAAATGCTTGGTCATTCAACACTTGGTATTGATGTTCAAGCATCGATGCATCAATAACAACTGACTCAGTCATACGATCATGCGTCAGCGCATATAACTGTTGTTGCTGTTCATCCGATAAATTGCCTTTAGAAGAATATACATATTGGATACCCCGTTCTAGGCGTAATACATTGAACTTACATAACTTGGCTATCTCGGTAGCTTTACTTGCCCATGGTGAAACAGTACCAACCCTTGGAATCACATAATACTGAGGCGAGGATAAGGGTATCTTTGCATTAGTTTCTGACAAATTTAATAATTTGTTTAATTGGGAGGCTTCGTCTGCTGTGAGCGGATGATTTGTCCAAATAAAATATTGGTAATAGGCTTCGATAGATTGAACAGGAAGTTGATGCTTACGAAAAGTATCAAGGAGTCCTTGCTTACGAAAATGAGAAAGTGCAGATAAACCGCGTAAAAGGCTAAAAATTGGCATACTCAGATTATACGAAATGCCAAGACAACTCAGTTAAATGATGAGGGGTAAATCAGGCAATTCATTCGGGGTTATTACTTCAGCGGGAAAATGCGCCCTTAAAACTTGATGAATCCGCTCAATACCAAGCAGAACACCCTTCTCAAACTCTTGATTTTTTAATAAAACTTCGATTTCTTTGCAAACTGAAACCCAGTAATCACCGCCCGCACGAAGGTGAATATTGCGATCTGCGATAATTTCAAAGTCATGATCGGCCATTAACAGGTAAATTAAAACACCGTTATTGTCTGCGGTGTCCCAAACTCTAAATAAGGAAAAAATCTCCAAAGCCCTCTCCCGAGCGCTTTGACGGTGATATAGAGCCAAAGGAGATAAAGAAGTTTCTACAATAAAGCGGATTTGCCCACTATGGGTTATTTCGCTCTGTGCTATCGCGGCTTCGATACGTTGAAGCGTTAGCTGAGTAAAGTGCTTCTTTGTGAAGTAGTTTGTGGCAAACAAATGCCTCAATAGTCGATTGAAAAATTGCATTACCACCCCCCTGAGGCACCACCGCCCCCGAATCCGCCACCACCACCGCCAAATCCCCCACCACCGAATCCACCGCCACGATGACCAAAACCACCCCCACTAGGGAAGATGATAGGACCACCGCGACCAGCAAGCCCTCCCATCATAGATGCTACAAGGCCAATTAATCCAGCAATAATGGCGATCCCAACAACACCCGTCAGGACAAAGGCCAGAAATCCAATCAGGCCAGCTGTAGTTATACCCCCAAGGGTCTTTCCTAAAATACTTTTTAAAATCCCCCCAAGAAAAATGGATCCCATAAAGGCAATTAAAAGAACACCTTCCATCCCACCGTCTTGAGAATAGTCTGCAGCTTGGCTTTTCACAACAGGTGCTGGTAAATTCTCACCATCTACAACCTTCATTAATTGATCAATCCCCGCATTGATACCTTCATAAAACTGGCCTTGTTTAAAGTAAGGGGTAATGATTTCTGTAATGATTCGTTTTGCGGTTAAATCATTAACGGCACCTTCTAAACCATAACCCACCTCAAACCGAAGTCGACGGTCATCTTTAGCAACCAATAAGAGGATGCCATCATCAATTTTTTTTCTTCCTAATTGCCACTTTTCAACAACTCTTAAGGTATATTGCTCAATCGCTTCGGGTTGTGTACTTGACACCAATAAGATGGCAATTTGACTCCCTTTGCGAGCCTCAAAGGCAGTTAATTTTTGCTCAAGCGCAGTGATCTGGGACGCTGTTAAAGTACCTGTTAAATCAGTAACTTGGGACTTTAATACTGGTATTTTTGCTAAATCAGCATCTCTAGCAGAGCTTTTTTCAAAAGCTGCGCCACGCAGAGGTTGGCTGGTAGACACATTTTGGCCAATAACCTGAAGAGGCCCTAAAGTACCAACTAGAAAAATAAAAAGTGCTAGAAAACGATGTTCTAGCACTTGTATCAATTTGAGCATTAATTATTTAGGATTATTAAATTGCACAGTCGGCGGCTTAGCAATAACGGCTTCATTTTCAACCGTAAAGTTTGGTTTTGCTTTATAGCCAAAGAGCATCGCCGTTATATTGTTGGGGAAAGTTCTTACAGCAAGGTTATATTCTTGGACAGCTTTAATATAACGATTACGTGCAACTGTAATCCTGTTTTCAGTGCCCTCTAATTGCGCAGACAGATCTCTAAAGTTTTGATCAGATTTAAGCGCTGGGTAGTTTTCAGCAACAACCATCAATCGCGACAAAGATCCCTTCAACTCATTTTGAGCTGCTAAGTATTTCTTAAAAGCCTCAGGATCGTTAATCAATTCTGGAGTAGCCTGCATCGACCCCACGCGTGAACGTGCTTCTGTAATCTGAGTTAATACTTCTTTTTCTTGAGTAGCATAGCCCTGAACCGTAGCAACTAAATTAGGTATTAAATCTGCACGGCGTTGATATTGATTTAAAACTTCAGCCCAGTCTGCCTTAACTTGCTCATCAGTTGTTTGAAAAGTGTTGTAACCACATCCAGTTAACAAAAGAGCGAACCAAGTTACAACAAAACTCAACATACTACGTTTTAGTAAAACATGCATACAATTTCCTTGTAGTAAAAAGTTAAATAAACTATAAAACTCATGTATTAAAAAATTAATCGTTTTTAAGACATTCACTCATAAATGCCCTGAAATCAGCTTGATTTCTACCCTTACCCATGGATGAACATTCTTTCATTTTCATTTGCTGTTGAGTTAACTGCTTTCCATTTTTATCTACATCATTAGGGCCTGGTTTTAAATCCCCAAGTTTTGATCTTGCCGCAGCTCCATCTGACTCAGGCGAACCTGAAGCTGGAACAGTCTTAGGTGTTTGTTTAGCTACAGGAGGTTTCTCTTTAACAACTTCAGGCTCTTTTTTGGGTGATGGTAGAGCAACAGGATTTTCCTTCGTTTTAGATTCAACTTGTTTTGGCGCTTCTTTTACCTCTTGTTTTTTCTTGGCTACTGGATTGTCTTCAACCTCTTTTGCCGAAGACTTATCTTTTGTTTCTTTCGCCTTTTCCTTTACGGCTGTCTCTTTATCATCTTTTGACTTTGTTGTTTTATCTGTCTTGTCTTTTTGATTGGCTTCTTTTTCTTCTTTTGACTTATCTTTTACGGCGGACTCTTTTACTACTGTCTCTTTGGCATCTTTCGATTTATCTTTTGTTTCTTTTGCCTTTTCCTTTACGGCTGTCTCTTTATCATCTTTTGACTTTGTTGTTTTATCTGTCTTGTCTTTTTGATTGGCTTCTTTTTCTTCTTTTGCTTTGCTAATTTTTTCTGACTTCTCTTTTGCAGTAAGGTCCTTTTCTTCTTTTGCCTTAGCTACAGCATCTTTTTTTTCTTTAGCAGCTGCTGCTTTTTCTTCTTTTGCTTTTGCAAGTTTATCGGCTTTTTCTTTTTTGGCCGTCTCTTTAGCTTCCTTCGCTTTTAAAGCGTCCTGCTCTTTTTTCGCAGCAGCAGCTTTTTTCTCTTCAGCGATCCTTGCTTTTTTTTCATCCGCCGTTTCTTTTTTTACAATGGCATCAGTCGTGGTTTTAGACTCCTTAGCCGTCGACGCGTTGCTGTCAACTGGATCTTTGGCAAATGCCATTGATAACACTGAAAGACTAAGTGCAACTAATAATTTTTTCATTTTTTTTCCTTTGATAACACCACTTATTTCATTATAATTTTTAGACTAATTTACCGCCTTTTAATGTTAAAACTCTAGCACATTGTTGAGATAATTCTATGTCATGCGTCACCATCACAATGGTTGTACCTAGGTCTCGATTGAGCTCAAACAAAAGATCAATAATCATTTTTCCGTTTCCTAAATCAAGACTTCCGGTTGGTTCATCTAAGAATAACACTTGAGGTTCGCTAATAAAAGCTCTTGCTAATGCAATACGTTGTTGCTCTCCACCAGATAAGGTGCTTGGATAGTGTTTCGCTCTATGAGATAAACCAATTTTATCTAATAAACTCTTCGCCTTATCGATGAGCAGTGGGCTTAATTTTCCGGATATCTCTAAAGGTAAACAGATGTTTTCTAATGCATTTAATTCTGGGATAAGTAAAAAAGACTGAAAAACAAAACCAACATGCTTTTTTCTGAGAGAAGCTCTTTGGTCCTCTGATAAGTCTTTTAATTCTTGCTTAAATAGTTTTGCAGAACCCAAATACTCAGGGTCGAGTCCTGCCATGATACTGAGTAATGAGGTTTTTCCGGATCCAGATGCACCTAAAATGGCGACCGTTTCTTTTTCGTAGATAGAAAAATTAATATCATTTAGTATAGGCAATACACCCTCATGAGAAGATACATTTTTACTTAATTGCTGAACTTCTATGAGAGGTTTTAGGGACATATATAAGCCATGAATAGATTACTCTCAATTATCTTACAAAACTGCATTGGTTTTCTTATCCTGATTAATACATCAATTGGGGTTTTAGCGCAGAACAGTGCCCCCCATCAAATTCTGATACTAGGGGACAGTATCTCTGCTGGCTATGGCTTACCAATGGGCACTAGTTGGGTAAATTTACTGCAAGAGAACTTAAAAAGAGATCAATCCAAATACTCCATCGTCAATTCAAGCATTAGTGGTGAGACATCAGCTGGGGGTAAAGCACGCATATCAAGCCTCATACAACAACACAAGCCCAGTATTGTGATTGTAGAGTTAGGTGCGAATGATGCTCTAAGGGGATTTCCGCTTGCAACGACCTATCAAAATCTTCACGAAATTATTCAAATCAGTAAAAACAATGGCGCTAAAGTATTAATTCTCGGCATGAAAATACCCACCAATTACGGCCCAGAATATACAGCACAGTTCTCGAAGATGTATGTGGATCTAGGAAAGAATACCCAATCATTACTTGTTCCGTTCTTTTTTGAAGGCATCGCTACCAAGCGCGAGTATTTTCAAGAGGATGGCATTCACCCAAATCAAAATGCCCAAGCCATATTACTTAAAAACGTATTGCCTACTTTAAAAAAACTACTGTAGAGATTTATAAATCTTAACTTTTGCACGATCGCGCATATTACTATAATAAGCAGCCAATTCGTTTTGTAAGTTGAGTTCGGCTATTTGTTTAAACTGTTCAATAGCTGCTTTAGGATTAAGATCCTTTGCTTCTCTTGCTTGATTAATGCGATAAATAGCTAATCCAAAACCAGGGATTTTTGCTGATACAACTTGGGGTAATTGAGTAGGATCAACCGCAAATACTTTCTCAAAGGGCTCTCCTTGTAAATCAAGAGGCTTATTTCTTGATACCCAAATAGACTTTGAAAATTCTTTTCCAGTAAGTTTGAGTTGTGGATTTTTTTCTAATTGCTCAGCCAACTTCTGACCATCAGTAATGGCCATTTCTTCCGATTTTTTCAATGTCACTCTTTTTTCAATATCAGCTTTAACCTCTTCAAATTTTCGGGTTTGAGCAGGATTAAATTGGGTGACATGTACTGAAATTAAATCGCCATTCGCCAGTTGAATTGCTTCCGTATTCTTATTTGATTTTAGGACTTCATCTTTAAAAATAGCCTTTAGCGCTTTGACATCATTTAAAGGATGATCTTTATTGAATGATTTTTTTCCGCCTGCAGTAAGACCACTTTCTTTTTGAATAGTCAATTTCAATTGATCAGCAACTGCTTGAAGGCTATCAGCCTGTTCATAAACAATATTGGCAAATGAATCGGCTTTTTTAGCAAACTCTTTATCATCCATCTTCGCGTCGCGATGCAAGATGACGTATTCCAGATCAGCACTCGGCGTGCTCTGAAAGTCGCCTGGATGGGCTTGAAAGTAGTCTTTTAATTCAGTCTCTTCAACTTTGATTTTTTTTGTATATTGATCTGCTAAAAAGAATAGAACCTGCACTTCTCTTTCAACACCATAAGCGGAGATCAATTTTTCTGAAACTGTGGTCGAATTAATTCCTTGTTGATTCGAGGCAATCGCATTTTGTAAATCAGCTCCCATCAATTCAGAACGTTTCATGTTTTGAAACTGAGCAACACTGAGTCCATTATTTTGAAGCAGTTGTCGATATTTATCCGCATCAATGCTCCCATCCGACTTTTTTAAAGCCTGGATTTCGGGAAAGCTATTTAATTCTTTTGCCAGACGGTCATCCGAGACTTGTAAATGTAAAGCCTGGAGTTCGTACTTTAATAACTTCTGCTGAATCAGTTGATTTAAAACGTTATTTTTAAATCCAGGTGAATTTGCAAGTTCAGCAGGCATTCCTGAACGCTGGGCTTGATTCTTGATCGCATTATCGAACTCGACACTTGTAATTAAATCATTGCCAACCTTACCCACATCACTATCTTTACCACCCATACCGGTATAACTTTGTACCCCAATAAATACAAATGAAGGCAGTATGAGTACTAATAAAACGATTTGTAGAATTTTTTGGTGCGTGCGGACGTAGTCGAGCATAGGATCAATTATTTAAGAGTAATAAGAAAGAGTATAAAGGAGAAGAATCGAAGAAACCGTGGTGGGTGCTGACGGGATCGAACCGCCGACATTCTGCGTGTAAGGCAGACGCTCTACCATCTGAGCTAAGCACCCTTGAATTCTTTCAAGAAAATCAATTTTCTTTTAAAAAACCAACTTGGACAACTTCGATATCCAAGAAAGTCTTCTATTATATATCGATTTTTTAGCCAATTCAATCACCTTAATGCTTTAATACTTCTTCGGCCTCTGTTTTCGTAGGCGTTGCCTCTTTCGCAATGGCAACTTCCTCGTCAGCTAAGGCTTTAGGCATTGTCTCTAAGGCCATTTCTAAGACTTTGTCGATCCAACGAACTGGAACTATTTCGATGGAATTTTTAACATTATCAGGAATCTCAGTAAGATCTTTGACATTATCTTCAGGAATTAATACCGTTTTAATCCCCCCGCGGTGAGCGGCTAGTAATTTTTCTTTCAAACCACCAATGGGCAATACCTCACCGCGTAAAGTAATCTCCCCAGTCATTGCAATATCTGCACGCACTGGAATACCTGTCAATATTGATACTAAGGCCGTCGATATCGCAATACCAGCTGATGGGCCGTCTTTAGGAGTTGCCCCTTCAGGGAAATGGATGTGCACGTCTTTTTTCTCGAATGTCTCTTCCCGAATACCGAGTTGTCTTGAGCGTGACCGAACTACGGATCTTGCTGCTTCGACAGACTCTTTCATCACATCACCAATCGAACCTGTGCGGATAATATTACCTTTACCAGGCATTAAAGCTGCTTCGATTGTTAATAAATCGCCACCAACTTCCGTCCAAGCAAGTCCAGTCACTTGTCCAATTTGGTTTTCTTTATTCGCAAGACCAAAATCATAACGTTTCACGGATAAGAATTTTTCTAAGTTATCAGAATCAACAACAATCGGAGCTTGCTCTTTTTTGAGCAATAGTAATTTGACGACCTTACGACAAATCTTACTAATTTCACGCTCTAAGGCACGAACGCCCGCCTCACGGGTGTAATAACGAATAATGTCCTGAATCGCAGATTCCTTGACTTCAATTTCGCCAAGCTTTAAGCCATTATTCTTAATCTGCTTAGGCAAGAGATACTTCATCGCAATGTGCGTTTTTTCATCTTCCGTATATCCAGCAAGACGGATGACTTCCATACGATCTAATAAAGGCCCAGGAATGTTTAATGAATTCGAGGTAGCAACAAACATCACATCAGATAAATCAAAATCAACTTCCACATAATGATCCTGGAAGGTATGATTTTGCTCAGGATCCAAGACTTCCAACATCGCACTTGCGGGGTCACCTCTAAAATCCATACCCATCTTATCAATCTCATCTAATAAAAACAGAGGATTGCGAACCCCTACTTTAGTAAGACTCGATAAGATCTTGCCTGGCATAGAGCCAATATAAGTTCTTCGATGACCACGAATTTCAGACTCATCACGAACACCACCGAGTGCCATGCGCACAAATTTACGATTGGTGGCACGGGCAATAGATTGTCCTAAGGATGTTTTGCCAACGCCTGGAGGGCCAACCAAACACAATATAGGAGCCTTTACTTTATCAACGCGTTGCTGAACAGCAAGATACTCTAAGATGCGTTCTTTAACTTTATCAAGGCCATAATGATCATCATTCAAGATCGACTCAGCATGGGTTAAATCATTATTAACCTTACTCTTCTTTTTCCAGGGCAGATTGACCAAGGTGTCAATATAATTCCTAACGACCGTTGCCTCTGCTGACATTGGCGACATGAGCTTTAACTTTTTCAGCTCAGACTCCGCTTTCTTTAGGGCTTCTTTTGGCATTTTTGCTAACTTAATTTTTTTCTCTAATTCTTCTAAATCAGCCCCTTCTTCACCCTCACCTAATTCTTTCTGGATGGCTTTAACTTGTTCATTCAAATAATATTCGCGCTGGCTTTTTTCCATCTGGCGTTTGACACGCCCCCGAATTCTTTTTTCAACTTGTAAAATATCAATTTCACTTTCAAGCTGTCCAAGAAGGCTTTCTAAGCGCTTAACAACATCACTCATCTCAAGAAGTAATTGCTTTTGATCAAGTTTAATAGGCAAATGCGCACAAATCGTATCGGCTAATCGACTTGAATCATCAATACCAGTGAGAGACGCTAATATTTCTTGGGGAATTTTTTTATTGAGTTTGACGTATTGGTCAAATTGGGCAACGATTGCTCTTTTTAATGCCTCAGTCTCGGATTGCTCAGTATGACTAATCGCCTGTGGGGTAGCCTCACAATTAAAATAACCCAATGAATCTTCAACTTGACTAACATCCGCACGCTGCGTTCCTTCAACGAGAACTTTAACAGTCCCATCGGGAAGCTTTAACATTTGTAAAATATTTGCAATACAGCCGACTTGATAAAGGTCTTGAACAGTGGGCTCGTCTTTAGAAGCCGTTTTTTGCGCTACCAAAAGAATACTTTTTCCGGTTTCCATCGCCGCCTCTAGTGCTTTGATTGACTTAGGGCGTCCAACAAATAAAGGCATTACCATATGCGGAAATACCACTACATCACGAAGTGGCAGTAGAGGTAACTGAATAGGCTCAGTAGGTAATAAAAGATTGCCGGGCATTTTTATATTCTCCAATCAGGCGAAAAGCTATATTTAGGTGTTCTATTGAATATTTAGTGCCAAATTACTCAATTACAAGTCTAGAATACACTTTTTTCATTGAACTTTAGAACTTCTATCAATTTTATTAGAAATTGTTGAGGGCTAAGAAAAAAAGAGTGCTTAAGCAGCCGATGATGCAGCATGGTGCACCAATGTTGGAGTTCCGCCTTCTACGCAATTGGCATCAATAATGACTTTTTCAATGGTTTTTTGGGAGGGAATCTGATACATGACGTCTAGCAAAATGTGCTCCAGGATGGATCGCAAACCTCTTGCGCCAGTATTTCTGTCCATCGCTTTTTTGGCAATCGCTTTTAAAGCATCTTCACGAAACTCTAGAGTAACGTTTTCTAAATTAAACAGCGCCTGATATTGTTTGACCAATGCATTTTTTGGCTCAGTCAGAATTTGTATAAATGCGGCCTCGTCTAATTGCGCCAAGGTGGCAATGACCGGTAAACGGCCTATTAATTCAGGAATCAAACCAAATTTAATTAAGTCTTCTGGTTCAACTTGTTCAATGAGTTCACCAAAACTTTTCATGTTTTTACTTTGAACCGTGGCATTAAAGCCAATCCCTGCCTTAGAAGACCTTAGATTGATAATCTTTTCTAAGCCATCAAAAGCACCGCCACAAATAAAGAGGATATTGGTTGTATCAATTTGTAAAAAATCTTGGTTCGGATGCTTACGACCACCTTGAGGAGGTATCGATGCAATCGTACCTTCAACTAACTTTAATAATGCTTGCTGTACACCTTCTCCAGAGACATCTCTGGTAATTGAAGGATTTTCAGATTTTCTAGAAATCTTATCAATTTCATCAATATAGACAATGCCACGCTGTGCTTTTTCTACGTCATAACTACAGGCTTGTAATAGTTTTTGGATGATGTTTTCGACATCTTCCCCAACATATCCAGCCTCAGTTAATGTTGTCGCATCAGCCATCACAAATGGTACATCTAATAATCTAGCTAATGTTTGAGCAAGCAGTGTTTTTCCAGAGCCAGTTGGTCCAATTAACAGGATATTACTTTTAGCTAACTCAACACCATTCACCATTGCGGTTTTACGCACCGACGTGCTCTCTTTATTTTGGAGCTCTAATGGTTGAAGATTGTTTAAGCGCTTGTAGTGGTTATAAACAGCGACCGCTAATGTTTTTTTGGCTTGGGTTTGACCAATCACATACTGGTCTAGTATCGCTTTAATATGTTCGGGGGAAGGCAAATCTTCAGATTGTTTCGCTGCTGATGCTGGCTTGTTTTTATCTCCCCCTTCTGCAATCACCTCGTTACATAAATTAACGCACTCATCGCAGATAAATACTGAGGGGCCGGCAATCATCCTGACAACTTCGTCATGTGTCTTGCCACAGAAGGAACAAATTAAAGTTTTATTAGAGCCGTCGCTACTTGTGGTCATGAATTTAACTTATCTGGAGGTAATGACTTTATCGATTAAACCATATTGCGCTGCTTGATCGCCGGACATGAAATTATCCCGGTCCGTGTCTTTAGCAATCGTTTCAATCGTCTGGCCAGTTCTCTCAGCTAAAATTTTATTTAACTGTTCACGTAGATATAAAATTTCTCGAGCTTGAATTTCAATATCAGAGGCTTGTCCACGTGCGCCGCCTAATGGCTGATGAATCATAATTCTAGAATTTGGCAAAGCAAAACGTTTGCCTTTAGCCCCTGCTGCTAATAAAAATGCACCCATACTTGCCGCTAAACCCATACATAAAGTACTAATATCGGGTTTAATAAAATTCATCGTATCAAAGATTGCCAATCCAGAAGATACTGACCCGCCTGGTGAGTTTATGTACAAGGAAATGTCTTTGTCTGGATTTTCACTTTCTAAAAACAACATCTGCGCAATGACTAAGTTTGCCGTGTGATCATTGACCTCACCGACTAAAAACACAACGCGTTCTTTGAGGAGTCTTGAGTAAATGTCATAAGCTCTCTCACCTCTTCCAGAGGTTTCAATCACCATTGGAACTAATCCAAGGTTTTTTGGGGTGATGAAAGAATCTTGATCATGAAAAGACATAAATATTTCCTTATAAAGTAACTTATATATTACTTGATGACACTTAACTCTTCAAAAGTAACTTTCTTATCAATCACCTTAGCCTTCGATAAAACATAAGCAACTACATTATTTTCCATCACCAAGGATTCTATATCTCCAAGTCTTTTCGGGTCACTATAGTACCAAAGCGTTACTTCTTGAGGATCTTCATAACTTGCAGCTTGTTCATCAATTTCCGCTTTAATTTGTTCAGGGCTCGGCTTTAAAGATTCATCTTTTACGAGTTGATTTAATATCAACCCTAACTTGACACGTTGCTCAGCTTGCGGGGCAAACATGCCTGGAGGAATTGGTGCATTTTTAGCATTCGGTACGCCTCTTTGCTCCAAATCTTGTCTTGCCATTTCAATTAAACGCTCTTCTTCTTGGCTGACTAAAAATTTTGGTAACTCTAAGGTGGTTGCATTTGATAATGCATCTAGGGCTTGAGTTTTCAAAATGGTCTGTTTTCTTCTCTCAATTTCACGCTGGAGATTTTGACGTACTTCATCACGCACCTTATCTACGCCACCCTCTGTTACGCCTAAACTTAATGCGAATTCGTCATTAATCTCCGGCAAATGTGGCCATTCAACTTTTTTCATGGTGATTTTAAATTCAGCTGTTTTACCAGCAACCTCTTTGCCATGGTAATCCTGCGGAAAATTAAGGGGGAAGGTTTTATCCTGACCGCTAGCTAAACCTAGTGCAGCCGCTTCAAACTCAGGAAGCATCTGACCTTGTCCTAGGATAAAAGTAAAGTCACTCGCTTTACCACCGTCAAATTCAATACCATCAATAGAGCCCACAAAATCAATCGTTACCTGATCACCATCTTGGGCAGATAGGTTTGAACCACCATCTCCATGGCCAAGGTCTTCACCTCTAGGATGATAATGAACGCGTTGTTTACGCAGTAAATCAATCGTTTTGTCAATTTCTGCATCATTGACCTCTGTGTCATAACGTGTAATTTCAGATTGACTAAAGTCCCCTACCGTTACTTCAGGAAAAACCTCAAAAAAGGCGTCAAATATGATTTGATCTGCATCCAACTCGCTTTTAGGCTCTAAACGCGGTTGACCTACCAATTCAATCTTTTGCTCTTGTGCAAACTCAAAGAAACGGTTCGATGCATGATCGAAAGATAATTCGAAGTCAACTTGTTGACCATATTGTTGCTCAATCATTTTGGCCGGAACTTTACCAGGTCTAAAACCTGCCATTTTCATGTTCTTACCAAGTTGCTTTAATTTGGCTGCTCTTTGAGGAAGTAACTCAGACTTGGCAAACTCTAAAGATACTTTTCTTTCTAAAGCGCCGATATTTTCAATTTGAAGTGACATATTTATTTAAGGTAATAAAACAAGTTAATCATTATATGGAAATTAAGCATTTCAGCATTTGATGCATTACGATCAGATTCGCTTGCATGCCTGAAATGACTTAATCAGCCCTTTTCCTTTTGGTGCGAGGAGGGGGACTCGAACCCCCACACCATTTCTGGCGTCAGGACCTAAACCTGGTGCGTCTACCAATTTCGCCATCCTCGCAACTTCAATTTCTCAAAGTAATCGATTATTTTACATTGACTTGGGCCTAAAGGACATAAATTAGATGTACGAGCTAATAAATATTAGTTACCAAGGCTTGGATAATCGGTATAGCCCTTTTCGTTACCTCCATAAAATGTCTCTCGTTGATAGGCATTTAGTGGAGCATTTTGAGCAAATCTCTCGACTAAATCAGGATTTGCAATGTAGAGTCTGCCGTAGGCAATTGCATCTGCTTCATTTTTATTCAAGGTTTCTTCGCCAGATTCTCGTGTATAGCCCCCTGCACTGATGAAAACGCCTTTAAAGGTACTTTTAAATATAGAAGATGTACTTGGTGCATTTTCAAGAACTTTATCATCACCCCCAGCAGAGGTTGATCTTGGCTCAATCACATGTAAATACCCGAGTTGATGTTGGTTTAACTGTTCTATGACATAAGTAAATAAGCCCATTGGCTCATCCTCTGCAATATCGCCAAAAGTACCAAATGGAGATAATCTAACACCAATCCTTGAGGGCTCAAAGACCGTTTTCACTTGATTTAAAATCTGATTCAATAATCGCGTCCGATTCTCAAATGAACCGCCATATTGATCTGTACGGTGATTGGTTTTTGATTGCAAAAACTGATCTAATAAATAACCATTCGCACTATGAATTTCTATGCCATCAAACCCTGCCTCTTTTGCATTTTTTGCCGCTAGATAGAATTGGTGTACGACAAGATCAATATCCTCTATCGTCATTTCCCTTGGTGTTTCATAGGGCACAAACGCCCATGAATTGGTAAATGTCTTGCCATATGGTTTAATCGCTGATGGAGCAATCGGTAGGCCTTCTTTTTCATGGAATGATGTATGCGATGTTCTTCCCACATGCCATAGTTGCGCGAATATCTTACCGTCTTTGGCATGCACTGCCTCAACAATTTGAGCCCAAGCCTTTGTTTGCTCTGGACTATAAATCCCTGGCGTGGCTGGATAGCCCTTACCTAGTGGGCCGACTTGTGTTGCCTCCGAAATAATTAATCCTGCACTTGCGCGCTGCGCATAATATGTCTTAGCTAATGGCGTTGGGACATCATTTTCTATAGCCCTCATCCGCGTTAGGGGTGCCATGATGATTCTATTTTTTAATTCTAAAGAGCCAATTTTTACGGGTTGTAATAATTTGAGATTTTCTAATGCTGACATTTAAATTCCTATTTATGTAGTAATACCACTGCTTGAGTTTCAATCGCTTCTGAGTTGCCTAAATAACCTAAACCTTCGTTCGTTTTAGCCTTAATGTTTACTAGGGAAGAGTCAATCTTTAAAACTTTTCCTATACTTAAAATCATACTCGGTATATGTTGTGCAAGTTTAGGGGCTTGGCAAATAACGGTAGCGTCTATGTTCAAGATGCTATACCCCTTTTTCAATACCAGTTGATAAGCATGTTCAAGCAATAATCCGCTATCCGCATTTTTATACTGAGGATCTGTATCAGGAAAATGTTGCCCTATATCTCCTAAACCTGCCGCTCCTAAAAGTGCGTCTGTGATTGCGTGAAACAAAGCATCTGCATCTGAATGCCCCAATAAACCTTTTTGGAATGGTATATGAATACCTCCTAATATGAGATTTCGACCTTCCACAAGTCGATGCACATCATATCCTTGGCCTATTCTTAGTGATGAATCATGTTTCATCAATTTCTCCATGCTTAATAAATCGTTTTGATAAGTAATCTTAAAGTTCTCCATTGAACCCATCACTAATAATGGTTTTAATCCTAAACCTTCCATAGCACTTGCTTCATCTGTCACCTCAATACCTTTTTGAATAGCTTTACTCAGGGCATCTCTTAATTGTCCAATTCGAAACATTTGCGGGGTTTGCGCTCGCCAAAGTAATTCTCTAGACTGGGTACTAACAATATGCGTCAATGATGGATCCGATACTTTGACTGTGTCTGTAATCGGTAAAGCTAATATCCCGCCAACACAGGTATTTACATTGGTTACCTGCTGTATCAAACGCTCAACATCCTGTTTAACAACTCCCGGTCTTGCTGCGTCATGCACCAATACCCAATCACTTAAAGGGATTTGATTCTGAATCATCTGGTCTAGGGTATTGAGTACTGTTTGTGATCTTGTTTTACCGCCCGTTTTTACGGTTTTAACTTTGGCTGATGTGAGATCTTCGGAATCTTGATCTATGGTAGTTAAGCCAACCCATATAGTCTGTATTTGCTCAATTGATGAAAATATATCAATGCTATGTTGTATGACCTTTTTTCCAGCAAGCTTTTGAAATTGCTTAGGAATATCCGACCCAAAGCGTGAGCCAGTGCCCGCGCACGGTATTAAAACATGGCAAGTTGATGAAACTATTGAGTCATACATATAAAACTCTTTCATTAAGTACAAGCAAATTCATGCATCAATTCTATAATGGAGGCAATGTCTGATAACACAGTTGTTGAATCTAACACACACACGCAAATTAAACTCACCCCCCCATTACTCGGGCCTGAGCCAGGGAAGCGTTTTACCTGGAATTATTGTATAGGCTCTAGCGACGCGGGTCTGATTGCTGAACATGCACAGTTTTATCGTCAGCAATTCTCAGTCATGGTAGTCATTTGTAGTGAACCGACTGTTGCCCAACGCCTTTCACAAGAAATACCTCTATTTAATCAGGATCTGCGGGTGTGTTTATTGCCGGATTGGGAAATCTTGCCCTATGATCAATTTTCACCGCATCACGACCTTATTTCCGAAAGACTGAAAACGCTTCATGAATTGATGACCGGTGCTTGCGATATCGTGATTGTGCCATTAAGTTCAGCTATCACATGTCTTGCACCGCCAGCGTTTTTAGCAGCGAATACCTTCTTTTTTAAGCAGGGCTCGAATATGAATGAGGCAGCCCTTCTTCAGCAACTGCAACAAGGTGGCTATGATCCTGTTTCAGCAGTAGTTCGGCCAGGTGAATATAGTATTCGTGGAGGGCTTATCGACTTATTTCCAATGGGCTCTGCATTGCCATTCAGGATTGATTTATTTGGGGATGTTATTGATCAAATAAAAGTATTTGATCCCGACACACAACGAAGCCTCTATCCAGTGAAAGAAATTAAACTGTTACCCGGGCACGAATTCCCATTTCATGAACAAGCCAGAAAAGATTTTCGTGGTAAATGGCGTGAAGTCTTTGATGGCAATCCTGCCAAATGCCCTCTCTATAAAGATGTCGGTTTAGGTATACCTGGAGCTGGTATTGAATCGTATTTACCTTTGTTTTTTTCACAAACGTCTTACCTGTTTGATTATTTCCCTCAATCCGAAAAACCCGCATGGATATGGGGGCTCGGGAACCTTCAGGATGCTTTTAAAACATTTTGGAGTTCGGTTGAAGAAAGATATCAATTTTTATCGCATGATTCTGAACATCCTATCTTACCGCCAGAGCAACTTTATCAGAAGGAAGATAGTTTCTTTTCTTATCTAAAGCCCTACCCAAGAGTGTTCTTGGATGCACCTCAACCTGAAGATGAAAATCCTTATTTCTCCACGCCTCCAGAAATCGGTGTGATCCGTCGAGATAAAGACCCTATCCACCTTTTAAAAAACTATATGCAAAGCACAACTAACCGTGTGTTGATTTGTGCTGATAGCCCCGGTAGACGAGAATCAATCAAGCAATTACTCGATGAGTCTAATGATCTAGAAAACGCGACGCATATCAACATTGATCAATTCTCTAGTATTCATGAGTTCTTCATGAGTGACAAACAACTTGGCATTGTTATAGCTCCTCTTTTTGATGGCTTTATTTCCAAGCATCAGCAACTAACGGTCCTTACTGAAACAGAAATTTTTTCCAATTCCTCAGAACAGCGAAAAGCAGGAAAAATTTCCAGAAAAGATCAAGCTACTAATGTTGAATATTTAGTCAGAGATTTATCAGAACTAAAAATTGGTGATCCTGTAGTCCATTCGGAACATGGTATCGGTCGTTATCAAGGCTTACTGATTTTAGATTTGGGGTATGGCGATGAAGAGTTTTTACATTTACGATATGCCAATAGCGCAACCTTATATGTCCCTGTTAACCAATTACATTTAATTTCTCGTTATTCTGGGTCAGATCCTGAAAATGCACCCCTGCATAATTTAGGTTCGGGACAATGGGAAAAAGCGAAAAGAAAAGCCGCACAACAAATCCGCGATACAGCTGCTGAACTGCTTGATATTTACGCGAAAAGAGCTCTGCGTCATGGCCATTCGTTTGAATTCTCTAGCCATGACTATGATGCTTTTGCCGAAAGCTTTGGTTTTGAAGAAACAGTCGATCAGCAAAATGCCATCCAAGAGGTCATTAAAGACATGACGAGTGGCCAGCCCATGGATCGATTGATTTGTGGCGATGTAGGTTTTGGTAAAACTGAAGTTGCCTTACGCGCGAGTTTTGTGGCCGTCATGGGGGGCAAACAAGTGGCTGTTTTAGCACCAACTACATTACTTTCTGAGCAACATGCGACCACTTGGCAAAATCGCTTTGCTGATTGGCCAGTCAAAATCGTTGAAGTATCAAGATTTAAGTCCGCTAAAGAAATTAAACAGGCCTTAGAGTCCCTTGAAAGTGGCCATGCAGATATTATTATCGGCACGCATAAGCTACTTTCCCCTGATATTAAATTTAATCGCCTTGGCCTCGTCATCATTGATGAGGAACATCGATTTGGCGTGCGTCAAAAAGAAACCTTTAAAGCCTTACGAGCTGAGGTTGATGTTCTTACGCTAACAGCTACTCCGATTCCTCGGACATTAGGTATGGCTCTTGAAGGACTGCGAGAACTGTCGGTCATTGCCACTGCCCCACAAAAACGCTTAGCGATTAAAACCTTCGTTCGTCGTGAGGGTGATAGCGTTATTCGAGAAGCAATTCTGCGAGAACTTAAACGAGGTGGACAAGTTTACTTCTTACACAATGAAGTTGAAACTATCGAAAATAGACGACAGTCCCTAGAAAAACTCATTCCTGAAGCAAGAATTGGAGTGGCGCACGGTCAAATGCATGAACGCAGTCTTGAGCAAGTGATGCATGATTTTGTTTCTAAAAGATGCAATGTCTTATTGTGTTCAACCATTATTGAGACAGGGATTGACGTTCCTTCTGCCAATACAATTATTATGCACAGGGCTGATAAATTTGGGCTCGCGCAACTTCACCAATTGCGGGGTCGTGTCGGTCGATCCCACCATCAGGCCTATGCCTATTTGCTGGTTCCAGATCCTGATATATTAAGTAAACAAGCGAAATTAAGATTAGATGCCATCGTATCTATGGAGGAACTGGGTTCTGGTTTTTACCTCGCGATGCATGATCTTGAAATCCGAGGTGCTGGCGAGGTATTGGGTGATAAACAGTCTGGCGATATCCATGAAATTGGTTTTCAGTTATATACAGATATGCTTAACCGGGCAATTTCTGAACTCAAAAAAGGAAAAGAGCCAGACTTGATGAGCCCGATGCATGCAATTACTGATATCTCTTTAGGATGCCCAGCTCTTTTACCGAATGCCTTTTGTCCCGATGTTCATGAGCGATTATCTATTTATAAACGTTTATCTAGCTCCACCACAAATGAAGCTATAGACGATATCCATGCTGAAATTATTGATCGTTTTGGAGATTTACCAGAATCAACCCAAACATTATTAGATAATCATCGCTTAAGACTACTGATGGAAAAATTGGGTATCAAAAAAATAGAGGCCTCCCCAGAAGCAATTAAGGTTCAATTTATTCCAAACCCTCCAATTGACTCTATGAAAATTATTCAATTGATTCAAAAAGACCGCTTTACTCAACTTGCAGGGCAAGATCGATTACGGATTTCTCCCAATCCAGCAAATGCATTCGAGTCCCTGAATCAAAGAACTGCTTCTTTAAAAAGACTGCTCTCTTACTTATCCTAAAATATGACAAGACTTTTTCTACTCCACCCCACATTAGTTCCCAATGATTTAATTGCTTATGTATTAAATCATTTAAACGGCTCGTCTTCTCGTCTACGTAGCGAAAAAACCATAGAAATACTTTTTAGTACTCCCCTAACGATTGATCAGAAAAAAAGTATCCAAGAAAAAGCATTTACCTATAAAACGGATACTATTTTCTTAAAAGACCAGTTTGAGCCTCAACACATTCAACTATTAGCTTTTGATATGGACTCAACGCTGATCAATATCGAGTGCATTGATGAAATTGCTAGGCAATGTGGCAAAGTGGCTGAAGTCAGTGCGATTACTGAAGCAAGCATGCGGGGTGAAATTAAAAACTTTTCTGACAGCTTACTCGCAAGAGTCAAGCTTTTAAAAGGCGTACCTGAATCTGATTTAGATTTAGTTTATAAGGAAAGACTACAACTCAATCCAGGAGCAAAAGAATTGGTTCAATATGCCCAAGCCATGGGTTGGAAAACTCTACTGGTTTCTGGAGGATTTACATTTTTTACCAACAAAATACAAGCATTACTTCAGTTAGATGAAGCGCACTCCAATACTTTAGAAATCATTGATGGGTATTTGACGGGTAATGTCATCGGTCCAATTGTCGATGGGGCTGCTAAAGCAGCTTTTGTAAAGCGCGCCTGTGAACGCTTGGGACTAAGCCCTAAGTCAGCCCTTGTGATGGGAGACGGTTCCAACGACCTACCCATGATGGAGATTGCTGGTTTGTCGATTGGTTATCAGCCAAAACCGATTGTGCAAGAAAAAGCCGACGGAACTTTTAATTTCGTCGGCTTAGATGGTGTGCTTGATGTATTTCAAGCGCCGTAATTACACGCGCTCAAATATTGCAGCAATACCTTGACCGCCACCAATACACATCGTAACTAAGGCATATTTACCACCCGTTCTATGGAGTTCATAGATCGCCTTCGTGGCAATCACCGCTCCAGAGGCACCAATTGGATGTCCAAGGGAGATAGCTCCACCATTAGGGTTGGTTTTTGACATATCTAACTCTAAAACTTTAGCAACTGTCAAAGCCTGTGAAGCAAATGCCTCATTGGATTCAATCACATCCATCTGGGATAAACTCATGCCAGCCTTTGTCAACGCTAAACGCGTCGCTGGAATCGGGCCTTCACCCATCACTTCATTTGGCACACCAGCAACCGCATAAGAAACTAATCGTGCAATTGGTTTTTGCCCAGCTTTAGCAGCAGCTTGAGCAGATGCTAAGACAAAAAATGATGCGCCATCATTAATTGATGAGGCATTACCTGCAGTGACAGTGCCATTCTCTTTTAAGAATACCGGCTTTAATTTACTCAAACTTTCAAATGAAGTTTCTGCTTTCACGCCTTCATCTGTATCAACGATAACGTCACCTTTACGTGTTTTCACCGTGACAGGAACAATTTGCTCTTTAAAGTAACCGGCGGCAATCGCTGCAGCGGCTTTTTGATGTGATGCGGCAGCAAATGTATCTTGGTCTTCACGCGTAATATTCCATTTTTTAGCCAAGTTCTCAGCAGTAATGCCCATGTGTCCAACGCCAAAAGGATCCATCAGTGGTGAAACCATCAAATCAAGCAGTTTGGTATCTCCCATTCTGGCGCCTGATCGCATTGCTTGTGAGCCATACAATCCACGAGACATTACTTCAACGCCACCACCTATTGCATATTCACAATCACCAAGCATAATTTGTTGGGCAGAAGTAACAATGGCCTGAAGGCCTGAACTACATAAACGATTAACCGCCATTGCTACAGAATCCATAGACAAGCCTGCTTGAATAGAAGCTACACGTGCCACATACGGATATCTTGTTTCTGTAGGTATACAGTTGCCTACAGTGACATAATTAATGATAGCTGGATCAACCTTTGAGCGATTAACAGCTTCCTTCATTACCGCTCCAGCTAAATCACATGGTTCAATAGAACTTAAAGAACCATTAAAGCTTCCAACCGCAGATCTAACGGCACTTAAAACGACGACTTCTTGCATAATTCCCCCTTAAATGATAACTACCCGAAATAATTTCTTATACGTTATTCAAACATGAAATTATTAACAATTTACTTCAATTCATATTTAAATTATAGGCTCTAAGGGGCAGCAATTAAATCATGGCCCTGAGTACCAATAATTGTGACTTTAATCAATTCGCCCGAACGATATCGCTTCGATGGTCGATCAGCTGGCGAAATATAGACTAACCCGTCAATTTCTGGGGCATCAGCAAAGCTTCTGGATACGCCGCCCTTAGTATTCACCGAATCAACAATTACACGCATCTTTTTACCAATACTGCTCATCAATTTTTTTGTAGAAACCTGTTCCGCTGCTTCCATGAACTTGGCGCGCCTTAATTCACGGATCTCAAGTGGAATGGGGTCTGGCAACGCATTTGCCTTTGCTCCCTTTACTGGAGAATATGCAAAACAACCCACTCGATCGAGTTGCGCCTCTTCGATAAAACTTAACAAATGTGCAAACTCCTCATCTGTCTCCCCTGGAAAACCGGCAATAAAGGTACTTCTTATGACCAAATCTGGACAGATTTCCCTCCACTGCTTAATCCTTGTAAGCGACTTTTCCCCGCCGGCAGGTCTTTTCATGCGTCTTAATACATCTGGATGGGAATGTTGCAATGGAATATCTAAATAAGGAACAAGCCCATTACCATGTTCTGCAAAATCAGTCATCAACGGAATAATATCGTCGACATGGGGGTAAGGATAGACATAATGTAAGCGAACCCAAGCGTCATGCTGCCTGGCTAAGTTTTTTAATTCTTGAACTAATTCAAATAATCTAGATTTAATGGGTCGGCCATTCCAAAAACCCGTCCGATATTGAATGTCTAGGCCATACGCGCTAGTATCTTGTGACACAACTAATAATTCTTTAACACCAGACTTCAGTAGTGCTTCTGCTTCTCTTAAAACATCATCAATTGAACGAGATACTAGGCCGCCTCTCATATCTGGAATGATGCAAAATGTGCAAGTGTGATTACAACCTTCTGAGATTTTTAAATACGCATAGTGCTTCGGCGTTAATTTAATCCCAATATCTGGGGTTAAATCTGTAAATGGATCATGAGGTTTTGGTAGGTTCTGATGAATGGCATCTAATACCTCATTGGTCGCATGCGGACCAGTAACTGCCAATACTTTAGGGTGATGCTTGAACACCGTATTCTGTCCATCATCTTCAGTCTTTGCCCCTAAACATCCAGTCACAATGACGCGTCCATTTTCATGCAGCGCTTCGCCAATTGCTTCCAAACTTTCTGCTACAGCAGAATCAATAAACCCACAAGTATTTACTACAACGATGTTGGCATCACTATAATTTTTGACAATTTCATAACCCTCAGCACTTAAACGTGTAAGAATTAATTCAGAATCAACCAATGCTTTTGGACAACCCAAGGATACGAAACCAACTTTTGACAAAACGTATTCCTTTAAGTCTTAAATGGTTTGAATGGAAAGCCCTGCATGATGGGAGGAGTTTGCGATTGCATTTGTTCCCAAAATTGCGCACCAGCATTCGTAAAAAACTGCATGGGATTCATCACTTCCGTCGATGACCGATTATTGATGAAACTTAACCAAGATTCCGGTGAAGACAAGCCACCAATCTTTTGACAATGCAATACGTATTGGTTTTGTAAATCAACGAATTGATTCAAGTTTTGCTCCAAAAATGGCGACATCATTCCCTGTAAAGAATTGCCGTAAAAACGAATCATCTGCATTAAGCTTTGTGTTGTGAACAAAGGATGCCCCCCAGATTCTTCCTCTAAAATAATTTGCATAAGAATGCTACGTGTTATCTCATCCCCAGACTTCACATCGATGACAACAAATGGCTCTTGAGTCATCACCAGGCCTTTTATATCAAAAAGTGTGATGTATGTACTATGCTTTGTGTCATACAAGCGTCGATTAGGGTATTTTTTAATAACTCTGTGCCCCTCAAATGGGGAGGCATTTGATGCGTCATTCTCATTTTTCTGAGATTGATCAGTAGATGCAGGCTTCGATTTTACGGAAGCCTTTTTAGCGGGTATTTTACGAACGGGTTTAGTTTGGGGGCTTGCCATAATCAAGAATGAAATACTTTAAACTTCTATAAATTGGTAAAACTGTATTGTAGACTGATTATAAGCAAGGCTCTGATTAACTCATATGTAGGCCACCATTGAGAGAAAAGTCTGCTCCTGTAGCAAATCCACCATCTTCCGATGATAACCAAGCAACCATAGAAGCAATTTCTTCGGGTGTACCTAATCTTTTCACTGGTATCGTTTCAATAATTTTATTTAATACATCTTCTCGTATGGCTTTGACCATATCTGTCCCAATATAGCCAGGAGAAACTGTATTAATCGTAACCCCTTTGGTGGCTACTTCTTGTGCCAAAGCCATAGTAAAGCCTCTCAAACCAGCTTTTGCAGTGGCGTAATTGGTTTGCCCAAATTGTCCCTTTTGACCATTGACCGATGAAATATTAACAACTCGTCCCCACCCTTTTTCTACCATGCCATCAATGACCTGTTTAGTGACGTTAAATAAGGAGTTTAAATTCGTGTTAATAACAGCCTGCCAATCGTCTGGAGTCATTTTACGAAATACGGTATCTCTCGTAATTCCTGCATTGTTCACCAATACGTCGACAACACCGATTTCAGCTTTTACTTTATTAAAGGCAGCTACTGTACTGGTCCAATCACCAACGTTACCTTCAGAAGCATGAAAATCATACCCCAAGGCCTTTTGCTCACTGATCCAACGATCTTTTCGCGGAGAATTAGGGCCACAACCTGCAATCACAATAAAACCATCCTTGTGCAATTTTTGACATATTGCAGTTCCGATACCACCCATGCCACCAGTTACGTATGCTATCTTTTTACTCATAACTTCTCCTATTAAAAATTTCTTAAACTTTCACTGCTTTTTCTTTGACATAACTACCAGGCGCAGCTTCAACCACCTTGTATTTAACACTACCCAAACGCGCTTGGGATTTGATTTTCTTGCCACTGTGCGAGGCTAACCAAGTAACAAAATCAGGCCACCAACTTCCCTCAATCGAACGGGCACTTGTATACCAGTCTTGCGCATTTTTCGGTTGTTGAGTCGATGTCCAATAATTACGTTTTTTCTTATGGGGTGGATTGATTACACCCGCTATATGGCCTGAGGCTCCTAGAACAAAGCGTGTAGGGCCAGAAAGTATTTGCGTAGAATTATAAGCAGACTTCCAAGGAACAATATGGTCCTCTCTTGAAGCATATAAATATGCTGGACAAGTGATTTTGGATAAATCGACTGGTGTATTACACATTGTTAATCGATCAGGTATTTTTAGCTCATTATTCAAGTACATGTGCCGCAAGTAATAGCTATACATCGGGCCGGGTAAGTTTGTCGAATCGCCATTCCAATACAGCAAATCAAAGCTGGATGGATTCTTACCCATTAAGTAATTAGAAACCACATAATTCCAAACCAAGTCATTTGGGCGTAAAAAGGAGAAGGTGTTAGCCAACTCGACACCACTGAGTAAACCAAAATTACCGGTTTTACCCCCTAATGCATTTTCACGAAGCTCAACCATTGCCTCATCAATGAAGACATCTAATGCCCCAGTATCAGAGAAATCTAAAAATGAAGTTAATAGCGTTACGCTTGAAACAGCTGGGATCTTTTTAGCCGCAAGTATGGCAAGCGCACTCGCAACTAAAGTCCCACCAACGCAAAATCCTAGTACATTGATTTGTGCTTGTTTTGAAATTTCAACACAAACACGAATAGCTTCAATCACTCCAAGTCCGACATAATCATCCCAGGTAACTTGCGTCATTTCATGATCAGGATTTTTCCATGAAACCATATATACAGTAAATCCCTCAGCCAATAAATACTGAACAAAAGAGGTTTGAGGCTGTAGATCTAATATGTAATATTTATTAATGCATGGTGGCACCATTAACAATGGTTTCTCATACACCATACTTGTCAAAGGCTTATATTGAATTAATTGGAATAAAGCATTTTGAAAAACGATGGCACCTTCTGAGGTCGCAATATTTTTCCCTATCTCAAAAGCAGTACTGTCGGTTTGAGAGATTTTCCCCACTTGCAAATCAGCTAATAGGTTTTTTAAACCATTGGTTAGTGACTCACCATTCGTTTTAATCAGCTCTTGAATCGCCTCAGGATTTGTAGCTAAAAAATTAGTGGGCGCCATTGAGGAAATGATTTGCTCAGTTGCAAAAATAATACGATTTTTTACTTTAGGTTCAGCTTCAACAGCTTGCGCTAATGCACTTAGATGTTCTGAATTAATTAAATAACATTGATAAACAAGTGACGATAAGCCATCATGCCAAGCCTGAGATTTAAACCTGGAGTCCTCAAACGGCACTTCTAATTTGCCGGACCACAGTTGATATAGGCGCGCGCCGTATTCTTTTTCAATTTCAGCTAATTTTGCTGAGGGGATGAGTGCCATGTCCATAGAGGAAAGTTTAGGTGGTGTCCAACCACCTAAAAATGGCATTGCATTCGTATCCAAATCCACCCCCAAAAAATTAAATAACTCTCTATAAGATAACAATTTATTCTTAAACTAGAAAATTAGTTATATGGGCAAACCCTATATTGGGGTAATTTAATTATTCAGTTTTCCATAAAAAACTGGCAAACCGCCCTGTTTTCTTATCTCGACGATGAGAAAAAAATAAATCTGCATGTTCATAACAACAGATTTCTTCAGAGTAAATTTGCTCAATACCCAGATGGAATAATAATTGTTTAGCAATTTGAAAAAGATTGCCTAAGTATTTTTTTGGTGCAGATAAAGGCTGAAAACAAGGTTGAATATCTTGGATTTCTTTCATTTGCATAAAAGCAAGTCGAACATCCTCGCCGACTTCAAAATACTTTGGTCCGATTGCTGGACCCAAATAGACTTTTAGTTGCGAAATATATGCCTTAGGCTGATCAGGACCCTTTTGAGTCACCATTTGCCTCATCGTTGTTTCAATGATGCCTTGAGACAAGCCGCGCCAACCCCCATGACAGGCGCCTAAAACATCACCCATTGCATCACAAATTAAAATAGGAAGACAATCGGCTGTCATTATCGTCAACGCATGATGTTGGTCAGTAACAGCCCCGTCGGCTGCAACTTGAGGATTTTGTGGAGTCCATAATTGGGTGCCATGCACTTGATTAAGCCAAATCGGGTTGATTGGCAATTCTTGACCAATGAATAATCGATTTTGTGAAACATAATCAGGATGATCACCTACATGATTACCAAGGTTTAATGAATGAAATGGTGCTTGACTAACACCGCCCAGCCTTGTAGAGACAAAAGCTTGCACATGGGATGGAACTTCCCAACATGGCTTTAATAAGGTCAGGCCATTGCCTGTGGAGATGAGCTCCATTACTCAACTCGCTTTTGCCATTCGGCAATAGGTATATTTAAGAATGCCAATGTCTCTAAAAATACCGCCGGTGGGGGTGCTTGAAAGTGCAGTAATTCTCTGGTTCTAGGGTGCTCTAAACCTAATAAACCAGCATGTAAGAACTGGCCAGGGAATTGAATATTGCTTTCTAGAAGTTTGTTTTTAAGAGAAAGAGCGGTTTGATATGAAATCTTATTTTTATAAACCGGGTCATTAACTAAAGCATGTCCAAGAGATTCTAAGTGAACCCTAATTTGATGTGTTCTGCCAGTTTCGAGTTTACAAGCGATTAAAGATATAGGCCTATCTTCAAAAAGAACATGATGAAGGGTCTCCACATGCGTCACTGCATCTTTGCCATGGTTGACCTGAATACTCATTTTTAATCGGTCTTTCGTATCACGACCTATTGCACCGTGTATGACCTTGGTTAATGGGGTTTTCCCCCAAGCTAAGGCAAGATATTTTCGATTCATCGAGCGTGACGAAAGTTGCTTAACCAAGTCGTGTTGTGCTTCGATATTCTTGGCAATCACCAATAATCCTGAGGTATCTTTATCAAGGCGATGCACAATCCCAGCCCTAGGAACCGCTGAACACTCGGGAAAGCGGTGTAATAAAGCATTTAAGAGTGTGCCGGTCCAATTTCCTGCCGCTGGGTGAACAACCATACCTAAGGGTTTATGAACAACTGCTATGTCAGCGTCACTATAAATAATTTCAAGAGGGATATCCTCAGCTTGATAAGCGGTATTTTGCGGGTCTGGAGGGATTTCGATCTTAATATGCTCCTGCCCACAAGCATGGTCTTTGGGGTGTAATTGGCGGCCATTTTCAAAAATCAACCCTGACTCTAACCACTGCTGAATCCTACTTCTCGAGTAATTAGAGAGAACTTTAGCAATTGCCTTATCGATTCGCTCACCTCTTAATTCCAAAGGTAAATCAAATTCAATCACCTGTAACAAGGGAACTTCTTCCCCTGCTTGCGCATCATCGATATAATCAGAGTATTCCATAGCGCTCATAATATTTGAGTATGGGCTTTTTAACCATGTTTTTTATTTTTTTCGAGATTCAATTGTTGACTAATTTACCAAGTTTAAAGCGTCTAACTAGTAATTGGGTGTATTTACCCCTGCTATTGATCACCTCCCTCCTCTGCGGTTGTGCTGGCAAGGATATTGATGAAACAGCTGGTTGGTCCCAAAGTAAACTAATCAGTGAAGCTAAAACCGCCATTAACGACAACGACTATCCTAATTGCGTCAAATTTTACGAAAAATTAGAAGCACGTTACCCTTTTGGCCCTTTAGCCGAACAGGCCCAAATTAACTCTGCTTACTGTAACTGGAAAAGAAACGAACAAGAACTGGCCCTTGCATCAATTAACCGCTTTATTCAGCTTCACCCGGGCCATCCTGATATTGATTACGCATATTATTTAAAAGGTTTAATCACTTTTAACGATAATTTGGGATTTTTAGCGAAGTTTTCCGGACAGGACTTAAGTGAACGTGATCCAAAAGCCTCTAAAGATGCCTATGAAGCTTTTAAAGTACTGACTCTTAGATACCCTGATAGTAAATATACTCCTGACGCCTTGGATCGAATGCGCTATATTGTCAATGCTTTGGCAGAGAGTGATGTGAATGCCGCAAGATACTATTACCGACGCGGTGCCTACGTAGCAACCATTAATCGCTCACAAACCGCCCTTAAAGACTATGATCGTGCCCCTGCCATTGAAGAAGCCCTGTATTTAATGGTGAAGTCGTATGATGCACTTGGATTAAAAGACCTTAGTGCTGATACGATGCGTATTTTTAATACCAACTTTCCCAATAGTGAGATTTTCAAGACAGGGAAACGCCAAGCGGTAACTGCCCAACCATCTAAATGGTGGCAATTTTGGAATACAACGAACTAAAGTATTTCTAGGTCAACACGACTAGCTAAGCCACACATCAGTTCATAGCCAACTGTGTTTGCATGGGTAGCAACTTCATCTATCGGTAATAGCTCCCCCCATAATTCAACTGGGGAGCCAATCTGCGCGTCGGGTATTGCACTAATATCCACAGTAATCATGTCCATCGATACTCTACCCACTATGGGAGCTATCTGACCATCAGCAATATTCCCTTGTTTACCTACCCATACTGGAGTGCCATTAGGAGCGTGCCGAGGATATCCATCGGCATAACCACATGCAATAACTGCAATTCTAGAATTTTTCATTGCTTCAAATTGACTGCCATATCCGACTCTATCTCCCGCTTGTATTTCTTGGATCGCAATAATCTCGGATCGTAAGTTCATCCCCGCCTTGAGTCCCAAATGCGCGATATCTTGATATACGCCGGAGGGCGAGGCTCCGTACAACATAATTCCTGGCCTTGTCATATCGGCATGCGTTTGGGTATGATTAATCACAGCAGCTGAATTTGCAGCGCTTTTTAGACCATCAACGTATTGTGTGGCCTTCATAAAGATCTCCCATTGCGAACCTACTGAAGGAGATTTGGATGAATCATCCGCGTTTGCAAAATGCGTCAAATGATTTACTGTACAACCCAAATTCTTAAAGATTTCATAACTAAGTCCATATTGGGCTGATTTAAATCCTAAACGATTCATTCCTGAGTTTAGTTTTAGCCAAATAGCACATTGTTTTAGAAAAACCGCTTTTATCGTGGGTGTTTGTTGGCTCAACCAACCAACGAACCAACTTAGTTGCTGTTCATCATGCACCACCATGTCGCACGATAGAGCGTTTACCTCATTTAAGTCAGACTCGGAGAAAATACCTTCTAATAAAAGTATCTTTCCGCTCCAGCCAAGTTTCCTTGCTAATGCAGCATGACCTATATCTAATAAAGCAATACCCTCACTCTGGCTAAAGGCTTTAAGGGCTGGCTCCAAACCATGACCATAGGCATTTGCTTTGACAATCGCCCATGTTGGACGATCATTTGTCATTTTTTTGACAACTGAAAGGTTATGACTTAAATTATGTGTCAAAATCGAGGCTCTGATTGGACGATGCTTCATATATTTAGATTTTGGAAATTATTTAATGTTTAACTTATCATTGTACGAATGAAACCAGGTTTTTATTCAATTATGGCTGCGCAGTTTTTTTCTTCGTTAGCCGATAATGCTCTACTCATCGCTGCCATCTCTCTTTTGGTACAAATTCAGTCACCTGAATGGATGACACCTTTGCTCAAACTCTTCTTCGTATTATCCTATGTAGTTCTTGCTGCATATGTCGGTGCTTTTGCTGATTCACGGCCAAAAGGTAAGGTCATGTTTTTAACTAACTCCATTAAGGTGGTTGGTTGTGTTGCTATGTTACTCGGTCTTCACCCCCTATTATCCTATGCAATTGTGGGTTTTGGAGCCGCCGCATATTCCCCTGCTAAATATGGCATCCTGACAGAGCTGCTGCCTGCAGAAAAGTTGGTTGCCGCCAATGGCTGGATCGAGGGCTTAACTGTCTGCTCTATTATTTTAGGTACTGTTTTAGGTGGTTTACTCATTAGTCCTCATATCGCTAAAACCCTTTTGTTACTTGACTTGCCCTTAGTTGATACGCATATTGATACTCCGCCAGAAGCCGCTATCGCATTAATTGTTAGCTTATATGTCATTGCCGCTATCATCAATTTACGGATTCCTGATACTGGGGTCACCTACAATGTTTCATCTAAAAACCCCATCAAGCTCGTTCGTGAGTTTTCTCACAATTTCATGGTTTTATGGAATGATCGTTTGGGTCAAATCTCTTTAGCTGTTACGACTCTTTTTTGGGGTATTGGCGCCACTTTGCAATTTATCATCATTAAATGGGCCGAGTCCACACTGGGCATGGATTTATCTCAAGGTGCTATTTTGCAAGCCATTGTTGCCCTTGGGGTAGCAGGAGGAGCCATGTGGGCCGCCGCAAGAGTTCCTTTGAGTAACTCCTTAGTTGTCCTTAAGTACGGTGTCATTATGGGCTTTTTGGTGATTACACTTGCCGCCTTTCAAAAGGAACAATTTGGTAATTTAATGGTGAACTTGGGCTTCATCACCATCCATGCTCATCTTCTCTTTACATACGTTTTCTTGATAACGATAGGCTGGATGTCTGGCTATTTTGTCGTGCCGATGAACGCTCTTCTTCAGCATCGTGGTCACGTTCTACTATCTGCTGGTCATTCCATAGCTATTCAAAATTTTAATGAGAATTTATCTGTACTATTCATGCTGGGTCTATACGCCCTGCTCATCTCACTTAATTTGCCAGTTCAAGCGGTGATTCTGATGTTTGGTTGCTTTGTCATCGTTACGATGGCTTTAGTAATCTACCGACATCAATGTAATCAAAAGGAATATGACTCCTTGTATTTAATCGGTGAAGAAAAACATCCTCACCCTTAAGACATGGTGTCTAGATAAACATTTCTAGCAAAAATCAAATCGTCCCATAGCTTCTTCTTTTTTTGTCCTGAGCTTGCTATTTGTTTCATCGAATAGGAAACAATGACTGGGATTTCTTGATCATTAGCTCCCATTGTTTCAAATAAAATCTCTCTTAAACCTTCTACTGCCGTGATTTCACCTGAATAATGCTGCCCTGATTTTTCTCCAAAGCAGATTAACAACTGGCCTTGAATCAGGCCTGAAGCTATTGCTTGCGGTTGAAATGGTAGAACTTGAATGTTGACCCCAAAATTTTGAACAACTGTTTGAATATCCTTCCACAACGAGGGCAGTAAATCACTTTCCTCATACATTAATGTCCATAGTGGGAATTCTGTATTCATTCCTTTGTTCTCCAACTTTTTATTGTGCGGCGGCACTTCTGGTTGAGCGTTAATATCCCTCAGTTTCCATGAACTGATACCCATTTCTTTGAGGAGTATTGCTTTATTCATCTGATTACCGAATGATCTTTTCCATTACCATCGCATCTTCTCGAAGCTTTTGATGATTATCATCCATAGGATAATAATCTTTTCTAGCGCCAATCAGTCGATAAGCTAATTTCTCATACATTGCTATCGCTAAAGAATTACTTTTCCTTACTTCCAGCAGTATTCTTGCATACCCTTTTTCAAGACCAATTTTCTCTAAAGCTATCAATGCTTGCGAGGCAATTTTATTGCGTCGATAACGAGGATCGATCGTAATATTTAATAAATGTAACTCTTCAACTCCAGGCATCACGATGCAATGACCAATGATTGGTGATTCGTAAGACTCCTCAAGGAATACGTAATTCCAATAAGGCACCTTTATACAGTCCAAAAAGTTTTTTTCCGTCCATGGGTGTGAGTGTGAGATGGACTCTATCTCCAAGACCCTTTTTAAATCTCCTTGTTCCATGATCTTAAAACGAAAATTTGTCATAGCGATTCGTTAGCCATTTATCTTAGTTCTTGTTTGCCCGTTGCGCTATGCTCAAGGCTACTTGATCACGTATATAAAGGGGTTGGCAGTCCTTTGGTAGAAATTGCTCTGTATCTTGCTTTAATGAAGCCAGATAGGCTATACCTAAAGCATGTGGCGTAGAGGCTTCATATATTTGCGGTGACGCAATGATTCCTTCTTGAATATATCCATCGAGGTCATAGGCGAAGTAAATATCCTGCTGATTAAAGTTCAAATCGTTGAGATTAATGAGTTGCACACCAGAATCACGATGAATTGTTTTATCTTGGCCGATTTGATATGACGCAAAATAAACTTGTTGCATGCGCGCATCAATCATTGCATGAATACCTTGCAATGGGAGGACCTTCATTCCTTTGATAAATAATTGATAAGCAATCATGCCGTCTAAGCTCGGAATAGGAATTAATGGCTTTTGCTGTGCATACGCAATTCCCTGTGCAACACCTAACCCAAGCCGAATGCCAGTAAAAGCACCTGGGCCTTGTGAGACTGCCAAGGCTTGCAGATCTTTCCAAGTTAAATTGGTCTCATGCATCAGCTCATCGATCCAAGTTAAAAGTACTTGGCTGGCTTGATTGCCTACTTTTTCGTGTCGGGATAGATGTGTGCCATCAGAAAAATAAATTGCCACCGAACACCACTGCGATGAAGTGTCGATGGCAAGGATTGGCATACTTTCGATACCAATTTTCAAAAGAATTAAATTTCTTCGTACAGGGGTAAAGTGAGGAACTCTTCGAAAGCTTCCCCAGTTGACATGTGATCAAATATTTCAGCAGCACGAGTCCAATGACCAGTTGCTCCCGAATTACTCACTTTTACTAATTCCTCTTTGATATACCCTTTGACCATATCAACTGTGACTTTTCGACCATCATCTAAAACACCCTTGGGTGAACGAATCCACTGCCAAACTTGGGAGCGACTAATTTCTGCTGTTGCAGCATCTTCCATAAGATTATGAATCGGCACACAACCATTACCAGCTAACCACGCACCTAAATAATGAATCCCTACATTAATATTCATGCGCAGTCCAGCTTCCGTAATTGGCGTTTCAGGTTGAAAATCTAACAAATCTGAACCTTTTACCTGCACTTCTGGTTTCTGTTTTTCGAATTGATTGAGTTTATCGCCTAATACTTTCTTAAATTCAATCATTGCGGGTTCCACTAAGCCTGGATGCGCTACCCATCCGCCGTCATAACCATCTTCTGCATCACGTCTTTTATCAGCAATAATGCCACCCATCGCGATCGCATTTTTCTCTGGATCATTTTTAATTGGAATCAATGCACTCATTCCACCAATGGCTGGCGCACCACGATGATGACATGTTTTAAGCAATAACAAAGCATATGAACGCATAAAAGGCGCTGTCATCGTCACTTTTGCTCGATCTGCCAAGCAGAAATTTTTGTCTACTTTAAACTTTTTAATACACGAGAATATGTAATCCCAACGGCCTGCATTTAATCCTGCACTGTGATCACGTAATTCATATAGGATTTCATCCATCTCAAATGCTGCTAGGATGGTTTCAATCAAAACAGTAGCTTTAATAGTTCCTTGTGGTAAGCCCATTTCTTGTTGGGCCATCACGAAGATGTCATTCCATAAACGTGCCTCTAAATGACTTTCCATTTTTGGCAAATAAAAATATGGGCCAGCACCACGAGCTAATAGTTCACGTGCGTTATGAAATAAGAACAGCGCAAAGTCAAAAACACCTCCAGAAATTCGCTGACCGTCAATCGTTACATGCTTTTCATCTAAATGCCAGCCTCTTGGACGAACTTGCAATACTGCAATTTTGTCATTTAGGGCGTAAGTTTTACCATTCTGCTCTAAACGTAACTCGCGTTTAATGGCACTTCTTAAATTGATTTGACCTTGAATTTGATTAGACCAACTTGGACTGTTGGAATCTTCAAAGTCTGTCATGTAAGAGTCGGCACCGGAATTGTATGCATTTATCACCATCTTTGCATCAACTGGCCCTGTAATTTCAACACGTCGACAGTAAAGAGCTTCTGGAATTGGAGCAATTTTCCAATCGCCTTCACGAATAGACTTCGTTTCTGGTAGAAAATCTGGAATTTCACCAGCATCAAGACGTTTAGTTCTTTCCACACGTACTTTTAATAACTCTTTACGGCGTGGCTCAAAAGCATGGTGTAATTTTGCAACTAAGGCTAAGGCCTCAGGCGTTAAGATCGTGGCAAATTCAGGGGTGATATCAGCATGGATTTCCATACCTTGGGGCAAATTAGACATTTTTTCTCCAGCAGGTCAAATTAAAAACAAGGTTCAATTATGCCAAAAAGTCATCGTAAATGAAAAATTGGCTCTTAAAATTTTATTTATTAGCCTGATCAATGACTTCTTGAGGGGCTTGCACTAATTCAATCAGCACTCCATATCCTGATATTGGAAACTCTTCATTACTTTTAGGGTGAATAAAAATGATGTTATGTCCATCACCACCCCGACGAATACCCCCTGGCGCAAATCGCACACCCTGTTCGGTTAACCACTCTACAGCTTTGGGTAAATCATCAATCCATAAACCAATGTGATTGAGTGGCGTGGTATGTACTGCAGGTTTTTTTTCAGGATCCAAGGGTTGCATTAAATCAAACTCAATGGGATGATCTCCACCCCCAACGGTAAAAATATCTTCATCAACATTTTCTTTTTCAGAGATAAAAGTACTTTTGAATGTAAATCCAAGCATGTCTTGCCATAGATTTTTAATTTCATTTTTATTAATTGCGCCTATGGCTATTTGTTGAACACCTAATACACGAAACGGTCGTTGCATAACTACCCCTTATCAAAACGAATAATAATTTGATCCACAGCCAAACTCTCACCACTATTGGCCAATATTTGTGCTACAACACCCTCATTCTGTGCGGTTAAAACATTCTCCATTTTCATGGCCTCAATCGTCGCCAACTTTTGACCAACTTGAACGTGTTGCCCTACCACAACGCAAACTTCAGATAATAAGCCTGGCATTGGTGATAGTAGATACTGCGACATATCAGGTGGTGCTTTAAATGGCATCAGTTTTTGCAATAAGGCTTTACTTCGAGACATAACCATCGCCTTAAATGTGATGCCATTATAGGTGAGCACATAAAAGATAGATTCTCGTTGCGCTTGCAGCACTATCGGTGAATTATTAACAAGACCTGCAAAAACAATCTGTCCAGGACGCCAATTACTATTGATATCAAACTCTTTACTTTCTACAATGATATGATCGCCGTCACTATTTGCTTGAACTTCAATATCAACATATTCTTGATGACCATGCTCTCCAATCACCACTGTCAATTGACTAGGAACATCTGAGGCATGCCCTATAAGCTGACCAGAAATGTGTCCTGATCGCTCAATATATTGCAAATGAATCGATGCTGTAATTGCACAGAGTAATTGTTTAGTATCTTTATCTAAATCGGCGCCAGTAAATCCTTTGGGGAAATGCTTACTAATAAAGCCAGTATTGATTTTTCCAGATTGAAAGTCGGGATGGTTCATCAGAGTTGATTGAAAGGGTATGTTCGAGTCAATACCCTGTATGACAAATTGATTTAACGCAGTTTGCATCTTTGTAATGGCTTGTTCACGATTCTTGCCATGGGTAATCAATTTTGCAATCATCGAGTCATAAAACATGGGAATTTCGCCACCCTCATAAACACCCGTATCAACGCGCACTCCTTCAGAAGCTGGTGGTGGTTGATATTTAACAAGACGTCCAGTCGACGGCAAAAATTGACGATAAGGATCTTCGGCATTAATACGGCACTCAATGGCCCAACCGTTTCTTTTAATATCCTCTTGCGCAAACGAGAGTTTCTCACCTGCTGCAACCCGAATCATTTGTTCAACAAGATCTATACCTGTGATCATTTCTGTTACTGGATGCTCAACTTGCAATCGCGTATTCATTTCCAGAAAATAAAATGATTGGTCTTGACCAACGACAAATTCAACCGTTCCTGCAGATTGATATTTCACGGCACGTGCTAAGGCAACAGCTTGCTCTCCCATCGCTTTTCTAGTCTGTTCGGTAATGAAAGCGGATGGCGCTTCTTCAATCACTTTTTGATGGCGTCTTTGAATAGAGCATTCTCTTTCCCAAAGATAAACAATATTGCCAAAGCTATCTCCTAATATCTGAATTTCAATATGGCGGGGCTCTTCTACAAATTTCTCAATAAATACTCGATCATCCCCAAAGGAATTTCTTGCTTCATTTTGACATGACGTAAAACCTTCAAATGCCTCTGCTTCAGAATGAGCTACGCGAAGTCCTTTACCACCGCCACCTGCCGAAGCTTTGATCATGACTGGATAACCAATCTTTTTTGCTATTTCAACCGCCTGCTCTGCACTTGCAATCGCTTCATTATGTCCAGGAATTGTGTTGACCTTGGCTTGCTCCGCTAGCTTTTTAGAGGCAATTTTATCTCCCATAGCCGCAATTGCTTCATGCTTGGGGCCAATAAAAACAATTCCCTGCTCTTCTACAAGACGAGCAAATTCTTCATTTTCTGAAAGAAATCCATATCCAGGGTGTATTGCTTGCGCACCTGTTGCTCGACATGCTTCTATCAAGTGATTGATCACCAAATACGACTCTCTTGAGGGTGCCGGTCCTATATAAACAGATTCATCTGCTAATTCAACATGACGAGCCTCTCGATCTGCATCGGAATATACGGCTACCGTTTTTATACCCATTTGACGTGCAGTTTTGATAATCCGACAAGCGATTTCACCGCGATTAGCAATTAGTATCTTTTGAAACATCATGATTTTTCCAATCTGAATTTATAGTGGAATATTGTCGTGTTTACGCCAAGGATTTTCGAGCTCTTTGTTTTGGAGCATCACTAATGAGCGTGAAATACGTTTCCTCGTCTCATGGGGCATGATTACATCATCGATATACCCTCTTCTTCCAGCCACAAAGGGATTAGCAAATTTCGCTTTGTATTGGGCCTCTCTTGCAGCTAATTTTTCTGGGTCACCTTTTTCATCTCTAAAGATAATCTCCACGGCCCCTTTTGGGCCCATCACAGCAATTTCAGCTGAGGGCCAAGCAAAATTGACATCCCCTCTTAAGTGCTTTGATGACATCACATCATATGCTCCACCGTAGGCTTTTCGTGTGATCACTGTAATTTTAGGTACGGTACATTCTGCATACGCAAACAATAGTTTTGCTCCGTGTTTAATAATGCCCCCATATTCTTGAGATGTACCTGGCATAAATCCAGGAACATCGACAAAGGTAATGACTGGTATATTAAAGGCATCACAAAAACGCACAAACCGTGCCGCTTTAATCGAAGACTTTATATCAAGGCAACCCGCCAAGACTAATGGCTGATTCGCAACAATACCAATAGTTTGACCATCAACTCGCCCAAAACCAATAATGATATTTTTGGCATAATCAGGTTGGATTTCAAAAAAATCACCATCATCAACTGTCTTCAAAATCAGTTCTTGCATGTCATACGGCTTATTCGGATTACTCGGAACAATCGTGTCCAATGAGTAATCAACCTCATCTGAAACCGAAGAGCTAGGTCTAAAGGGCGCTTTTTCACGATTCGACAATGGCAGATAATTAAAAAATCTTCGAACCATCAAGATCGCTTCAACATCATTTTCAAAAACCCGGTCACATACTCCTGATTTTGTCGAGTGGGTTAAAGCCCCACCTAACTCCTCGGCAGTTACCTCTTCGTGGGTGACTGTCTTGACCACTTCTGGTCCTGTTACAAACATATATGAACTGTCTTTAACCATAAAGATAAAATCCGTTAGAGCCGGCGAATAAACCGCCCCTCCAGCGCAGGGTCCCATGATCAAGGATATCTGGGGAATAACACCGGATGCCGTTACATTTCTTTGAAATATTTCTGCATAACCCCCAAGTGAAGCAACCCCTTCTTGGATTCGAGCCCCCCCAGAATCATTTAAGCCAATCACTGGAGCACCTACCTTCAAAGCCTGATCCATAATTTTGCAAATCTTCTCTGCATGGGCCTCTGATAATGAACCACCAAAAACAGTAAAGTCCTGAGAAAACACAAAGACTAAACGTCCATTAATCATTCCATAGCCAGTAACCACCCCATCACTAGGAACTGTTTCATCAGCCATATCAAAATCCGTACAACGGTGCTCTACAAACATGTCCCACTCTTCAAAGGAGCCCTCATCTAACAATAAATGGATCCTTTCTCGCGCAGTTAACTTACCCTTATTATGTTGGGCCTGGATACGTTTTTGCCCCCCTCCAAGGTAAGCTTGTTCGCGCTTTGCTTCTAACTGTCGAATAATATCTTTCATCATCAAGCCTTAGATTGGTTATCGGATTTAAATACATCTAAAATTTTTCTTGCCGCCACAGAGGCGGCAATTGACCCACTTTCTACTTCTTTTTGCAGGAGTGGCAATAAGGCAAATACTCCAGGATGCTCTTTAAACTCTTGCGCCAATCCTGATTGAATTCGGTCCCACAACCATGTTTTCGCTTGATTTGTCCGGCGCTGCCCAAATGATCCATTAGCCTGCCCCATATTTTTAAATTCCTCAATCTTTTGCCAAAGATTTTCTAATCCATCACCTACCAAAGCACTCATTGAAATCACTTGAGGACTCCAAGTTTCTTGATGAATCGATGGGTGATCGGCATGACCATGCTGACTAAAGATACGTAAGGAACCCACGATATGAGCTAATGCTTGCATAGCTGCATTGGGGTCTAGGTCAGTTTTGTTAATGACAACCAGATCAGCAATTTCCATTACCCCTTTTTTTATAGCCTGTAGATCATCGCCAGCATTAGGAAGTTGCAACAAAACAAAGATATCCGTCATTTTTGAAACAGCAATTTCACTTTGACCAACCCCAACGGTTTCTACCAAAATAATGTCATAGCCAGCGGCTTCACAAACCAGCATCGTCTCACGAGTTTTTTCAGCCACCCCCCCCAAATTGCCGGAAGAAGGCGTTGGCCTTATAAATGCATGGGGATTAACAGACAAATGCTCCATCCGCGTTTTATCACCTAATATCGATCCACCCGATATACTCGATGAAGGATCAATGGCAAGTACGGCAACACGATGTCCTTTTTGAATCAAATATAATCCCAAGGATTCAATTAGCGTTGATTTACCAACGCCAGGTACTCCAGATATCCCAATGCGCATCGACTGACCAGACAAAGGCATCAACTCATTCAAAATCTGATCAGACTCCCTACGATGGTCTGCCTTAGTAGATTCAAGTAAGGTAATAATTTTGGCCAGCGCACGTCGAGATACAGGTTGAACGGTTTCTCGCCCACTAATTAAATCATTCACCAAGGGATGATATGAATTGTTCATTAATAATTGAGCTTACTCAAGCGCTTTACGAATATTTTCTAAAACATCTTTGGCTGAGGCAGGTATGGGTGTTCCTGGACCATAAATTCCTTTTACACCAGCCTCATAAAGAAACTCATAATCTTGTTTGGGTATGACACCACCTACAAACACAACAATCTCTTTACCACCTTGCTTACGTAATTCAGAAATAATATCTGGCACCAAGGTGTTATGACCGGCGGCTAATGTAGAAATCCCAACAGCATGCACGTCGTTTTCAATGGCTTGTCGTGCACACTCTTCAGGGGTCTGAAATAGGGGCCCCATATCAACATCAAAGCCTAAATCAGCAAATGCTGTAGCAACTACTTTGGCACCACGATCGTGACCATCTTGACCTAATTTGGCAATCATCACTCTGGGTCTGCGACCAAACTGATCTCCAAACTGAGCAATTTCCTGTTGTAGTTTTTCCCAACCTTGGGCTGAGTCATATGCGGCAGCGTACACTCCGGTCACCTTTTGCGTATCAGCACGATGTCGACCATACACTTTTTCTAGGGCATCAGATACTTCCCCGATCGTCGCCCTTAGTCGAATCGCAGCTATGGTTAACTGCAATAAATTTCCTGATTCATTTTGCGCAGCTTTTGTAATTTCTTGTAAAGCTTTTTCTACTAGCTCTGAATTTCTCGATGCTTTAATCGCTTTCAAACGAGCAATTTGATTATCTCTGACTTGAATATTATCTACAACCCTAACATCTACGTCACCTTCTTCATCTAATTGATATTTGTTTACCCCAACAATGACATCTTTACCCATATCAATATTGGCTTGCTTTTGGGCAGCTGCAGCTTCAATCTTCAATTTGGCCCAACCGCTTTGAACTGCTTTGGTCATACCACCCATTTTTTCAACTTCTTGGATAATTTCCCAGGCTTGATCCGCCATATCTTGAGTTAACTTCTCCATCATGTATGAACCAGCCCAAGGGTCAATTACACTCGTGATATGCGTTTCTTCTTGAATAATTAACTGGGTATTTCTAGCGATTCGGGAAGAGAACTCAGTTGGTAAAGCAATTGCTTCATCGAAAGAATTCGTATGTAGTGATTGTGTCCCTCCGAAAATAGCCGCCATGGCTTCAATACTTGTTCGCACAATATTATTGTAGGGATCTTGTTCCGTTAAAGACCAGCCAGAAGTTTGACAATGAGTTCTTAACATTAAAGATTTTTGGTTCTTAGGCGCAAATTCTTTCATAATGCGCCACCATAAAATTCTTGCGGCACGAAGTTTAGCAACCTCTAAATAGAAGTTCATGCCAATCGCAAAGAAAAAGGATAGGCGACCAGCAAAATCATCAACGTCTAAACCTTTATTCAAGGCAGTCTTTACATACTCTTTACCATCTGCCAGGGTGAATGCTAGTTCAAGCGATTGATTAGCCCCCGCTTCTTGCATGTGATAACCAGAAATTGATATGGAGTTGAACTTGGGCATATGGGCTGCCGTATATTCAATAATGTCGCCAATAATTCTCATCGAAGGTTCAGGCGGGTAAATATAGGTATTTCTCACCATGAACTCTTTCAAAATATCATTTTGAATAGTCCCAGACAACTTCTCCTGACTAACGCCACTTTCCTCAGCAGCAACAATATAACCAGCCAAAATTGGCAGAACAGATCCGTTCATCGTCATAGAAACTGAAACTTGATCTAATGGAATTTGGTCAAAGAGGATTTTCATATCCTCAACGGTATCAATGGCTACTCCAGCCTTACCAACATCACCAGTGACTCGTGGGTGATCGGAATCATAACCACGGTGTGTGGGCAAATCAAAAGCAACTGAAATGCCTTGTCCACCACCAGCTAAAGCTTTTCGGTAGAAAGCATTCGACTCTTCCGCTGTTGAAAAACCAGCATATTGACGAATTGTCCAGGGTCGCGCTGCATACATCGTTGCTTGAGGACCGCGTAAAAATGGCTCAAACCCGGGTAAGGTTTCAACAAATGGCAATTCCTTCACATCATCTTTGGTATATAGAGCCTTTAGAAAAATATCATCGGGTGTTTGCCATCCCAATGCATCCGGGTTTTTATTAGGAGATGATTTGGCCGCAGATGTCTTCCAATCCTGCATGCTCGCTTGAGGAAATTGTGGCCACTTAGAATTTGATGATTGATCTGACATGTTTCTTTCTTCATTAAGATTGATCAACATAATGTTACGTTCTTATAAGAATAACATTGACAATCTAAATAATAAATAGTTAAATGAATTATTAATTATGAATTCAAAATATTCTTTTACGAACTCAAAATAATCAATTCATTTGAATCAATTGACATTTTTTACATATATTTCATCTATTTACATACATTTATTAAGGTTAAAAATTGAGTAAAATACTTGCAAATAAGCCTTTATATGAAGAAGTTGCCGACCTTATTCGAGACAAAATATTTACTCATGAGCTTGCTCCTGGGTCTTGGATAGACGAAAAACAACTCACAGATCAGTTCGGCATTAGCCGCACTCCCCTCAGAGAGGCGATCAAAGTACTAGCATCAGAGGGTCTTATTACGATGAAAATAAGACGTGGCGCCTATGTTACTGAGGTGGATATTCAGGAAATTCCGCAAATATTTCATGTCATAGCTCTGCTCGAAGGTAATGCCTGTAAGGCGGTCGCTCTCAATGCAAGTGATAAAGAGCTAGAGTCATTAGATGGCCTTCATCTTAAATTAGAAAAGGCTGCGGCAGATCGAGATATCAATCGTTTTTTTGAGTTAAATCAGGACTTTCATGACAAAATCCAGGAGATTTCAGGGAACCGCTGGATGCGAAAAGTCATTACAGATCTAAGACAAGTCTTGAAACTGCAAAGAAGAAACTCACTGACGAAACTCGGCAGATTAGAGCAGTCCTTACATGAACATCGACTTATACTCTCTGCAATTATTGCTAGAAAAGGTGATTTAGCTCAAGAATTAATGATCAATCACCTTAAACAAGGACAAGCAGCCGCGATCTAAAAACTACTTTTTGACAACAAAGTCACCTTGTAGTGAAGCGATGTAAGCAGCAATATCCTTCAATTGGGCAAGCGTAAACTGCTTGACTTGGCCAGCCATAATTGCATTGGAACGACCAACTTGAGGATTGTTCTCAACTTGATAGGCCTTTAAGGCATAAAAGAGATAGTCTTGGTGCTGGCCTGCAATCTTTGGATAATTGGGTGCAATAGGACTTTTTAAATCAGGACCGTGGCAAGAATTACAGTTATTTTTTTCAACCAAGGCCTTACCCTCTTGAATACTTGCCGCTTGAAGATTAGAGACCATACCAAGGGTTAATGCCATCATCATTACAAAATATTTCATATTTATAACCTTTAAAAAATCTTATTTAAGCTTGTTTGCCTTAGAGACTGCATCTTGAGCCGCATAATACGCAGCGATGTCAGCCATTTCTTGATCGGATAAAGATCCAGCAACACTTCTCATTGTGGGGTGCTTGCGCTCCCCCTTTTTATAAGCCTGGAGGGCTGCGACCATATATCCTGCAGATTGACCACCAATCATTGGCACATTGTAAACCTCAGGAACCGAAGAGCGATATCCAGGAATTGCATGGCAACCGGCACATAATCTGACTTTATTTGCACCCTGCTCGGCATTTCCTTGTATGTCAGCTGCTTGAACTACAGAAGTAACAAGCAAGGAAAAAGAAAGGGAAAGAAACAGTTTGGTAGGTAATGTAATGTTGTTTTTGATCATTTTCATCTATTTAAGTAAAAAACTTTTATAAGATAATAGTATAGAGGATAAGTTTTACAAATGAGTTCATTTTTTGAATTCAAAGAAATTACAACAATTCATGTATAGGAAATTTAATGTCAATTTCGCATAAAGGCTTTGAGGGATCAAATCAATATGTTGCTACAGATGATTTAAAAATGGCGGTCAATGCCGCGATTGCTCTGCAGCGTCCACTATTGATCAAAGGTGAGCCAGGAACTGGGAAAACGATGCTTGCCGAAGAAGTAGCCGCGGCTCTCAATATGCCCCTTCTTCAATGGCACATCAAATCCACGACTAAAGCCCAACAAGGTCTTTATGAATATGATGCTGTCAGTCGCTTGAGAGACTCACAACTCGGTGATAGCAAAGTCCAAGATATTCGTAATTACATTATCCAAGGTGTTCTTTGGCAAGCATTTACAGCCAAAGAACCAACGGTCCTACTCATCGATGAGATTGATAAGGCGGATATCGAGTTTCCTAATGACCTGTTAAGAGAACTGGATCGAATGGAGTTTTTCGTCTATGAAACACGAGAAATGATTAAGGCAACTCATCGTCCGCTAGTGATTATTACTTCTAATAATGAAAAAGAATTACCAGATGCTTTTTTGCGTCGTTGTTTCTTCCACTATATTTCTTTTCCAGACCCTGTGACGATGCAAAAAATTGTAGACGTTCACCACCCTCATATCAAAAAAGAGCTTTTAGCTAGCGCTTTACAAACTTTTTATGAAATCCGAAATTTACCTGGACTAAAGAAAAAGCCGTCAACTTCTGAACTGATTGATTGGCTAAAACTTCTCATGGCAGAAGATTTTTCAGCGGAGGATTTAAAAGGCATGGATGGTAAAGCTGCTATTCCTCCCCTGCATGGAGCACTTTTAAAAAATGAACAAGATGTCCATTTATTTGAACGCCTCATCTTTATGAATCGTCAAAATAGATAATGCACTTGCATGCTGATTAATTTTTTCTTCTCTTTAAAACAAGCGAAAATTCCAGTTTCGATTGTAGAGTTTCTCACTCTACTTGATGCACTAAAAAGAAACGTCATCCCTCCTTCGCTTGATCAATTTTATTACCTATCTAGAATGACGATGGTTAAAGACGAGAAGTTTTATGATCGGTTTGATAAGGCATTTGGTACTTATTTCAATGGCATCGAAAATATTCTTGACCTTTATCCTGATATTCCACTGGAATGGCTAGCAGAAAAACTCAAGCGAGAACTGAGCGCCCAAGAGAAATTGGCTTTAGAAAAATTTGGTAGTCTTGAGGAATTAATGAAACGATTCAAAGATCTTCTTGATGAGCAAAAAGACCGGCATGAGGGCGGTACTAAATGGATTGGAACCGGCGGAGGTTCTGCATTCGGCAATAATGGTTATCATCCTGAGGGTATTCGCGTTGGGGGCAAGTCCGCTGGTAATAGAACAGCCATCAAAGTATGGGATGAGAGAAATTTCGCCGATTATGATGACTCCATTGAACTCGGGACTAGAAATATTAAAGTAGCACTACGTCGGTTGCGACGCTTTGCAAGACAAGGGCAGTATACGGAATTAGATCTTGACCAGACCATTACTGCAACAGCGGTCAATGCTGGTTACTTAGATATTAAAATGCGGCCAGAGCGACATAATCAGGTCAAAGTTTTACTCTTAATGGATGTTGGCGGATCCATGGATGACCATATTGCTAGGGTTGAAGAACTATTTTCCGCAGCTAGTTCTGAATTTAAACATCTTGAACACTTTTATTTCCATAACTGTCTTTATGACTTTGTCTGGAAAAATAATCGGCGCAGATCTGTTGAGAAAATTCCAACGATTGATATTCTCAGAAAGTATGGCCCTGATTACAAACTTATTTTTGTAGGAGATGCCACCATGAGCCCTTATGAAATATTAGCCACTGGTGGTTCTGTTGAATACTCAAATAGTGAGCCTGGTGCAGTTTGGATCAATCGTATGCTGGAACACTTTAAGCATCATGCTTGGTTAAATCCTGAACCAGAACATGTTTGGCAGTACCGACAATCCGTTTCTATTATCAAAGATCTCATGAAGGCAAAGATGTACCCAGTCACGCTTCAAGGTCTTGAAAGAGCAATGCGAGAATTATCAAAATAACAAGTTAATATAGAGTAAAGTAGTCCTATCACGATTAACAAGGAGTCCTTAATGAAAAAAATGATGAATACACCATCACCTTTATATGCGCGTATTCAGGAATTAGGGATTAAGATTCCAAAAGCTAGCGCTCCCGCCGCCTCCTATGTCATGGCAAGTCATGTAGGGAATATTGTTCATCTTTCTGGCCATATTGCCAAGAAAAGTACTCAAGTATGGGTGGGTAAATTAGGGCTCAACATGACTACAGAAGAAGGTAAGCTTGCGGCAAGATCAGTTGCTATCGATTTACTCGCTACTCTTGAAAAACATCTTGGTGATTTAGATCTAGTCAAACGAATTATTAAAATTACAAGTCTTGTCAATTCAACCCAAGAATTTACCGAACAACATCTCGTTACCAATGGCTGTTCTGATTTAATGGTCGAGGTTTTTGGCGATGCAGGTAAGCATGCGAGAAGCGCTTTTGGTGTAGCTCAACTTCCCCTTGGTGCCTGTGTGGAAATTGAGCTTATTGCAGAAATTAAAGATTTTATTTAGTTTTGTAAGAGTCTTGCTTCTTTGAGTTTTGGCTCAATTGCATGGCCTTTTCTTGCTCTTTGTGCTTTGAAGTCCATTAAGGTTTTAAAGCTAATATGCACTGCTGTTGCTTTACCAGCTCGCCCCAGACCTTCCATTTGCAAACCTTGACTGCCAAAAGCAATCGCACTTTGTAAGGACTCTTTTGCTTCAAGATCCATCAAGATAACACCCTTACCACCGGCTTGGAGTCGCTTCAAATCGGCAAGTTCAAAGGTTAACAATCTACCATTCGCTGATAAACAGGCCACCATGGTCATGCCTTCACGAACAACCTGCAAAGGCAAGACATGATCTCCGCCTTCAAATTCTTCATTGACACCCACAAAACTCTTACCTGCTTTGTTACGAGTCAGCATATCACTTACATTCGCTAAAAATCCATTGCCGGATGCCATCGCAATGAAGAGTAAATCGTCTGCAGCTCCTGCATAGTAAGAAACCATTTGTGTACCTGGCTCGATATTAATTAAGGAGGTATATGGTGTGCCATCGCCGCGTGCTCCTGGTAAATCAGCTACTGGAACACTATAGGCCCGACCATTACTTCCAATACCAATCATGACATCTATCGTTCGACATTCATAAATAGCAAATAATGCGTCACCGGCCTTAAACCCAAATTGTGATGGGTCGTGTCCATGCCCCTGTCTTGATCGGACCCAACCCTTTTGAGACACAATGACAGTAAGGGGTTCATCGATTATTTTGGTCTGTACAACACTACGTTTTTCTTCTTGTATCAATGTTCGTCGATCGTCACCAAATGTTTTGGCATCTGCTTCAACTTCTTTAATGATTTTTTTACGCATCATTGAATCACTTGCTAATAGACTTTCTAAATCATTTCTTTCAGATTTTAATTCTGTGATTTCTTGCTCAATCTTAATTGCCTCAAGGCGAGCTAGCTGACGAAGTCGTATCTCTAATATATCTTCTGCTTGTCGATCAGATAACTTAAATGCACTCATCAAATCAACTTTGGGTTCGTCGCTATTTCTGATAATCTGAATCACTTTGTCAATGTTCAATAAAACAAGTTGACGACCCTCCAGAATATGCATACGGTCATTGACTTTACCCAGTCGATGTTGTGTGCGACGTGTTACGGTTTCAATCCTAAATTGTGCCCATTCTTGAACGATTGACAAAATCCCTTTTTGTCGAGGGCGTCCATCTGTTCCTATCATCACTAAATTAATAGAGGCATTTGACTCCAATGAGGTATGTGCCAATAGGAAATTAGCAAACTCAGCTTCATCAATATTCTTGGTTTTTGGCTCAAATACCAATCGGACTGCAGCATCTTTACTCGACTCATCCCGAACGCCATCGAGTAATGCCAGTGTTGCTTGCTTTAAAGAGTTTTGCTCTGCTGTGAGCGCCTTTTTACCGATTTTGACTTTAGGATTGGTAAGTTCTTCAATTTCTTGTAAAACTTTTTGGGTCGATGTGTTTGGTGGCAACTCATTCATCACGAGCTTCCATTGTCCACGGGCCATTTCCTCTATAGACCACCTTGCTCTTACCTTGAGACTGCCCCTACCTACTTTATAAATCTCCGATATCTCTTCAGGTGATGAAATAATTTGTCCGCCACCCGGAAAATCTGGTCCAGGAATAAAGGACAATACTTCATCTTCCGTTATTTTGGGATTTTTAAGGACTGCAATACTCGCTGCAGCAACTTCTTTTAAATTATGCGACGGGATTTCTGTCGCCATTCCCACTGCAATACCTGAGGCGCCATTGAGTAAAACAAATGGGAGTCTTGCTGGCAATAATGCAGGCTCTTCCATAGAACCATCGTAATTAGGGATGAAATCAACCGTTCCTTGATTAATTTCATCCATCAACAAGCTGGCAATCTTTGTAAGTCTTGCTTCGGTATAGCGCATTGCGGCAGCACCATCGCCGTCTCTTGAGCCAAAATTACCTTGGCCATCAATGAGTGGATAACGCAGACTAAAGTTTTGCGCAAGACGCACTAATGCATCATAAGCAGATTGGTCACCATGAGGATGAAATTTACCCAAAACATCACCAACGACCCGAGCACTTTTCACTGGTTTAGCGTCAGACTTTAAGCTCATCTCATTCATGGAGTAAAGAATGCGCCGCTGTACTGGTTTTTGTCCATCAGCCAACTCAGGTAGTGCACGACCTTTTACAACGCTGATGGCGTAATCTAAATAGGCTCTTTCAGCATAATTTGCCAGCGTTAAAGAATCTTCTGGATCAACAGGTAAATTTGAAAATAAATCGGGTTCGTTATTCGACATACGTACTTTATGAGATTATTGATTAGATATCAGCTTCAACTTCGTTTCCATGTTCTTCCAACCAGTTTCTTCTCGCCGAAGACTCTGATTTACCCATCAACATGTCCATCATCTTGTTCGTATTTTCTAGATTAATAGCTCCTGTGAGAATCGGCAATAATTTTCTTGTGTCTGGGTTTAAAGTGGTATCCCACAACTGCTCTGGACTCATTTCACCTAAGCCTTTAAACCGAGAAATTTGCCAACTACCCTCTTTAAGCCCATCTTTTTTTAACTTATCTTCGATTGCAGTCAACTCTCCTGCATCAAGAGCATAAATTTTTTGTGCTGGTTTTTTACCCCGAGCAGGCGCATCTACCCTAAACAGCGGTGGGCGAGATACATAAATGTGGCCACGTTCAATTAATTTAGGGAAGTGTTTATAAAATAAAGTGATGAGTAAAACCTGAATATGCGAGCCATCCACATCAGCATCTGACAATATGCAAACTTTACCGTAGCGAAGGTTAGTCAAATCCGGGTTTTCATTCACACCGTGTGGATCAACACCAATTGCAACAGCAATATCATGAACTTCATTGTTAGCAAAAAGTCGATCGCGTTCGGTTTCCCATGTGTTTAAAACCTTACCACGCAGGGGTAATATCGCTTGATATTCTTTATTACGACCCATTTTGGCTGAACCGCCAGCAGAATCGCCTTCTACCAAAAATATCTCATTCATGATGATATCTTCGCTTTCGCAATCCGTAAGCTTCCCCGGGAGTACTGCCACCCCGGATGATTTGCGTTTTTCGATCTTTTGTCCGGCTCGAGTTCTAGCCTGAGCTTGTTTAATCACTAGATCAGCGAGCTTTTTACCGTAATCAACATGTTGATTCAACCATAAATCCAAAGCAGACTTCACAAAACCTGAAACGAGACGAACCGCATCACGTGAATTAAGCCGCTCTTTAATCTGCCCCTGAAACTGCGGATCTAAGACCTTTGCTGATAAAACAAATGATGCCCGTTGAAATACATCATCGGGCATTAATTTCACACCCTTAGGTAAAAGTGCATGTAAATCAATAAAGCTTTTAACTGAGTTATAAAGACCTTCACGAAGTCCACTTTCATGGGTTCCACCTGCTGTTGTTGGAATCAGATTGACGTAACTCTCTCGAACAGGCGCTCCTTCCTCAGTCCAAGCAACAATCCAAGAAGCACCCTCACCCTGAGCAAAGTTTTCTTCGCCAGCACGATCAGGCTCTGCAAAATGCTCTCCATCAAAGGATGGAATCAATAGATCACTATGACCGGCTTGAAGCATTGCTTCATCCAAATATCCTTTTAAACCATTTTCGTAATACCAAGAAAGAACTTCGCCAGATTTTTCGTAAACAAGCGTTACCTTCACCCCTGGCAATAAAACTGCTTTCGATCGAAGTAAGCGCTGTAACTCATTGATTGGAATAACTGGGGAATCGAAGTATTTAGCATTTGGCCAAACGCGAACTCGTGTTCCTGCTGTTTTATCACCCGCAGGAATCGACTTTGATGTAATCTTATCAACTAAAAAACCATGTTCAAAAGCCAAGGTTGAATATTGCTTATCACGCCAGACTTGAACTTCTAATCGGTTTGATAAAGCATTGGTTACGGATACACCGACGCCATGCAGGCCACCTGAAAAGGCATACGCACCAGCGTTACCTTTTTCAAACTTACCACCTGAATGTAATTGCGTGAAAACGATCTCGACAACCGGGATTTTTTCTTCTGGGTGCATTCCTACTGGAATACCCCGACCAAAATCCTCCACACTCACGCTCTGATCGGTATGCAGTGTCAGAATGATCTCTTTACCGTGACCACCCAAGGCTTCATCGGAGGCGTTATCAATCACTTCTTGAATGATATGAAGTGGATTATCTGTTCTGGTATACATCCCAGGTCGTTGTTTAACAGGTTCTAAACCCTTCAAGACTTTGATGGATGATTCGCTATATTGTTCTTTACGTGTTGCCATAGTTCGAAATTGTAGCTTGATTATGAAACTTTCCTGGAATCTAACTCTTAATAGATGCTATTTTTATCTTAACAAGTTTGAAAGTCCCTAATAAAACAAGCGTATTACAAATTAAAATTGCCTTTTATATCAATTACTTTGTGAAAAGGCCTGAACGATTTACAATAATGAACGATTGTCCCTGTAGTTCAATGGATAGAATAAGCCCCTCCTAAGGGCTAGATACTGGTTCGACTCCAGTCGGGGACACCATATTGACTATTTTTAAGCATAAATACTAAAGCTTTAATTAAAATAAATAACTTGTCAATAGTCCTTAATCAATAACTCTCAGGAAACTTATCCACAAGTTTTGTGGATAAGTAAAAGAAAATGCATAAAATATCTAAGCCTAATAGGGCTTGAGCTGACTTGCTACATTTTTAAGCAGTGTCATAATTAGCATAGAAATAAACTCAAAAAAAATCATTGCATTTTTTTAAAAGTTTATTCTAAGTGTTAATACTTAAGAAAATATACTGATACTGATGAGAAAAATATTACATGCCAACTTATAAAATGGATTTGAATTCAAGGTCTGCATTAACAGAAATTATTGAGACCTCATTTCGAAGTGTTCCTATTGATTTATTACCCGTGCATTATGGTGATCAGATCTTTGGTTATGTGACCCCAACAATTTTTCTTGCCATTCAAAAGTTTTTAGAAGGTGATCAACAGCAACTTCATTTTGTTCATTGTGCTGTGCAAAAAATAATTCTTGATGAAGTTACCCCCCATCAATTAAGTATTGAACTTCGCATCCTCGCTGAATACTTGCGAGAAATTCATTTATTAGAGGGATGGCGTGACGAAGAGTTCTCATTTATTGACGAACACTCTCATGAACGCTTTAGAGTTGAGAGATCTTTTTTTCGAGCTTTTGGTTTCCATAGTCGCGCTGTTCATATCAATGGCTATATCTCTGGTCAACAATTGTGGTTAGCAAGGCGCAGTCACAGTAAGCATGTCGACCCCAATCTTCTGGATAATATTACTGCTGGTGGGGTAAGCGCAAACGAAACGCTTCTCAATAGTGTTGTGCGTGAATTAAAAGAAGAAGCTGGTATTCTTACCGATCTTATTTATCGACTACAGCCTATTAGCTCAATTACAGTTCGAAGAGGCTTAATGAACTCGAGTCTTCATCATGAAACTCTCTATACTTACGATTTAGAAATGCCAACCTCATTTCAACCCCAGAATCTCGATCATGAAGTGAGTGAATTTCTTTTAGTTGATTTTGAAGAAGCTATCGAGCTTGTTTTAAAGGAAGAGTTAACCATCGATGCTGGTGTTGTTACAGCAGACTTCCTACTTCGTCATTGCTAAACGCATGAGCACATGCTCAATACCTGCTTCCATGAAAATATCTTCATCAGCTAGGAATCCAAATTTTTTATAAAACAGTTGGCTGACTATTTGCGCATGGATTTGGCACTCTATAGCGCCTTGTTGTTTTGCATATTCAATTAAGGTTTTGAATAAATATTCACCATATCCAGCACCTCTATATTTCTTTAACACGCATAATCTGCCAATATAAAAAACACGAGTAGTCACATCTTTTTGGAAAACTCGACCGGTACCAATCACTAAATTATCTTCGAATAAAACAGCATGGGTAGCTATTGGGTCATATTCATCAAGCTCTAGATCCTCAGGTACACTTTGCTCTTTGACAAAGACTTCTATACGAACTGGCAACGCAATTTCTGCTGCTTCAGACCAAGGTAGTAATTGGATATCCATGAATTCGTAGTAAAATTTGCGTTAATGTCGTAAAAAAAGTTATAATAACTCTTTTATTCCCTGATAGCTCAGTCGGTAGAGCGACGGACTGTTAATCCGCAGGTCCCTGGTTCGAGTCCAGGTCGGGGAGCCATCATGGTTTTGGTGTATCGAATCCTTTAAAAAAGACTTACGACCCACCTCGACACAAAATATACCCAAAAAACACAACGTAACTAGCACAACATAACTGGCACTCTTTTACTGTTGCATTTAGGTAAATGAATACGCTTTAACTATAAAAACTTTGGTGCTTTTAAAATCCCAGCGTTTAATACCTACTTTTACTCGGCTTTAATATTCGCATTTTTTCAATTGCACCAAAACGATTTAATAAAATTTATTTGTTCAGCAAATTTTTCTGGGGTACCAACTGTGGATATTATTCTCATTGCATTTAATCGATCCTTACCCTCTGCCGATGCAAGGATTTCATTTAAGGCTTGAATAACTCGCAGAATAATTGGCCTTATAGTTTTTGCAGGCGATAACAATCCATGCGCCAACGCCGCTCAAAATGGCATTCGACTATTTGGGGATAAACTCTTAGTCGATCCGAATGTTGAGTTCTCGTACCAGCTTCTCGCCGGACTTTGTGTCTAACACAATCTCGGCGGCAAATTGCTGCGACGTGTTGCCAGCTACCACAAAGCCATCCTTACGCATCGCCTCCATCACGCGAGGATCCTTCAATGCACTGACAATGCCTTCATTCAACTGCTTTACTACCGCCGCAGGCGTGCCGGGTGGCAGAAAAGTGCCGAACCACGCTCGCGAGATTTCCGTGATACCGAGCTCTCCGAAGGTGGGCACATTCGGCAGAGCCATCAGGCGCTCCGGTGTGTCGACTGCGAGTGCGCGGACCTTGCCGGTTGCGATTTGGGGCAGCGCGGTCGAGAGGGTTACCGAGGAGAGCTCCACTTCACCAGTGGCAACGGCAAGAACTGCGGGCGCGCCACCCTTATAGGGAACGTGCTGCACCTTGATGCCAGCACCGCGTGCAAACTGCTCGAAGACGAATTGCTGCGAGGAGCCCGTCCCGGGTGTCGAGAAGTTGAACTTATTCGGGTTCGCCCTAGCAGCCGTGAGGAACTCGGAAGCCGTGGTGTAAGGCAGCTGCGCATTCACTAACAGGACGTGAGGCAGGACTACGAGCTTGGTCAGGGGCACAAAGTCGGCCGGATTGAACGGAACCTTCTGACGCATAAAGGTATGCAACAGCATCGACGACTGATCCAAGAGGATAGTGTGGCCATCGGGCTTGGCCTTGGCCACAAAATCAGCAGCAATAATGCCACCGGCTCCGGTCTTGTTTTCCACTAAGATAGTAGCGCCAGTATTCTCGGACCAGCGCTTGGCAACCATACGTGCAACCTTGTCCCCCGCACCGCCCGCAGCCCAAGGCACAATAATCATGATGCGGTCATCCGGCACCTGGGCGAAAGCCGTCATTGATAGGGTCATTGCGAGCAGAACTGCGATCACGTTTCGACGTTGTTGTTTCATACTAGTCTCCTTTAAGTGTTTACTGATATACATTTTACTGACACGACATTAAGCACTCAGATGACCGAGTGCTCGCCTAGCTGGTGCCAGGTGCGGTTGTAGTAAACAAGTGGATTGGTCGGGTTTTCGGCTGCGCCTTTCTGTCCAGATGTTTGTAACGCTTGAACGGCGATGACGGTGGAGCAACCGACCTCCATCCGATTAACGATTCTGCCGCGGATCCACGCGTGGGCGGCGGGGAAATAAGGTTCCCCTGATTCCAGCCTACTCCACAGGGAAGTGTCGGCGAATCGGTCGATACCGCTGGTTGCGCCGAGTTTGGCAAGGTTGATCTCGCCTGCACTGAGAAGGTGCACGACGACGGTGTCGGTTTTTCGGATCGTCGGAGTGGATGAAGACGACTCCGATACTGAGAACACAAGTATCGGTGGCGTGACGCTGACCGAGAACACAGATGAAACGGTCAGAGCAACGGGTCCCTCGCCAGCGTCGGCGGTTATCAGCGAAACACCGCCGGGGTGGTGCCGGAACACTGCCTTGAACTCGTCCGGGGTAACCTCTCCCGCGGAGAGTGGAATCACAACGCCGGTGGCTTCGGTTTCGGTTGTGGTGTGCTGCAGCCGGTTCGTTACGGTAGTCATTTAAATTCCATAGATGTTGCGGGGTAGGTATTCGGCGACGGTGAATCTGTTATGGCTTTCTGGGCTGTCCAGAACGATGTCGGTGAAGTCATGTTCGTGCGAGATGCGCAAGTGATTCATCATACCTTCAAGGAAGGGGCGACGGCGGGCACGCGGAGGCCGCGGCGCTCAAGGATGGGAAGGACAGTTTCAATGAAGTAGGCAAGTTCGGGTTCGTAGTCGTAGAAACCGAGTTGCACTCCATCGATGCCGGCGGCGTGCAAACCCTCGAGCTGGTCCGCTACCTCCTCAGGGCTGCCGATGATTTGAACGTGACCGCCGAGGACACGGTCGGCGGGGACATGTTCGAGCCAACCTTGAGCGTCACCGCTTTTGTGGCGACCATCGTAGTTAACGATCGATTCGCGGTCCGGTTTGGAAGCAATCTCATTTGCGTAGTCGATAGCTTGTTGGTGGGTTGGCTTACAAATCACCATCGGGAATATGACTGTTTTACCGGTTCGTCCGGTTTCGGCAAAAGCATCCCTGAT